>JALOTE010000014.1 GCA_025458045.1 Rhizobiaceae bacterium
ACCTATGAACGCGTTGCAGACCATTGGGGCGCCGCGCTCAACGTCAATGTGGGCAAGAACAATTTCGACCGCATCCGCTACGACTATTACCGCGACCGCACGGTGGTGCTGGAAGCGTTCAAGGCCGACGAGTTTGATTTCCGGCTGGAAAACTCGGCCCGCGCCTGGTCGACAGGCTATGAGAATTTTCCGGCGCGCGACAAGGGTTTCGTGAAACTGGAGACGTTCCCCGACGAGTCACGCGGGTCGATGCAGGCTTATGTCGTCAACATGCGGCGCGACAAGTTCAAGGATCAGCGCGTCCGCCAGGCGCTGAACCACGCCTTCGATTTCGAGGGGGCGAACAAGGCGATCTATTTCGACCTCTATTTCCGTAACAATTCCTATTTCGCGGGAACGGAACTTGCCGCCACCGGCCTGCCGCAGGGCCGCGAAGCGGAGTTGCTGCGCGAGGTGCAGGCGAAATTCCCCGACCTCGTGCCCGAGACCGTGTTCACGGAGGAACACAGAAACCCGGTCGGCGGCTCCGATGAGGCGGTCCGCGCCAATCTGCGCGAGGCCGTGCGGCTGTTCAGGGAAGCGGGATATGAAATCCGTGACGGCAAGATGGTGAACGCAACAACAGGCGAGCAGTTCACCATCGAGTTCCTCTATTATGAGGCCGATGCCGACCGGCAGGTGCAGTTTTGGCGCACGAACCTTGAGAAAATCGGCGTTGGGTTCACGATCCGCGTGGTGGACACATCGGCCTATGTCGAGCGGCTGCGCAATTTCGACTATGACGCCATCATCGCAGTGTGGGGCCAGTCCCTGTCGCCGGGAAACGAGCAAAGGGAGTATTGGGGCAGCGAAGCCAAGGACAGGGTCGGTTCGCGCAACTATGCCGGCATCGCCGACGCGGCGGTGGATGCGCTGATCGACAAGCTGATTTTCGCGCCGACCCGCGGGGAACTGGTCGCAGCGACAAAAGCTCTCGACCGGCTGCTGCTGTCGAAGGATTTCGTCATTCCGCAACTCTACTATCCGTTCACACGTGTCGCGCATTGGGACCGTTTCGGCCATCCGGACCCGTTGCCGAAATATGATGTCGGCTTCCCGTCGATCTGGTGGTTCGACGAGGCGAAGGCTGCGCGCATCATGAAGTGAGTTCCTTGCCTGAAAGACCGCCTCCTTCTGCTTCGAGGCTCGCCAAGGCTCGCACCTCAGCATGAATGGGTGCAGGGCCAAACTTGGGCGGCAATCTCCAGATCGCCCTGAAAGAGTGGCCTGAAAGGATTGCAAGGCATAGTGCTGCCCTTCATGCTGAGGTGCGAGCCTTGGCGAGCCTCGAAGCACTAAGGGCAGCAGACCACGATCAAGACACTTGGTTTTGCCGCATCGCGCAGCTTGCACTGGTTGCGCCAATCGATTCGAGTGACCGCATGACGAATCACCTTCGCCCGCAGCCTGATCGCACGCCCTTGGGGCGGATCGCCTGATGGGCGTCTATGTCCTGCGCCGCCTTCTGTTGATGATCCCGACATTGTTCGGGATCATGGCGATTTCCTTTGCCATCATCCAGTTTGCGCCGGGCGGCCCGGTGGAGCGCGTCATCGCGCAATTGACCGGCCAAGGCGGCGACGCCATGGACCGCATCACGGGCGGCAGCGGCGGCGACATCGGGATGGGCGCCGAGTCGACCATTTCCGGCGGCGAAACCTCATCGAAATATCGCGGCGCACAGGGGCTCGACCCGGAATTCATCGCGGCGCTTGAAAAGCAGTTCGGCTTCGACAAGCCGCCGCTCGAACGTTTCGCGCTGATGCTGTGGAACTATGTCCGTTTCGATTTCGGCGAGAGCTACTACCGCGACATCAGCGTCATCGACCTGATCCTTGAAAAGATGCCCGTGTCGATCTCGCTCGGCCTGTGGCTGACGCTCATTTCCTATGTGATCTCCATCCCGCTCGGCATCCGCAAGGCGGTCAAGGACGGCTCGACCTTCGATGTCTGGACATCCGGCGTCATCATTGTCGGCTATGCCATTCCAGGCTTCCTGTTTGCCATCCTGCTGATCGTGCTGTTTGCCGGCGGCTCGTTCTTCAACTGGTTTCCGCTGCGCGGGCTGACCTCGGAAAACTGGGATGAATTGTCGCTCTTCGGCAAGATCATTGACTATTTCTGGCACCTCGCCCTGCCATTGACCGCCATGGTGCTTTCGGCATTTGCCACCACAACGCTTTTGACGAAGAACTCCTTCCTCGACGAGATCCGCAAGCAATATGTCGTCACCGCGCGGGCCAAGGGGCTGACGGACCGGCAGGTGCTCTACGGGCATGTGTTCCGCAACGCCATGCTCATCATCATTGCCGGGTTTCCGGGGGCATTCATCTCGGCCTTTTTTACCGGCGCGCTGCTGATCGAGACGATTTTCTCGCTCGACGGCCTGGGGTTGCTCGGCTTCGAATCGATCATCAACCGCGATTACCCGGTGGTGTTTGCCACGCTCTTCATCTTCTCGCTGATGGGCCTGCTTGTCGGCCTGCTCTCCGACCTGACCTATACCTGGATCGATCCGCGCATCGATTTCGACCGGAGGGATGTCGGATGAACAGTCTGGCGCCTTCCGGAGCGATCTCAATCCCGGTCAAACGGCCGCTCCTGTCGCCGCTCAACCAGCGGCGCTGGGCGAATTTCAAGGCCAACCGGCGGGGCTATTGGTCGCTCTGGCTGTTCGGCATCCTGTTCGTATTGACGCTGTTTGCCGAACTGCTCGCCAACGACAAGCCGCTGATCGCGTCTTACAAAGGCGAGATCCTGTTTCCGGTTGTCATCGCTTATCCCGAAGAAAAATTCGGCGGCTTCCTTGCCGTGACTGACTATCGTGACCCGGTGATCCAGGAAGAAATCGAAGCCAATGGCTGGATGGTCTGGCCGCCGATCCGCTATTCCTACAGGACGGTCAACTCGGAAATTCCGTCCTCCGCGCCGACAAAGCCCTCATGGATGTATTCCATTGAAGAGCGCTGCGCGCGCTATCCGGGCGGGGTGGACGACCCCAACTGCACCATCGGCAACTGGAACTGGCTCGGCACGGATGACCAGGCGCGCGATGTGCTCGCCCGCGTGATTTATGGCTTCCGTGTCTCGGTGCTGTTCGGTCTGATCCTGACGGCGGCGTCCGCCGTGATCGGCGTCGCGGCCGGCGCGGTCCAGGGCTATTTCGGCGGCTGGACAGACCTGCTGATGCAGCGTTTCATCGAAATCTGGTCGTCGGTGCCGGTGCTCTATCTGCTCTTGATCATCGCCGCAGTGCTGCCGCCGGGCTTCTGGATTCTCCTCGGCATCATGCTTCTTTTTTCATGGGTCGGTTTTGTCGGCATCGTGCGGGCGGAATTCCTGCGGGCCCGCAACTTTGAGTATGTGAATGCGGCCCGCGCGCTGGGTGTGCCAAACCGGACAATCATGTTCCGCCATTTGCTTCCAAACGCCATGGTCGCGACGTTGACCTTCCTGCCGTTCATCCTCAACGGTTCGATCTCGACTTTGACCTCGCTTGATTTCCTCGGCTTCGGCCTCCCGCCCGGCTCGCCGTCGCTTGGCGAATTGCTGGCGCAGGGCAAGAACAACCTTCAGGCGCCATGGCTTGGCCTTTCGGGCTTCATCGTCATTTCGCTGATGCTGTCGCTTTTGATCTTCATCGGCGAAGCGACGCGCGACGCCTTTGATCCGCGAAAGACATTTGCGTGAGGACGGTCCGGCCATCACGCGGCATTCTTGCAGACCCCGTTCGGAGGCGTGACTTCAGTGACTGAGCCCCTCCTCTCCGTCCGTGATCTGTCGGTTGCTTTCACCCAAGGCGGCACGGTCACGACCGCGGTCAACCGCATCTCGTTTGACATTGCCAAGGGCGAAACGGTGGCACTCGTCGGCGAAAGCGGATCAGGCAAGTCCGTGACGGCATTGTCGGTGCTGAAGCTGTTGCAATATCCGGCGGCAAGCCACCCGTCCGGCCAGATCCTGTTCAAGGGCCGGGACCTGCTTTCAGCGACCGAGGATGAATTGCGCCGTGTCCGCGGCAATGACGTGACCATGATCTTCCAGGAGCCGATGACCTCGCTCAATCCGCTGCACCAGGTCGGTCGGCAGATCGTGGAAATCCTGATGCTGCATCAGGGCATGGGCGAAGCGGAGGGGCGCAAACGCGCCATTGAATTGCTGACGCAGGTCGGAATCCGCGATCCGGAAAGCCGCATCGACAGCTATCCGCACCAGATGTCGGGCGGACAGCGCCAGCGCGTGATGATCGCCATGGCGCTTGCCAACCGGCCTGAATTGCTGATCGCCGACGAGCCGACCACGGCGCTGGACGTGACGGTTCAGGCGCAGATTCTCGAATTGCTGGCCGGGTTGAAAACGCGCCACGGCATGTCGATCCTGTTCATCACGCATGATCTTGGCATTGTGCGGCGCTTCGCCGACAGGGTCTGCGTGATGACGAAAGGCGAGATCGTCGAGCAGGGGCCGACGGCGGAGGTGTTCGCGTATCCACAGCATGCCTATACGCGCAAATTGCTCGATGCCGAACCGAAGGGCCGCCCTGGCCCTGTCGCCGGGGATGCGCCGCCGGTCATCGCGGCAGACGATGTCAAGGTTTGGTTCCCGGTCAAGACCGGTTTTTTCCGCAAGGTGACCGGCCACATCAAAGCGGTGGATGGCGTTTCGGTGATGGTGCGGGCCGGTGAAACCGTCGGCGTGGTGGGCGAAAGCGGGTCCGGCAAGACCACGCTCGGCCAAGCCATGATCCGGTTGATCAACTCGAATGGCGCGATCCGCTTCGGCGACCAGTCCATCGACGGTCTCTCCTTCAAGCAGATGCGCGCCAACCGTGCGGCCATGCAGATTGTGTTTCAGGATCCGTTCGGTTCTCTGTCACCGCGCATGAGCGTGTCGGAAATCATCCAGGAAGGGCTGGCGATCCATGAGCCGCGCCTCAGCGGCAGTGAGCGTGAGGCGCGCGTGGTGGAGGCCCTGACCGAGGTCGGCCTCGACCCGGCGACCCGCCACCGCTTTCCACATGAGTTTTCGGGCGGGCAGCGCCAGCGTATCGCGATTGCACGGGCGATGATCTTGAAGCCGCGCTTCGTGGTGCTCGACGAACCGACCTCCGCCCTCGACATGAGCGTGCAGGCGCAGGTGGTGGAGTTGCTGCGCGGCCTGCAGGAAAAATATGGCCTCGCCTATCTCTTCATCAGTCATGACCTGAAAGTGGTCCGCGCGCTCGCCCATCAGGTCGTGGTGATGCGCAATGGCGTCGTGGTTGAGGCGGGATCGGCCGAACAGATATTCGATGCGCCGCAAACCGACTACACCAAGGCGCTGATGGCGGCCGCCTTTGACATTTCCACCGCGCACCAGCAGGCGGTGAACCAGTGAGCGCGCGATGAGTGTTCTCGTTTCGGTCAAGGGTGACAGCCGCGACGACTGGATGCCGCATTTCGAACGCGGCTTGCCCGGCGAAACGCATCACTGGGATGACGGCGCGCAGGATGTGCTGCCGGATGTCGACTACGCCATGGTGTGGGGGCCGCAGGCGTCGCTTGTCGCCCGCATCCCCAATGTGAAGGCGGTGTTCTCGCTTGGCGCAGGCGTCGACCACATCCTCAACCTCGGCACCGTGCCGCTGCATGTGCCGGTGGTGCGTTACGTGGGTGAAGACCTGACGTTGCGCATGGGCGAATGGGTGGCGCAGCACTGCCTGATGCATTTGCGGCAGCATGCCCTGTTTGACGCCCAGCAACGCGATGGCTTTTGGAAACAGCACCCGCAACCCGGCGCGCGTGATGTGCGCGTCGGCATCATGGGCCTCGGCGTCATGGGTACGCATGCCGCCCGTGTGCTGAAGACCATCGGGTTCACTGTGCGGGGCTGGAGCCGCTCGCCAAAAGCAATCGAAGGCGTGGACAGTTTCGCCGGCATGGGCGAACTCGACGCCTTCCTGGCACAGACCGACATTCTGGTGGCGATCCTGCCGCACACGCCCGAGACGCATCACCTGATCGACAGGGCGATGCTCGAAAGGCTGGCGCGTGATGGCGCGCTTGCCGGGCCCGTCCTGCTCAATGCCGGGCGCGGCAAGACACAGCTTGACGCCGATGTGCTTGGCGCCTTGCAGGACGGCACGCTGAAGGCTGCGTCGCTCGACGTGTTTGAAACCGAACCGTTGCCCGCCGCCTCGCCGTTCTGGCGGCTGCCGAATGTGTTCATCACCCCGCACGCCGCGGCCTGGTCCGACAGGCGCGATGTCGTCGCCTATGCCGTCCGCCAGATCGCAGCGCACCGGCAGGGCCGAGCGCTTGAGAATGTGGTGGACCGCGCCCGAGGCTATTGACCGGCGCAATCGACCGGCTTGCGGGGTCTGGCCGCGGCGTGCCACAGATGCGCCATGGTTTCACAACGCTCGATCCGCGAAGAGGGGCACCGGCGCAAGTTTCTGGCCGTCATCGATGACACGCCGGAATGCGCGACCGCCGTCGCCTATGCCGCGCGCCGCGCCCGATCCACCGGCGGGGCGCTGGTTTTGCTTTATGTGGTGAAGAATGCGGATTTCCAGCAATGGCTGGGCGTCGGTGACATCATGCGCGCCGAAGCCCACGAGACCGCGCGCACCGAACTCGGCAAGCATGCCAACCGCATCCGTGACACCCACAACATCGATGCCGAATGCGTGGTGCGCGAAGGCGTGGCGCGCGACGAAATCCGCGCCCTGATCGACGAGGACCGCGACATCGCCATTCTCGTGCTTGCTTCCGGCGACGGCAAGGATGGACCTGGGCCGTTGGTGCAATCCATCGCGGCGGCGACCGGCGGTGCGTTTCCCATTCCTGTCACCGTGGTGCCGTTCGGCTTGACTGACGCTGAAATCGAGCAACTCGCCTAGGCTCAGGACCATTCGCTCCGAACCGACAGGTTTGAAGCCCACCCTTGGCCGGGACGCGACGCAGCGTTGCGATAGTCGCTCCAGTAAACTAGACTATGAGACGCAGGTTTTAGCCCTTGCGCCATGCGCCCATTGCGCTATTTTCGAACCATTCAAAACAAGGGGCGGCGCGCATGTGCCTGCTCATTCATGGAGAAGCCCGATGTTCATCCAGACCGAGGCGACACCCAACCCAGCCACGCTGAAATTCCTGCCGGGCAAGGTCGTGCTGGAGCGTGGCACGGCCGATTTCCGCTCCGCCGACGAGGCCGCCGAAAAGTCGGGCCTTGCCACCAAGCTGATGCTGCTTGACGGCGTGGCAGGTGTGTTTTTCGGCTATGATTTCATCACCATCACCAAGACAAGCGATGCGCAGGGCCGCCCGGACTGGCAGCATTTGAAGCCCGCCATCCTAGGCACGATCATGGAGCATTTCATGAGCGGCCAGCCAGTGATGTTGCCGGTTGGCAGTGGTTCGGCAACCATGGCGCCGGATGCCGAGGATTTCGACCCGGCCGACGAGAAGATCGTCGCGACAATCAAGGAATTGCTGGAAACCCGCGTGCGCCCGGCCGTGGCGCAGGATGGCGGCGACATCACCTTCCATGGCTACCGCGAGGGCCGCGTGAAGCTTCACATGAAGGGCGCCTGCGCCGGCTGCCCCTCGTCCACGGCGACCTTGCGCCATGGCATCCAGAACCTGCTGAAGCATTTCATCCCGGAAGTGCAGGAAGTGGTGGCGGTTTGACGCCGTCTCAGACACCGTCTTGAATTTGCGCCAATCGATTGGAAGCGCCAAGCGCGTCGAACCCGCCCATGCCGCTCGTCTCGCTCCACGCTATCGATCCGCTGGCCGATGGCCGCCAGTCGGCGCGCGCGCTGATGGTGCGCCGCGGCGTCTGGCTGATGCTGGATCAGATGGGGTTTGCCGCCATTCCTGAAATGACGCTGAAAACAGGTCGTCGCGCCGATCTCGCGGCGCTTTCACCCAAGGGCGATCTCTGGATCATCGAGATCAAATCCTCGCTTGAGGATTTGCGGGCCGACCGGAAATGGCAGGAGTACCGCGCGTTTTGCGACCGCTTCTATTTCGCCACCCATGCGGGGGTGCCGCGCCATCATTTTCCGGAGGATGCGGGCTTCATTCTCAGCGACGGCCACGGGGCCGAGATGCTTTCGCCTTCACCGGAACATAGGCTGGCGCCGGCTGCCCGAAAATCGCTGACGCTGCGCTTTGCGCGGCTTGCTGCAGCCCGCGCAGCGCGCGCTGAACCAGGCTTGTCTTTGTCTGGCGCTGTCTCTGATCAGCCATGATCCCGTCCTTCGCCTGCGTGCCGGGCGGATGAACCGCCCTCTGTCATCTTCATTCGGTCGTGTCACCAAAGTGTTACGGAATGTCGATGATTTCAATGCTGAGAATGGCGGATCGCCGCGCGATTTCAAGCGCCAAATGCCGCAGCGCTCATCACGGTGAATTGAAGGGCTGTCAGCGTGGCGCGCGCTTGGCGAGAATGCGCTGAAGCGTGCGGCGGTGCATGTTGAGGCGGCGCGCGGTCTCCGACACGTTGCGGTCGCAGCTTTCATAGACGCGCTGGATGTGCTCCCAACGCACCCTGTCGGCCGACATCGGATTTTCCGGCGGCGGCGGCGCCTTGGCGTCCGGTCCGCGCAACAGGGCCGCGACGATTTCGTCCGCGTCGGCAGGCTTGGACAAATAGTCGATCGCGCCGAGCTTCACCGCTGTCACGGCGGTCGCGATATTGCCATATCCGGTCAGCACGATGGCTCGGGTGTCGGTGCGCCGCTCACGGATTTCCTCAATGACTTCAAGGCCGTTGCCATCCTCAAGACGCATGTCGACGACGGCGAAGGCGGGTGCGGCGGCCTTCACGGCGTCGATCGCCTCGTCGACGGTTTCGGCCTGGGTGACAACGAAACCGCGTTGCTCCAACGCGCGCGCAAGCCGCGAACGCAGCGCCTTGTCATCCTCGACAATCAGCAGGTTGCGGTCCGCGCCGATGGCGGCCACGTCATCGGCGGAAGGGGAAGCGTCATCGGCGCTGGCGGCTGCATTGAGTGCGGTCATGGCGTGTCATCCAATCGGCCCGAAGGCTCTGAACGGTTTGCGGCGGCAGCGCCGTGCTGGCGCTTGTGCCGGTCATGGCAGGGACTCAGGGCCCCAGCGTGAATTTTCAAGACGCGGCGCATCGGAATCGGAAGCCTCGAACACGGCGCGCGACCATTGCAGCCGCACACGCGCACCCATCTCCTCGGCTGAGGCGTTGGAAAAGCTGACGGTCGCCCCGGCCCGTTCGATCAGTGTCTTGGCGATGAACAGGCCAAGCCCCATGCCGCCGCCCTCGCCGACAGTGGTCGGCGGCTTGGAGATCCGGTCACGGCTGGAGCGCTCGGTGGCGTAGGGTTCGCCAAGGCGCCCGATGATGGTGGGCGAGAAGCCGCGGCCATCATCGGTGACGGACAGGAACACGTCACGTTCCGTCCAAGCGTAGGTGACAACCACCTTGGATTTGGCGAAATCGACCGCATTCTCGATCAGGTTGCCAAGCGAATAGATCAGGCCGGGATTGCGGCGGCCGATCGGTTCGGGTCCGCTGCACGGTCCCTGCGACACGATGATCTCGACGCCGAATTCGCGGTGCGGCGCAATCGCCTCCTCCATCAGCGCCGTCATCGGCATGCGCATCATGTGCTCTTCGCTTTCGGCCGAAAGCGAGGTGAGGCGGCCGAGGATCGCGCGGCAACGCTCGGACTGAGACCTCAGCAAGGCAACGTCCTCGCCGAAGCGTTCATCGGCGCCGAGCGCCCGCTCCATCTCCTTGGCGATGACCGTGATGGTGGCGAGCGGCGTTCCGAGTTCATGGGCGGTTGCCGCCGCCAGCCCGTCAATCGCCGACAAATGCTGCTCGCGTTGCAGCACCAGTTCTGTCGCCGCCAGCGCATCCGACAATTCACGCGCTTCGCGCGCCACGCGGCCTGCATAAAGCGCGGCGAACCCCATTGTCAGCAGGATGGCGATGGCGGTGCCCGCCGTCAGCAGCGGCGGGGCGGTGAGCACTTCGCCGGCGCGCCAAGGCAAGGGCAGGTGCATGAACGAGAGGACGATCGTCAGTCCGGCGGTGACAGCGGCCAGCATCAAGGTGTTGGCAAGCGGCAGCGCGCCCGCCGCAATCACCACCGGCACGATGATGAGGAGCGAAAACGGGTTGAGCAGACCGCCGGTCAGCATCAGCAGGGCCGAAACCTGGGTCAGGTCCCAGGCAAGCAGCCATGTCGCGCTGAACGGTTTCAGCCGGTGGTTGGGTTGGAAGCGCAAGGCAAGGATGACGTTGAGCAGGGCCGATGCGCCAACCAGCATGAAACACAGTTCAAACGGAAACTCGAACCCGAAGCCGAAGGCGACGCCGCCCACCGCTGCCGTCTGGCCGATCACCGCCATCCAGCGCAGGCGCAATAGGGTGGACAGGCGCAAGGTGCGCCCGGTCTCGGTGTCATGCGGTGTCATGCGGCTGGCCATCCGCCTTGATTAGGCGTGATCGGCCCGCGCCGCAAACGGCTGCCGCGCGGCATTGCGTCCCGCCCGGCCGCGCGGTTTGCCGACCGTTGACCAGCACCGGCCGGTTCAATCGGCGCTCTCGCCCGCCGCATCCGCTTGCAGTAGGGAAATGCGCCACATATATGGGCCACAACACCGGGAGGCGCTTGAGTTCCAGCCAGCGCGACCCAATCTTCCACGTCGTATGGGGGCCGCCCTTTCGGACGCCGTTGCCGGGTCCGGGCGGCTCGCTTGAAGGAGAAAACGACCATGGCCAAAGTGATTGGCATCGACCTTGGAACCACCAACTCGTGCGTCGCCGTGATGGACGGCAAGACGGCGAAAGTCATCGAGAACGCCGAAGGCACCCGCACCACGCCGTCGATCGTCGCATTCGGCGACGGGTCCGAGCGACTGGTCGGCCAGCCAGCCAAACGCCAGGCCGTGACCAATCCGGAAGGGACGCTGTTTGCGGTGAAGCGCCTGATCGGCCGCCGCTACGAAGACCCGATGGTCGAGAAGGACAAGAAGCTTGTCCCCTACAAGATCGTCAAGGGCCCGAACGGTGATGCCTGGGTCGAGGCCGATGGCGACAAATATTCGCCCTCGCAGATCTCCGCCATGGTGCTGCAGAAAATGAAGGAGACCGCCGAAAGCTATCTCGGCGAGAAGGTCGAGAAAGCCGTCATCACCGTTCCGGCCTATTTCAACGACGCCCAGCGCCAGGCCACCAAGGATGCAGGCAAGATCGCAGGCCTTGAAGTGCTGCGCATCATCAATGAGCCGACGGCGGCGGCCCTCGCCTATGGGCTCGACAAGAAAGCGGCCGGCACGATCGCCGTCTATGACTTGGGCGGCGGCACGTTCGACGTTTCGGTCCTGGAGATCGGCGACGGCGTGTTCGAGGTGAAATCCACCAATGGCGACACGTTCCTTGGCGGCGAAGATTTCGACATGCGTCTCGTCACCTATCTGGCCGACGAGTTCAAAAAGGACAACGGCATCGATCTGAAGAACGACAAGCTCGCGCTCCAGCGCCTGAAAGAGGCAGCCGAAAAGGCCAAGATCGAACTGTCGAGCGCGACGCAGACCGAGATCAACCTGCCTTTCATCACCGCTGACGCGTCGGGACCGAAACACCTGACGATGAAGCTGACCCGCGCCAAATTCGAGCAGCTGGTCGATGACCTCGTGCAGCGCACCGTCGAGCCGTGCCGCGCGGCCCTGAAAGATGCCGGCTTGAAGGCAGGCGAGATCGACGAGGTCGTGCTCGTCGGCGGCATGACGCGCATGCCGAAAATCCAGGAAGTGGTGAAAGCCTTCTTCGGCAAGGAGCCGCACAAGGGTGTCAACCCGGATGAGGTTGTCGCCATGGGCGCGGCCATCCAGGCAGGCGTCCTGCAGGGCGATGTCAAGGACGTGCTGCTGCTCGACGTGACGCCGCTGTCGCTTGGCATCGAAACCTTGGGCGGCGTGTTCACGCGCCTCATCGACCGCAACACGACGATCCCGACCAAGAAAAGCCAGGTGTTCTCGACGGCCGAGGACAACCAGAACGCCGTGACCATCCGCGTCAGCCAGGGCGAGCGCGAAATGGCGGCCGACAACAAGCTGCTTGGCCAGTTCGATCTGATGGGCCTGCCGCCCGCACCGCGCGGCGTGCCGCAAATCGAAGTCACCTTTGACATCGACGCCAACGGGATCGTGCAGGTGTCGGCGAAAGACAAGGGCACCGGCAAAGAGCAGCAGATCCGCATCCAGGCCTCCGGCGGCCTGTCGGACGCCGACATCGAAAAGATGGTCAAGGACGCCGAGGCCAATGCCGAGGCCGACAAGAAAAAGCGGGCCCTCGTCGAAGCGCGCAACCAGGCCGAATCGCTCATCCACTCCAGCGAGAAATCGCTGGCGGAATATGGCGACAAGGTTGGAGAGGCCGAGCGCGACGCGATCACCGGCGCCATCGTCTCGCTGAAAACCGCGCTGGAAGGGGATGATGCCGACGCCATCGAGGAAAAGACCAACGCGCTGGCGCAGGCGTCCATGAAGCTTGGGCAGGCCATGTATGAGGCGGCGTCCGCCGAACAGGCGGCCAATGATGCGCGCGCCGATGCCGCGAAATCGGGTGAGGATGTGGTTGACGCCGATTTCGAAGACCTCGACGACGACAACAAGAAAAAGCGCGCCTGAGACAAAGCACAAGCGCCCACCGCGCCTTCCAATGGGATTTCGGCCCGGATCAGCAATGGTCCGGGCCTTTTGCTTCGCCGAAGCGTAGCTGCGGCCTGGGCCCGGCTGCGACGTTTGGCATCTCCAAGGTCAATGGCGCTGCGGCAAGGTGTTTGCTAAGGGTCCAGCATGAAGCGACGGTCATCATTCATGCGGATGTTGCGGGCGGAAGCGCGCGCGACGCTGCATGCGCTGCTGCTGCTGCTTCTCATTCCGGTGCTGCATCCGGTTGCAGAGGCCCGCGCGCTCGAAAACGGCACGGCGTCTGTCATTTGCTCGACATTCGGGGATGCCGATGCCGACCCGCTGGCGCAGGCCGACGACCTGCCCGATTGCGTGGCCTGCGCGATTGCAAGCGTGGCTTTGCCGGCGGCGGACGCCGCAACCGGCGTGCCGGCGCTGCTTTCGGGTCTTGCTTGGCGCGCCGCGCCGCACCCCGTACTGATCGCGGGTGCCACACTGCACGGCCCGTCCGCGCGCGGGCCGCCACTTCTTGGCTGATTGATCGCACTGTCATCTGCATCATTCACGTCAAGGAAAAATCCATGAAAACCGTATCCTTCGCGGCGCTCGCCGCCATGTTCCTTTTGCCGTCCGCTGCTCTCGCCCATGCATCGCTTGAGCAGGGTGAAGCCCAAAACGGCAGTTATAAGGCCGTCCTGCGCATCCCGCATGGTTGCGATGGCAAGGCCACTCACACCGTCCGTGTCGAAATTCCCGAAGGGTTCATCGGGGCAAAGCCAATGCCGAAGCCCGGCTGGGAGCTGACGCTTGAAAAAGGCGACTACGCCAAGACCTATGTGAACCACGGCTCCGAGGTGAAATCAGGTCTTAAAACAGTCACATGGTCCGGCGGCAATCTGCCGGATGACCAGTATGACGAGTTCGTCGTGCGCGGGACACTGTCCGGTTTCGAGCCCGGCGCCACCGCATATTTCAAGACCACGCAGCTTTGCGATGGCGGCGAAGTGGCTTGGGTCGAAATTCCCGCCGAAGGGCAGGATCCGCATGATCTCAAGGGACCTGCGCCGTCATTGAAGATTGCCGCTGCAAGCACCGGCGACCAAGCAAACGCCAGTTCACATTCCCATGGGCAAGCTGGCGCGGGGGAAACAATGGCTCACATCGGCGACATCATGATCGAGGGCTTCTGGGCCCGCGCCATGTTGCCGAACCAGCCGGTCGCCGGCGGGTTTCTCACGCTGACCAATGGCGGCGACGCCGACGACCGCATCCTCAAGGCTGAAAGCCCGCGTGCCGGCCGCATGGAACTCCATGAGATGGCGATGGAGGGCGAGGTGATGAAAATGCGCGAAATGGAGGGCGGCATCCCCATCCCGGCGGGCGCAACCGTCGAATTGAAACCCGGCGGCCTGCATCTGATGTTCTTCGACATCGCCGAACGCTTCGAGGAAGGCCAAACCGTTCCCGTCACGCTGACCTTCGAGAAGGCGGGCGAGGTGACACTGGAACTCCCCGTCAAGGACATGAAGGACATGCAGGGTGATGGTGGCCATGGCAGCCATGGCGCGCACCAGCATGGCGGTTGAGTGAGGGATGCGCATCATGAAAATGCAACCCATCATCACCGCGCCCACCCTCGTCTTGTCGCTTGGCATTTCACTTGGCATTTCACTTGGCATGTCGCTTGGGCCCGCCACCGCTCAGGATGCCGCCGCCGGCAAGGATGTCTTCAAGAAATGCGCCGCCTGCCATGTGGCGACGGAAGCCAGGAACCGCGTCGGCCCGCATCTCGTCGGCATTGTCGGCCGCAAGGCCGGTTCCGTGGAAGGCTTCAGATATTCGGAAGCCATGGCGGCCAAGGGCGCAGAGGGTCTGATCTGGGATGAGGCGAACATCGCAGCCTACATGAAGGACCCGAAAGGCTTCGTGCCGAAGAACAAGATGGCGTTCCCCGGCCTCAAAAAGGACGAAGACATCACCAATTTGATCGCCTACCTGAAGGCGCCGAATTAAGGCGAAGGCCACATGCTGGCATGAGGTCGGCAGGCCGCTGAGATCGGCCTGCCGATTTTGTTTGGTCCGCCCAAGCGTGACCGCATCCCCGTATTCGCGGTTGAAATACGCCGAACAGGCGGTGAAGACAGGGTTCCGGCGTTTTGCCTCCTGATTTTCCGTGCTAGAGCGCGGAGAAATCAGTGGTCAGGCACCCGCCCTGGCCGCCCAGAAACTCAATAACCGGGGGAAACGCATGGACGGCAAGGGGACCAACGCCACGGGCGCGGCTCAGCAGAAATCGAGCTACACCTATGAGGACCTGCTTGCCTGTGCGCGTGGCGAGTTGTTTGGCGAAGGCAACGCACAACTGCCAGAGCCGCCGATGCTGATGATGGACCGTATCACCGATATTTCCGGTGATCGCGGATTGCATGGCGCGGGCCATGTGGTGGCGGAGTTCGACATCAAGCCTGACCTGTGGTTTTTTGCCTGCCATTTTCCCGGCAACCCGATCATGCCGGGTTGCCTCGGATTGGACGGACTGTGGCAGTTGACAGGTTTCAACCTTGGCTGGCGCGGCTGGACCGGGCGCGGCTATGCGCTGGGCGTCGGGGAAGTGCGGTTGACGGGCATGGTGAGGCCTGACCGCAAGCGCCTCACCTATTTCGTCGATTTCACCAAGGCGATCCAGACGCGGCGGCTGACCATGGGTGTCGCCGACGGCCGCGTGGAAGCCGATGGGGAGACGATCTACACCGTCAAGGACATGAAGGTCGCGCTGTCGGCCAGCTGAGCCGTCGCGCCGCTGAACCGGAAAAAACAGGAGAATGCGGATGAGACGTGTTGTCGTCACCGGCATGGGGATCGTTTCCTCCATCGGCAATACTGCCAATGAGGTGCAGGATTCGCTTTGGAGCGCGCGCTCCGGCATTTCACGGTCGGAAAGCTTTGCGGAACACGGGTTCCGCAGCCAGGTCTGGGGCGCGCCGACGCTCGATCCGGCCGAACTGATCGACAGGCGCGCCATGCGCTTCCTGTCACGCGGTGCGGCGTGGAACCATGTGGCCATGGATCAGGCGATCGCCGATGCGCGGCTGACGGAGGGTGACATCACCAATGAGCGCACCGGAATCGTGATGGGATCGGGCGGGCCATCCACCCGGCAGATCATCGAGGCGGCCGACATCACCCGCCAGAACAAGAGCCCGAAGCGCATCGGCCCGTTCGCCGTACCGAAGGCGATGAGCTCGACGGCATCGGCGACGCTGGCGACATGGTTCAAGATCCATGGCGTCAACTATTCCATCTCGTCGGCCTGTTCGACATCCGCCCATTGCATCGGCAATGCCTATGAGCTGATCCAATGGGGCAAGCAGGACCGCGTCTTTGCAGGCGGCCATGAGGACCTCGACTGGTCGATGTCGAACCTGTTTGACGCGATGGGCGCGATGTCCTCCAAGCACAATGAGACGCCCGCCACCGCGTCGCGCGCCTATGACGCAACACGCGACGGCTTCGTGATCGCCGGCGGCGCGGGCGTGCTGGTGCTGGAGGCGCTAGACACGGCGCTGGCCCGCGGCGCCACGATCCACGCCGAAGTGGTGGGCTATGGCGCGACATCCGACGGCCATGACATGGTCGCCCCATCGGGCGAAGGCGCGGTGCGCTGCATGAAACAAGCCGTGGCCACGCTGGGGGGCCGCCGTGTCGATTACATCAACACGCATGGCACGTCGACACCGGTTGGCGACAGCAAGGAAATGGCCGCAATCCGCGAGGTGTTCGGTGCGGATCAGCCTTGGATTTCGTCGACGAAATCGCTGACCGGCCATTGCCTCGGCGGCGCGGGCGTTCAGGAGGCGATCTACTCCATGCTGATGATGCGCGGCGACTTCGTCGGCGAAAGCGCCCACATCACCGAGCTCGACCCTGAATTCGAGGGCATGAAAATTGCCCGCAAACGCATCGAAAAGGCGGGCATCGATGTGGTGATGTCGAATTCCTTCGGCTTCGGCGGCACCAATGCCACGCTCGCCTTCGCGCGCTACGAGGGCTGACAGATGGCCAATGTTCAAGGGCTGATGGCCGGCAAACGCGGCCTGATCATGGGTGTGGCCAATGACCACTCGATTGCCTGGGGGATCGCGCAAAGCTGCGCCGCCCATGGCGCGCAACTTGCCTTCACCCATCAGGGCGAGGCGTTCGGAAAGCGCGTCAAGCCATTGGCCGATTCGATCGGCTCAAGCCTGCTGATCGATTGCGATGTCGAGGACATCGCGTCGGTCGATACCGCCTTCGCAGCCATCAAACAGGCGTGGGGCACGCTGGATTTCGTGGTGCATGCCATCGGCTTTTCCGACAAGCGGGAGCTGAAAGGCCTTTACGCCGACACGACGCGCGAGAATTTCTCGCGCACCATGGTCATCTCGTGCTTTTCATTCACCGAAATCGCCAAGCGCGCCGCCGCGCTCATGCCAAATGGCGGTTCGCTGCTGACACTGACCTATGGCGGCTCCATGCGGGTGATGCCGAACTACAATGTGATGGGCGTGGCGAAGGCGGCGCTTGAAGCCTCCGTGCGCTACCTCGCCGCCGACTTCGGCCCGCAAGGCATTCGCGTCAACGCGCTGTCGGCAGGCCCGGTGCGCACGCTCGCCGGCTCCGGCGTGGCGGACGCGCGCGCCATGTACAATTTCCAGCAGCGCAATTCGCCCTTGCGCAAATCCGTCAGCCTTGAGGAGATCGGCGGGTCGTCGCTGTATCTTCTGAGCGACCTGTCCGGCGGCGTGACCGGCGAAATCCACTATGTCGACGCCGGCTACAACATCACGAGCATGCCGGTGCTGGAGGAGTTGCAGCGGGCTGACCGATGACAGCCAAGCCCGTCAACACCCGCCACCGCCGCACAGCCTTGCCTTCACATCCGCAAGCGGCGGCGGTTCGGAGGTGAGTGCCAGATAGGGCTCCGGCGGGCCTTCATACAGTTCCTGGTAAAACTGGCGCATGACAAGGTCGAAGGCGGCTTCCGCCTGACCGCCGATCTTCAGGTCGAATGTCGCCCGGCAGGCGTGATGCTGGGTATAGCGCGGAAAGAGGCCGTCGCGTGCCGGATCGCGGCGGATGCTGCGTTGGCAGGACGCATCCCGCATCGCTGAAACATCCTCCCGCTTCAGCGCGACGAGGCCCCGCCCTTCCACACGGGCGGGCAGCAGCGCCTTGCCGAGCAGATCCCCGGCATAGGATTCAAGCTGAGCGGGGTTGAGGTTCGCCATCGACATCCGCGCCCAGAGATAATGCGAATAATAGACAAGCGGCAGGGCCAGCGCCACCAGCACGGCCATGCCGGCGTTGCGGCGGGCGGGCGTGGCGGTCGCTTCATCAAAAACGCGGTCCATGAGCGCAAGTGGCCCCCTTTCCGGCGGCGACGCGGCTTTTGCGGCCGGGTTGCCGCTGAAGGCGCGCCAGCGGGCCTCTATTTCGGCGCGCAACCGTCCACGTGACATCGCGAAGGCGTCATGTGTCAGCACAAGCCGCACGCGCTCGCCATCGGGGTGCGGGTGCACATGGTGATGCCAGAACAGGCCGCGCGCGCTTTCGCTGTCCAGATGGATCTCGCGGTCATAAAAGCCGCGCGACACGGCAATGGCTGGCTCACGCACATAGGTGCCGTATTTTGTCACCACGCGGCGCATGAACGACACTTGCGTGACTTCCGAAATCTCGTCCCACGGTATGACAACCCTGTCCCGTGCCGACAACGGGATGCCGGTGATGAGCGCCTCGGGCGAGAATTGCGCGGTGACCTGCGCCGTGCGCTTCGAGCCAAGATGGGGCCAGGCGAGCATGAAGACGCCAAAACAGAACAACACCGCACCGGCGAGCTTGGGCTCCCACTCGTGGCCCTCCGTGACAATGAACACGAAACCGCCAAGCACGGCCATCATGATGGCGAGGCCGCGATTGCCGCGCGCCGTGTCGGCGAGCGTGAAGGTCAAGACACGGTTGACATCGACATCGCCCGGACGCACCGCAACCCCCGCCTTGGATGAAGTTGAAGCGTAGCGCCGTTTTGACGTGGCGTCAGCCATCATTTTCGTGCGAGAAGAACCTTGAACCGGCCATTGTCGGCGCGTTTCTCGACGGTCTTGAACAGGTCCGCCAGCGTCTTTTCATAGGGCAATTGACGGTTCGCCACCATCACCAGCCGTCCGCCCGGCTTCAACATGCCATGCCCGGCGCGGATGAAAGCCTGGCCGAGATGCGGTGCATGCCGCCCCAGCGCATCATGGAAGGGCGGGTTCATCACCACCCAGTCCTTCGTTTTCGGCAGAGGCTCGCACGTCACGTCGAGCCAGTGGAAGGTTGTCGAAGCCTTGCATCCGGCAAGGTTCGCTTTCGCGGCTTCGAGCGCTGAATGATGCGATTCGATCAATGCCAACGAAGCCGGTTCGGCGCGCCGCGCGATCTCCAGCGCGAGATAACCCCAACCTGCACCAAGATCGGCGACATCACCCTTCATGCTGTCGGGCAGATGCTCCACCAACAGGCGCGACCCGGCATCTATGGTGCCAACCGAAAATCCGCCAACGGGTGTTCGCATGCCTGCCTCGGCCGCTTCAGCACGTTCGGTCAACATGGGAAGCGGCGCGCGCGCGGCAAAGACAACCGCATGGTGCTTCGACCATTTCTCCAGTGCCACACCGGCTTTCTGCATGGCTTTGAAGATCGCCTCCACGCCTGAGGTTTTTTCCCCGGCCATCAGGATCAGCCCGCCCGGCACAACACGGGCCGACGCATCTGCCAGCATCGCCTCATTTTCAGCGCGCTGGCGCGCGGCCAGGATGAAGGCCGCGGCAAAACCAGCATCGCCTTCCCGCAGTGCCGGATGTGTGTCATGGTCGGCACGCTGGCAGCCAAGAAAAAGCCCGCGCTCCGGCTGAACGGCCAGAACGCGGGCGGGATCGGCAAGCCCGGCGGGCCGGGCATTGAGGAACAGGATGCGGCCCTCGGGCCAATTGAGCGCGCCCGTGTCGAACGGGCGCGTCAGCGTAAGTGCCGCGGCATCCTGCATGGAGGATCACTCCTCCGATTTGGCCTCTTTCTTCAATTCCTGGCCTGTCGCCTGATCGACGACCTTCATTGACAGACGGACCTTGCCGCGCTCGTCGAAGCCCATCATCTTGACCCAGACCTTGTCGCCTTCCTTGACCACATCGGTCGTCTTGGCGACGCGGTCTTCCTTCAACTGCGAGATGTGGACGAGGCCGTCACGCGAGCCGAAATAATTGACGAAGGCGCCGAAATCGGCGGTTTTCACAACCGTGCCCTGGTAGATGGCGCCGACTTCCGGCTCCGCAACGATGGAATGGATCCACTGGCGCGCGGCCTGGATTTCCTTGGCCGAGGCCGAGGCGATCTTCACCGTGCCGTCATCCTCGATGTTGATCTTCGCGCCCGTCTTCTCGACGATCTCGCGGATGACCTTGCCGCCCGAGCCGATGACTTCGCGGATCTTGTCGGCCGGGATCTGCATCACCTCGATGCGCGGGGCGAATTCGCCCAGCTGGTCGCGGCTGGTGGACAGCGCCTTCGACATTTCGCCGAGGATATGGTCACGGCCGCCTTTGGCCTGATCGAGCGCGACGCGCATGATCTCCTCGGTGATGCCTTGGATCTTGATGTCCATCTGCAGGGACGTGATGCCCTTGGTGGTGCCTGCGACCTTGAAATCCATGTCGCCCAGATGGTCCTCGTCACCGAGAATGTCGGAGAGGACGGCGAAACGCTCGCCTTCCTTGATGAGGCCCATGGCGATACCGGCGACCGGCGCGTTCAGCGGGACGCCCGCATCCATCAGCGCCAGCGACGTGCCGCAGACGGTTGCCATCGAGGACGACCCATTCGACTCGGTGATCTCCGAGACGACGCGGATCGTGTAGGGGAACTGATCGGAAGCGGGAAGCATCGGATGGATCGCGCGCCAGGCGAGTTTGCCATGGCCGATTTCGCGGCGGCCGGGCGAGCCCATGCGACCCGTCTCGCCAACCGAGTAAGGCGGGAAGTTGTAATGGAGAAGGAAATTCTCCTTGTAGGTGCCGGTCAGCGAGTCGATGAACTGCTCGTCTTCGCCGGTCCCGAGCGTGGCGACAACCAGCGCCTGCGTTTCGCCGCGGGTGAACAGCGCCGAACCATGTGTGCGCGGCAGCAGGCCGACTTCGGCCACGATCGGGCGAACCGTGACGAGGTCACGCCCGTCAATGCGCTTGCCGGTATCAAGGATGTTCCAGCGCACAACCTTCGCCTGCAATTCCTTGAAGACGGCGTTGACCTTTTCGGGGGCCCATTTCGGGTTTTCAGCGCCTTCCGGCAGCAGGGCTGCCTTCACCTTGGCCTTGGCGGCGTCAACGGCGGCGTAGCGCTTCTGCTTCTCGATGATCTTGTAGGCTTCCGACAGTTCATCGCCGATCAGCGCGTGCATCGTCGCTTCAAGTTCCGACAGGTCTTCGGCCTTGAAGTCACGCGGGTCCTTGGCGGCGAGTTCTGCGAGAGCGATGATCGCGTCGATCACCGGCTGGAACGCGCGCTGGCCGAACACGACCGCGCCGAGCATGGTTTTCTCGTCGAGTTCCTTGGCTTCCGATTCAACCATCAGCACGGCGTCGGCCGTGCCTGCGACAACGAGGTCGAGCGCGGATTCATCCATCTCGTCGACATGCGGGTTCAGCACATATTCGCCGCCGATGTGACCGACGCGGGCCGCGCCGACCGGGCCCATGAAGGGCACGCCGGAGAGCGTGAGCGCGGCGGATGCAGCCACCATGGCGAGGATGTCGGGATCATTTTCCTGATCGTGCTGGAGCACGGTGACGACAACCTGCGTGTCGTTCTTGTAGCCTTCGGCAAAGAGCGGGCGGATCGGCCGGTCGATCAGGCGCGAAACCAGCGTCTCGTTTTCGGACGGGCGGCCTTCGCGCTTGAAATAGCCGCCCGGAATGCGGCCTGCGGCGAACGCTTTTTCCTGATAGTTGACGGTCAGCGGGAAGAAATCGAAGCCGGGCTTCGGCGCTTTCTCGGAGACGACGGTGGCGAGCACGACGCTCTCGCCATAGGTGGCGAGCACGGCACCGTCGGCCTGGCGGGCGATCTTGCCGGTTTCCAGCTTGAGCGGACGGCCGCCCCATTCGATTTCCACGGCGTGGTGATTGAACATGTCTTTCCTCATGTGCGGCTGCGTGCGCCGCGCGGTTGCACGCGGCGATGTCGCAGCAGGTCATTTCCGGCGCACAGGCGACCATCGCCTGTGCTGCCAATCGGACGCGCCACGGGCAAGACAACGGAAAGCCGGTTGAAAGCGGGCGTTCGGCAATCCTGCCCCGTGAACACGCAAACGCCACGCGGCGGTTTTCCACCACATGGCACGAAAACGGCGCCGGTTGCCCGGCGCCGGAACTCCAGTTTAGCGGCGGATGCCGAGACGCTCGATCAGCGTCTGGTAGCGGGCCTGGTCCACGCGCTTGAGATAGTCGAGCAGCGAACGGCGCTGCGACACCATGGCGAGCAGGCCGCGGCGCGAGTGGTTGTCCTTGACATGGCTCTTGAAATGCTCGGTCAGGTTCTTGATGCGCTCCGACAGAAGCGCGACCTGGATTTCTGGCGAGCCGGTGTCACCGGCCTTGGTTGCGAAATCGCGCAGGATTTCCGCGCGGCGTTCAGCGGTCATCGACATCGGGATGCCCTTTCTTGAATTGCGAGGGATGAAGCGCCCGGAGCCGGGATGTCGTCCAGCAGGGGCAATGGCCGCGTGCTTGCATGCGGTGGCGGGCCTATAGGCGAAAAGACGACGGAATGGAAGGGGTCGTCCGAGCGGACGACCGAAGCGAATGAAAGTGGCGGCGCGGCCCCGGCTCGGCTATGGATCAGCCTCCCCGATTCCTGAAGGCCCATCCCCGATGAAACATCGCCCGCTTGGCCGCACCGGCCTCACCGTGCCTGAAATCTGCCTCGGCTCCATGACGTGGGGCTCGCAAAACAGCGAGGCGGAAGCCCATGCGCAGATGGACTACGCGGTCGACCAGGGCGTCAACTTCATCGATGCAGCCGAGATGTATCCGACAACGCCGATCAGCGCGGACACGCAGGGGTTGACCGAGACCTATATCGGGACCTGGCTGGCAAAGCGCAAAAGGCGGGACGATGTGATCATCGCCACCAAAGTCGCCGGGTCCGGCCTGCCGCATATCGATGGCGGCGCGCCGATCTCGGCCGAGCGCATCGCAATCGCGGTCGACCGCTCGCTGAAACGGTTGCAGACTGACGTGATCGACCTCTACCAGCTGCATTGGCCCAACCGCGGCCATTATCATTTCCGCCGTTATTGGGGCTACACGCCGTCGGCGCAGGCGAAACCGTCCGTCGACAATGTGGCCGAGATTCTCGGCGCGTTGGAAGGCGCGGTGAAAGCAGGCAAAATCCGCCACGTCGGCCTGTCAAACGACACGGCCTGGGGGACGATGCGATATCTGGATCAGGCGCAGGCCACCGGCGGGCCGCGCATCGTCTCCATCCAGAACGAATATTCGCTCCTGCATCGCCTTTTTGACAGCGACCTCGCCGAATTGTCGCATCACGAGGATGTCGGCCTGCTGGCCTATTCCGTGCTGGCGATGGGGCTTTTGACCGGCAAATACCAGGGCGACGCGCTGCCTGCCGGGTCGCGCAAGGTCATGCAGCCGACATTGGGCGGACGTGTCACCTTGCATGTGGAAGCGCCGCTGGCCGCATATCTGGCGCTGGCGAAGAAACACGGACTTGACCCCGCGCAGATGGCGATCGCCTTCTGCCTGACGCGGCCCTTCATGATGTCGGTGATCATCGGCGCGACGACGATGGCACAGCTGAAGACCAACATCGGTGCTGCGTCGGTCGCCCTTGCACCGGAGCTGGTCAACGAGATCGAGACGATCCACCGGGCGCATCCGATCCCGATGTAGGAGGTGCGGGCTTGGTGTGATGGTTTGCGCCCCGGGCCGCGGACTGTATGGTCCCGTGCGCCAACGGACAACACGCAGGAGAATGCAATGGCACGTTTCAAGACACTCGACATGATGGGTGATGTGGTTGGCAGGCGCGTGCTTGTGCGTGTCGATTTGAACGTGCCGATGGAGGCGGGTGCCGTGACGGACGCGACCCGCATCGTCCGCGTGCTGCCGACGATCCGCGAATTGTCCGCCAAGGGTGCGAAGGTGGTCTTGCTCGCCCATTTCGACCGACCAAAAGGCAAAGTCGTGCCCGAGATGAGCCTCGCGCCAGTGGCCGCCGAAACGGCACGGTTGCTTGGCGTACCGGTAGGTTTCGCCCCGGACTGCATCGGGGATGCCGCCGCATCGGCCATTGCCGCCATGCGGCCGGGAGATGTCATCATGCTGGAAAACACGCGCTTCCATGCGGGCGAGGAAAAGAACGATGCGGCTTTCACCGCCGCGCTCGCCGCCAATGGCGATGTCTTCGTCAATGACGCGTTTTCGGCAGCGCACCGCGCGCATGCCTCGACAGAAGGGCTTGCCCATCATCTGCCCGCCTTCGCCGGCCGCACCATGCAGGCTGAACTCGACGCATTGGAGAAGGGCTTGGGATCGCCGGTCCGCCCCGTGGTGGCGATTGTCGGCGGCGCGAAAGTGTCGACCAAGATCGACCTTTTGGTGAACCTAGTCGGCAAGGTCGATGCACTGGTCATCGGCGGCGGCATGGCCAACACGTTTCTTGCGGCAAAGGGCATCAATGTCGGCAAATCGCTGTGCGAGCATGATCTGGCCGAAACGGCGCGCCGCATCATGACAGAAGCTGCCGGCACCGGCTGCGCCATCGTGCTGCCGGTCGATGGCGTGGTGGCGCGCGAATTCAAGGCGCATGCCGCCAATGAGACAGTGCCGGTCGGTGCAATACCCGCCGATGCCATGATGCTGGATGTCGGCCCTGCCTCGGTTGCAGCAATCCAGGCTTGGATTTCAAAGGCGGCCACCCTCGTCTGGAACGGGCCGCTCGGCGCCTTCGAGATCGCGCCCTTCGATGCGGCGACTGTTGCTGCGGCAAGCCATGCCGCCGCACAGACGAAAGCCGGAAGGCTTGTGTCGGTTGCCGGAGGCGGTGACACGGTTGCCGCGCTCAACCATGCCGGCGTGTCAGCCGATTTCACCTATATCTCGACGGCGGGCGGCGCGTTCCTGGAATGGATGGAAGGCAAGCCGCTGCCCGGAGTGGATGCGCTTCGCGCCTGAACCCGGGCCATCGTCCGCACCCGGCGTTAGCGTGGCATTAAGCGCAGCTTGAACTTGCGTCTGCATTCAATCGGTTGAAGAAAATTCAATCGATTGATGCTGACCGCCGTCATCTTGCCGTCGCATCCGCCTCTGTTATGGCCCGCTTGGACGTCACCGGACAGGGTGATTTGGCTGGCAGGGCATCAAGCGAGGATCAGATGGCGCGCGAAGAGATGATCAAGGCAATGGCGGAGCAGATGACGGGCAAGGACGGCTTCATCGCCGCGCTTGACCAGTCCGGCGGCTCGACGCCCAAAGCGCTGAAACAATACGGGGTTGCCGAGACCGCGTGGTCCAGCGATGAGGAAATGTTCGCGCTGATGCACGCCATGCGCGCCCGCATGATCAAGGCGGACGCCTTCACCGGCGAAAAGGTGATCGGCGCGATCCTGTTCGAGCGCACCATGGACGGCGAAATCGACGGCCGGCCGACAGCGGATTATCTCTGGCAGAAGCGCGGTGTGGTTCCGTTCCTCAAGGTCGACCAGGGCCTCGCCGCAGAGGAAGATGGTGTCCAGCTGATGAAGCCCATGCCCGGGCTGGATGCGCTCTTGAGGCGCGCGGTTGCGAAGAATGTGTTCGGCACCAAGATGCGCTCCGTCATCAATGCCGCCAACCCGGCAGGCATTGCGGCCATCGTCCGCCAGCAATTCGAGGTCGGCAGGCAGATCATCGCCCATGGCCTGATGCCGATCATCGAGCCGGAAGTGACCATCACCATTGCCGACAAGGCGGAAGCGGAAGCGCTGCTGCTTGCCACGATCCTGAAACAGCTTGATGCCTTGCCCGAAGGCGAAAAAGTGATGCTCAAACTGTCGCTGCCGACAGTTGCCAACCTCTACGCGCCGCTTGTGGCGCATCCGAAGGTGATGCGCGTTGTGGCCTTGTCGGGGGGTTATTCGCGGGCGGAAGCCAACCGCCTGCTCGGGTTGAACGTCGGCATCATCGCCTCGTTCTCGCGCGCCATGGCGGAGGGCCTTTCCGCCGGCCAGAGCGACGCGGAGTTCAACCGTGTGATTGGCGAAACGATTGACTCGATCTATCAGGCGTCACGCGCGGCGTGAGGCGAAGTGATGCGTCGCGCGCGGGCGCTGTGCGCCAAATCCCGGCCCCGCCATCGCGGCGAGGCCGACGCGAAGGCAGACCATCGCCGCATATGGCCCCTCTTGCATATTTATTTTTCTGTATATAAATGATCCTCAACGGGTTGCGACCGACCTGGCGCACCATCTGCAACCGAGGATCGAACCATGACACTTGACCGCTCCGTTTTCGCCTTCGCCGGCGTGATGACCCTTCTTTCCGTGGTGCTCACGCTCACGGTCTCGCCGCACTTTGTCTGGTTCACGGCCTTCATCGGCGTCAATCTGCTGCAATCGGCCTTCACCGGCTTTTGCCCGGCGGCGATGGTGTTCAAGGCGCTCGGCATAAAGCCCGGCTGCGCATTCTGAGCGCGGGTGCCGACAATGGTGCGTCTCTCCCTGCGGGCAGGTCTTCTTGCCGCGCGAATTGTTTTGCCGGTCGCTTCGGCGTGCCTTGTGTTCGCCACCGGCATGGCCGCGGCTGAAACGCTGACACTGAAGCCCGCGATGATCACCGAGTGGAAGGCCGTGCATGGCCGCATCGAGGCCGATGACATGGTGGCGGCGCGCGCGCGAATCGGCGGCACGCTGATCGAGTTGACCGTGACCGAAGGCGATGTGGTGGCCGCCGGACAAAAAATCGGGGTCGTCACCGATGAGAAGATCGCGTTCCAGGCGCAGGCGATCGACGCGCAATTGAGCGCGCTCGCCGCACAGAAAGCCAATGCGGAAGCCGAACTGGCGCGTGGCCGCGAACTGGTGCGCGGCGGGGTTTCGACCAATCAGCGTGTCGAGCAATTGCAGACGCAGGTGGATGTGATCGCCGGGCAGATCGCGGCGGCGCAAGCGCAGCGCGCCGTCATTGTGCGCCAGGGCGAGGAGGGCGCGATCATCGCCCCGGCGGCCGGCCGCGTCACCGCCGTTCCTTTGACGCCGGGCTCCGTCGTCTTGCCCGGCGAGCCCGTTGCCATGATCGCGTCAGGTGCATTGTCGCTGCGACTGGCGCTGCCGGAGCGCCATGCGGCGCTGCTCAAGCAGGGTGCGACATTGCCCGTGGAGACACCGGAGGGCGAAACGCAAGGACGCCTTGCCAAGCTTTATCCCCTGATCGAAAACGGACGCGTGCTCGCCGATGTGACGTTGGAAGGCATGGATGCCGCTTATCTGAACCAGCGCGTGCTGGTTCGCGTTCCCGTGGGTGAGCGTGCGGCCCTGATGGTGCCGCCAACGGCCGTGACCACGCGAAACGGGCTCGATTTTGTCGCACTCGCCCGCGGTGACGCAACGATACAGCGCAACGTTGTCATTGGCGCGCGCGCGGGCGGCGAGGTGGAAATCCTGACCGGGCTGCAACCGGGCGATGTGATCCTCCTGGACCCCGCGGCACCGCAAGGGGCAAACCCGTGAGCACAGCACCCGACGGGCGCAGGCTCGGCCTTGCCGGGCGGCTGGCGCAGAGCTTCATCGCTTCGGCGCTGACGCCGTTGTTTCTCGTCGCCGCGCTCATTGCGGGCGCGATCGCACTTGTCACCCTGCCGCGCGAGGAGGAGCCGCAAATCTCCGTGCCCATGGTGGACATCATGGTGCATGCGCCGGGGCTCAAGGCCGATGATGCCGTCAAGCTGGTGACAGAGCCCTTGGAAACCATCGTCAAGGCGATCAATGGCGTCGAGCACGTCTATTCGCAGAGCCGCGATGATCAGGTGATGGTCACGGCGCGCTTCCTCGTCGGCACGCCTGCCGATTCGGCGATCCTGCGCGTGCATGAGAAAATCCGCGCCAACTTGGATCGCATTCCGGCGGGCATCCCGGAACCGCTAGTGGTCGGGCGCGGGATTGATGACGTTGCCATCGTCTCTTTGACCTTGTCACCGCTGGCCGACGGGGAAGCGCGCATCACGCCTGCCGACCTCACACGCGTCGCGCGTGAATTGCGCGCGGAAATCGCCAAGGTGGAGGATGTCGGGCTGACCTACCTCGTCGGTGAAACCGGCGAAGCCATACGCATCGCCGCCGACCCTGAACGCCTCGCACTCTATGGTGTCACCCTGCAGCAGTTGGCCGGCAAGGTTGAAAGCGCAAACCGCGCGTTCTCGACGGGGCGCCTGAGACAGGCCGGACAGGAAATCGAACTGGTCGCGGGCGAGACGCTCGACAGCCCCGCCGACATCGCCAATCTGCTGCTGACCACGCGGGATGGCCGCCCGGTCTATGTGGGCGACGTCGCCGATGTCGCGCTCACGGGCGATACGGCAGGCCATATCGTCTCGACCGTGCGGCGCGGCGAAGGCGGTGCGACGGAGCGCGTGCCCGCCGTGACATTGGCCGTCGCCAAACGGGGCGGGTCCAATGCGGTCACGGTGGCGCATGCTATCCTCGACCGCGTCGACGCCATGAGAGGGCGGATCATCCCTGCGGAGATCGGCGTTGAGGTGACCCGCGATTATGGCGAAACGGCCAATGAAAAGGCCAACGAGCTGCTGTTCCATCTGGCGCTCGCCACCATTTCAATCATCGCGCTTGTCTGGCTGGCGATCGGCTGGCGCGAAGCGCTGGTGGTGGCGATCGTCATCCCCGTCACCATCCTGCTGACGCTGTTTGCCGCCAACATCATGGGCTACACGCTGAACCGCGTCTCGCTGTTCGCCCTGATCTTCTCCATCGGCATCCTCGTTGATGACGCCATTGTCGTGATCGAGAACATCGCGCGCCATTGGGCGATGCCGGACACGGGCGAAGGCCGCAGCCGGATGCAGGCGGCGGTGGATGCGGTCGCCGAAGTCGGCAACCCGACGATTGTCGCCACGCTGACGGTCGTGGCGGCGCTGCTGCCGATGCTGTTCGTCTCGGGCATGATGGGCCCCTACATGAGCCCCATTCCCGCCAATGCCTCGGCGGCGATGATCTTTTCCTTCTTTGTCGCCGTGATGGTGACGCCTTGGCTGATGCTGAAGATCGCCGGGCGCGCGCCGGTCCATGGTCATGGCGGACAAGATGGCCATGGCACACATTCCGGCGGCATTCTGGGGCGGGCCTATGCGGCTGTCGCCCGGCCGATCCTGAAGACGCGCGGGCGCAGCTGGGCCTTCCTGATCCTGACCGGCATGGCCACGCTCGCCTCGCTGAGCCTCTTTTACACCCGCGACGTGACGGTGAAGCTGCTGCCGTTCGACAACAAGTCGGAGCTCTCGGTTGTCATCGACATGCCGGAAGGCACCTCGACCGAAGCAACCGACGCCGTGGCCCAGGATGTGGCGGCGATCGCGCTCGGCCTGGACGAAGTGCTTTCGGCGCAAACCCATGCCGCAGCATCCGCGCCATTCAATTTCAACGGGCTTGTGCGCCACTCTTATCTGCGCAGCGAACCGCACATGGGCGAGGTGCAGTTGAACCTGACGCCCAAACATGAGCGCGAGCGCGCCTCGCACGCCATCGCCATTGATCTGCGCAACCGGCTGGCATCGCTCGCCCTGCCGCAAGGCGCGAGCCTGAAGGTTGTCGAGCCGCCGCCCGGGCCGCCGGTGATGGCGACGCTGCTTGCGGAGATCTACGGGCCTGATGCCGAAACGCGGCGGCTGACGGCCGAGAAGGTGGAGGCGGCGTTCCGCTCCGTGCCGTTCATAGTGGACGTCGACAATTCATGGGGCCAGCCCGCGCCGAAAATGCGCGCGCTCATCGCCACGGATGACCTCGATTTCTTCCGCGTGCAGGAACAGGACGTGTTCGACACGCTCGCCATCCTGAATAGCGGTCGCGTCGTCGGCTATTCGCACCGCGGTGATGGCCGCGCGCCCATTCCGCTGCTGCTGCAACGGGCCGACGGCGCGCGCGTGCTTGATGAGGCATTCCTCACCACGCCCATTCCCGCCAATCTCCTGCCCGGAGACCGTGGCGTGGTGGAACTGGGAGATGTGATCGACCTTGAAGAGGACCGCGCCTCGTTCCCGGTGTTCCGCCGCAACGGCCGGGCCGCCGAAATGGTGACAGCCGAACTGGCCGGTGATTTCGAAGCGCCGCTGTACGGCATGCTCGCCGTCCACGCCGCGCTCGACGCGCAGGACTGGACAGGCCTGACAAAGCCCGTGATCCGGCTCAACGGCCAGCCGCAGGATGAGACAGTGCCGACCCTGCTGTGGGATGGCGAATGGGAGGTGACGTGGGTGACCTTCCGCGACATGGGCGCGGCCTTCATCGTCGCGCTGCTCGGCATCTACATCCTGGTGGTCGCGCAGTTCGGGTCGTTCAAGGTGCCGCTTGTCATCCTGACGCCGATCCCGCTCACCTTCATCGGCATCCTTGGCGGCCATTGGCTGTATCAGGCGCCCTTCTCGGCCACCTCGATGATCGGCTTCATCGCGCTGGCCGGCATCATCGTGCGCAACTCGATCCTGCTTGTCGATTTCGTCAAGCACACGCCGCGCGGGGACCGGCCCTTGCAGGACATTCTGATCGAAGCCGGCGCGATCCGTTTCAAGCCCATCCTGCTGACGGCGCTTGCCGCCATCATCGGCGCCATCACCATCCTGTCGGACCCGATCTTCCAGGGGCTGGCAATCTCGCTGCTGTTCGGCCTGGCCTCGTCGACGCTGCTGACCGTGCTGGTGATCCCGGCCATCTACCGTGTGTTGAGGACGTGAGGAAACCGCGTTGACCCTCCTCAAGCATCTTCGCATCTTCGCATCTTCATCGTCCGACTTGATCGGACGATCCATTCCTGAAAGCCCGCAGGCATGGGTTGCCGGGTCAAGCCCGGCAATGAAGAAACGGAATGATCTAAAGCTTTTTCTCCATGAACACGCTCCACGGATCGGGTGCGTACGGCGGGAAAGCGCCACGCGGCGTGAAGCCCGCCGCGCGGTAGAGCGCAAGCGCGCCAGCCGAATGGATGCCGGTTTCGAGTTGCAGCGTGCGGAGCCCAAGCGCGCGGGCCTTGGCCTCCACCGCGCGCAGGATCGCCGAGCCCACGCCGGTTCCCCTCACATGCGGATTGGTGAAGAAGCGCTTCAGTTCGCCGGTACCATCCGCCTTGGCGACAAGCGCGCCGATGCCCGCGATGTCGTCGGCAAAACCCGGCTGCGAACGCAAAGCGGTGAAGAACGTCACCTCCGGCCGTTGCAGGCTCGCCACATCGACCATGTGGTTGCTTTCCGCCGGATAAAGCGCCGCCATTTCGCGGTCTCCGGCTTCCAGCATGTCGATCACCGGGCCTTGGGCGGGCGTGTCCTCGATGACGCGGATGGGGCGGGCGGGCCGCAGATCCTTGAAGAAATAGCGCGTCGCGCAGAGCCGCCCGTCCGGCCACAGCGCGAAATCCGGCACGATGCCGACGGGCTTCCAGCCGCCCTTGGCATAAAGCCGGTCGCCCGCGCTTTCCACCACGGTGTCGAGCACCATCAGCCACCAGCCCTCCGCAAACGCCGCCTGTTCGGCAGCCTTCAGCAGCGCGGCACCCACGCCGCGCCCGCGCGCCGCGCGATGCACCAGCATCTTGGAAAGGTCCGAGCGATGCGGCTGGTTGGGGATGCCTGATGCCACCGCCTGCACCGTGCCGACGAGACGCCCATCCAGTTCCGCCGCCAGCAGGATGCGCCCGCCCGTCGCGACACCCTTGATGACCTTGCGCCAGAACGCGTTCGCCTCGGCCTTCGTCATGCCTGCCATGAACGACACGGACGCGCCGCCCTCAACGCAATCGAGCAGGATGGCGGAGAGTTCAGGCAGTCGGGCTCTGGCCGTTGCGGCATCAAGACGGAGGATGTGGAAACCGGCCATCGCGCCTTACCAAAACGAATGCACATGGCTGCGGATGCGGGCGTCATAGATCGCCTTTGCCGCATCCATCACGCCGGAGGGCAATGGAGCGAGTGCCGAGGCCGCCGCATTGGCGCGCGCCTGCGCGGGTGTCTTCGCGCCTGGGATGACCACGCTCACGGCCTCATGCATGAGGATCCATTTCAGCGCGAAAGCCGCCATTGTGGCGTTGACCGGCACGAGGCCGCGCAGTTCCTCCACGGCCTCCAGCCCGATGTGGAACGGAACGCCGGAGAATGTCTCGCCCTTGTCGAAGAATGCGCCGTCACGGTTGAAGGTGCGGTGGTCGTCGGCGGCGAACACGCTGTCATGGCGCATCTTGCCGGTGAGCAAGCCGGAAGCGAGCGGCACGCGGGCGATCACCGCCACATTGGCGGCCTTGGCTGCTGCCAGAAACTCTGCGGCAACGCGCTGGCGGAACAGGTTGAAGATGATCTGGATCGACACCACGCCCGGATGCGTGATCGCGTCCAGCGCTTCGGAGATTTTTTCGACCGAGACGCCATAATCGGCGATCTTCTTTTCCGCCTTGAGCTTGTCCAGGATGTCAAACACCGCGCGGCTTTTCACCAAAGCCGATGGCGGGCAATGCAATTGCACGAGGTCGAGCGTGTCCATTGCAAGGTTCGTGCGCGACCGGTCGATCCACGCGCGAAGATTGGCCTCCGAATAGCCTTCGACGACCTGCTTCGGCAGCCGCCGCCCGGCCTTGGTCGCCACGTATGGACGTGCGCCCGAACGGGCCCTGAGCACCTCGGCGATCAGGCGCTCGGAACGCCCGTCGCCATAGACATCCGCCGTGTCGATGAAGGTCATGCCTGCATCGAGCGCGGCGTTGAGCGCATCCTTCGACACGCCGTCATCGACATCGCCCCATGTGCCGCCGATCGCCCATGCGCCAAAGCCGATCTCGCTGACGGAAACGCCGGTCTTGCCGAAAATGCGTGTCGCGATCATAGGCACGCCTCCAGCAATTTGCGGGTGTTGGCCTTGGTCATCTTCACCGGATTGCCCCCGGCAGACGGGTCTTTCAGCGCCATCTTTGTCATCTCGTCGAAGCGGGAACCGTCGATTTTCATCGCGGTGAGGTTCGCCGGTATGGCGAGCGCTTCACGCAGGTCGAGGACGTAATCCTTGAAGCCGACGAAGCCGCGCTTGATCCCCATATATGCGGCGGCAAGCGCGATGCGGTCCTTGATCGCCTTGCGGTTCATGTCGAGCACCATCGGCATGACGACGGCATTGGTCGTGCCGTGATGCGTATTGTAGAGCGCGCCGATCGGGTGCGAGATCGCGTGGATCGCGCCAAGGCCCTTCTGGAATGCCACCGCGCCCATGGCGGCGGCACTCATCATGTTGGCGCGGGCCTCGATGTCGCCCGGGTCCGTGTAGGCGCGCACCAGATTGTCCTTCACCAGACGCATCCCTTCCAGCGCGATGCCCTGGCTCATCGGGTGGTAGAAGGGCGACGAGAAGGCTTCGAGGCAATGGGCGAAGGCATCCATGCCGGTGCCCGCCGTGATCCAGCCCGGCATGCCGACGGTCAGTTCCGGATCGCAGATGGTGACCGAGGGGAGGATCTTCGGGTGGAAGATGATCTTCTTCACATGGGTTTTGGTGTCGGTCAGCACGCCAGCGCGGCCGACCTCCGAGCCGGTGCCCGCCGTCGTTGGCACGCAGATGTTGGGCGCGATCCCTTGCGCGTCGGCGCGTGTCCACCAATCGCCAATGTCCTCGAA
>JALOTE010000102.1 GCA_025458045.1 Rhizobiaceae bacterium
GAGATCGAGGAACGGGTCTGTGAGTTGGCGCTGACGGCGCAGGAACAGCCAGCCGAGCCCGATCCCCATGAGAAGCGCGAGCGCGCCTTGCGCATCCACACCCGCTTCGGCGGCGTGTTTCACGGCATAGACGGTTGCCAGCACCGCGGCCAAAGACAGGATCGCGCTGATGAGGTCGATGCGGCCTGCGGCGGGATTCTTGAACTCCGGCAGCACCAAAGGCCCTGCGATGAGCAGAAGCACCATCACAGGCACGGCGATCAGGAACACCGCCCCCCACCAGAACCATTCGATCAGCACCCCGCCGACAACCGGCCCGATGATGCCTCCGACCGAGAACGCCATGATCCACATGGAGATCGCGAATGTGCGCTCATGGTCGTCGCGGAACATGTTGGAAATGAGCGACAAGGTGGAAGGCGCGATTAAGCACGGCGCGCGCCGCAATCAGTTGTTCGGCGGTTTGCGCGAAAGCGGCGAGCACCGAGGCAAGCCCGAACGCCACCGCGCCGATCATCAGGATTTTGCGCCGCCCGATGCGGTCGCCAAGCGAGCCCATCACCATCAGGAAGCCCGCCACCATGAAGCCGTAAATGTCGATGATCCACAGCATCTGGGCGGGCGTCGGATCAAGATCGCGCGAAAGCGACGGCACCGCCAGATTGAGGACGTTCAAATCCATCGAATAGAGCAGGCAGGGCAGCGCGATGACAGCCAGCCCCAGCCACTCCTTGCGGGTGGCTTTGGCTGGCGCGTCGCTGATTGCCGCCGCCACGCTCATCGATCACGCCGCCTGCGGCTTCGGCCGTGCGCCGGGGCGACGGTTGCGGTTTGCGCCCGGCTTGCGAAAGCCGCCCGGCGCGCCGCGCCCTGCGCCTTCACCGTCCGGCTTGACGAAGCCATCCTGACGGCGGGTGTTTTTCGTCGCATCACGGTGGCCGCCAAAGCCGGACGGCTTGGCGGAAAGCTCCGAGCCTTCCTCATATTTCAGCGCTTTGATGTCGCCGGAGCCAACCGTCAAAGGCTTGCCGGTGAGGCGTTCGATGGCCTTCAACAAACCTTTTTCATCCCCGGCGCAGAAGGCATGGGCGATGCCGTCCGCCCCGGCACGCGCCGTGCGGCCGATGCGGTGGACATAGTTCTCCGCCACTTCCGGCAGATCGAAATTGTAGACATGGGTGACGCCCGGAATGTCGATGCCGCGCGCGGCGACGTCAGTTGCAACCAGAACGCGGGTGAGGCCCGCACGGAAATCGGCGATCGCCCGGTCACGCTGGTTCTGGCTCTTGTTGCCATGGATGGAGGCGGCCTTGAAGCCCGCCTCGACCAGAACCTTCATCAGCTTTTCGGCGCCGTGCTTGGTGCGCGAGAACACCATTGAACGTGATTCAGCGTCTTCAGCCAGCAGCGCCTGAAGCTTTGCCGGCTTGGATTTGCGGTCCATGAAATGGACGAACTGCGCCACCTTGTCGGCCGGCCTGCCGGCAGGCGCGGTTTCGACGCGCACCGGATTGTGCAGATAGGCCTTCGACAATTCCTCGATTTCCTTCGGCATGGTCGCCGAAAACAGCATCGTCTGGCGTTCCTTCGGCAGGTGCTTCACGATCTTCTTCAGAGGCACGATGAAGCCCATGTCGAGCATCTGGTCGGCCTCGTCGAGCACGAGGAAATGCGCTTGGTCGAGCCGTGCGGCGCGGCGGTCGAGAAGGTCGAGCAGGCGGCCGGGCGTCGCGACGAGGATGTCGACGCCGCGGAACAGGGCCTGCGTCTGCGCATTGATCGACAGGCCGCCAACGGCGGTGACCACCTTCAAGGGGGTGCGCTTCACAAACAGGCGCAGCATGTCGGAAATCTGGTTCACCAGTTCGCGCGTCGGCGCAAGGATGAGCGCGCGCGCCGCTTTCGGCATCGCCATCTCATGGGTCTTCATCAGATGCTCGATCAGCGGCAGGCCGAAGGCGGCCGTCTTGCCGGTGCCCGTCTGCGCAAGGCCCATCACGTCGCGGCCCGAAAGCGCATGCGGGATCGCTTGAGACTGGATCGGGGTCGGCGTGGCAAAGCCGAGCGCGCCGAGGGTCGTGACAGCGGAGGCCGACAGGCCGAGCGCGGCGAAGGCGGAGGCATCGACCGGGTCGATCTTGGGCTGCGGCGCGCGTTCAAGCCCGCGATAATCGCGGCTCTGGAATTGGTCGCCGCCATTTTGGGCGCTTTGGCGCGGCGCGCCATTGGCGTCGGCTTGGCCGGGTCTCTTCTTCTTGCCGCCGCGGCGTGCATGGAAGCCCGCGTCCTTCTTCTTGGCGAAATGCGGCTGGTCGCCTTCGCGCTGCGGTGCGGGCCGGGCAGGTTTGGACTGGGTGTCTTTGGTCAAGGGTCTGTCTTTCAAAAGGCGCGCGGGATGCGGCCACGAACATGGGGTGCGACACGGCGCATGGGCGCTGCATCGCAAGCGAGGGTTGAGCCGCCTGAACCTCGCGGATGAGCGCGAACCGGCGGGAAGCACCCTGCGTGAATGGGGAACTTGGGTTTCGGGCGTTCAAGCTGGATCCGGAAGGGACAGCCGACGGGGCCGCGCCTCATGCCGACATTTGGTCGGCTGGCTGCTCACGCGGCAGCAAGGCGGGCTTATTCCCGTCCTATGGCGCTTTGCCGTGGCAAAGTCAAATCATGGCGCCCACGGGCGGTGTCCCGGTTTGAAGTCTCCGTCATTCCGGGGTGCTGTTTCACTTCTGCGTCGAAGCCCGCAAGAACATGGGGCGCGGGCCGCGGGTCTCGCCCGTCAGAAAACAGACCCTCGGCAGGAAGGGGAAAGCCCCGAACGACGGATCTCAAACTCGGACACGGCCGCCCGGTTCACTGCCTGGTGGCGAAGACCTGTGCTGTCGCAAGGTGAATCATCTCTGCCAGTTCGCGTGCGGCGCGGTCCTCTGCGTCAATCACGGCGGAGCGGGCGGCAAAGCCCTGTGTCGGGATGTCGTAATTGGCAGTGGCAGACCGCGTGCCCTGCCCGATCACCGCGCCCGATTGGTCGGCGATGGTGAACTTGCCGGTCATGTCCACGCGACCGGCCGAAGGCAGCCCCTCGGCTACAAAGTCCCTGTCAGGGATGACCGCAACGCCGCTGGCCGCCGACGACACATCAAGTGTCATCGTGTAGGCCGGATTGGACGGTTCGCCCGCGCCCTGCCCGAACAGGAAGATCAGGCGATTGCGCACTTCCATGCCCTGACGGGTGGAGGCGGGCTTGATCGACACCGAGGACAGTGTCGACTGCATCGACATGCTTTGCGCGGCGTCACCGCCGAGTGCGGCATCCGCTTTCGGCGTGTCGTACATCGGGCGCACCGTGCAGCCGGCGACGAGGCCGGCCAAGGCGAGCGCGGCCATGCCGACCATGAACGGGCGGAACGGGCTGCGGGCGAAACGGTCAGGGAACAATGTTGACGATCCTCTGCGGCACCACGATGATCTTGCGCGGCGCTTTGCCTTCCAGCGCCTTGATGACGAAATCAAGCGCAAGCACGGCGGCTTCCACGTCAGCTTGATCCGCCTCGCGGGCAATTGTCAAATCTCCGCGCTTGCGGCCGGCGATCTGCACCGGCAGCACGATCTCCTGATCGACCACCAGAGCGGGATCGAACACCGGCCAAGCCTGCCCGGCGATGGGGACCGTCCCGCCCAGCACTGTCGCGCATTCCTCGGCCAGATGCGGCATCATCGGGGCGATCAGGCGCACCAGCATGTCGAGCGCCTGCCGCAGCGCCGCCTGCATGTCGGCGGGTGCTGTTGCCGAGTGCTGCACGGGGGCCGCCAGCGCATTGACGAACTCATAGAGCCGCGCGACCGCCTTGTTGAAGGCAAGCCGCTCGATGTCTTCTCCCACCGCCTTCACAGTCTTGTGGGCGATCCGGCTGATGGCGGCGGCGTCTCCGGCATGGGCCGCGGCAGGCGCAACGGCTCTCAACGCAGGCGCCGCCTCGTTGACCAGCCGCCAGACACGCTGGACGAAGCGCCCTGCGCCCTCCACGCCCGCTTCCGTCCATATGACGTCGCGTTCGGGCGGCGAGTCCGACAGCATGAACCAGCGCGCCGTGTCGGCGCCGTAGGAGCCGATGATGTCATCCGGGTCGACGACATTTCTCTTCGACTTCGACATTTTCTCGATCGCGCCGATTTCGACGGGCTCGCCGGTGTCGATCATGACGGCGCGGCGCTCGGCACCTTCCCCCTCGATGCGCACGCGCGCCGGTTCCACCCAGCCTTCCGCGCTCCTGTAGGTCTCGTGGACGACCATGCCTTGCGTGAACAGGCCCCTGAACGGCTCCTCAACATTCAGATGTCCGGTCGCCTTCATGGCGCGGGCGAAGAAGCGCGAATACAAGAGATGCAAAATCGCGTGCTCGACGCCGCCGATATACTGGTCGACGGGCAGCCAGTCATTGACGGCCGCCACATCCGTCGGCGTTTCGGCGCCCGGCGCTGTGAAGCGGGCGAAATACCAGGACGAATCGACGAATGTGTCCATCGTGTCGGTTTCGCGGCGCGCCGCCTTGCCGCATTGCGGGCAAGCGCAATGCTTCCATGACCGGTGCCGGTCCAGCGGGTTGCCCGGCACGTCAAAGGTGACATCCTCCGGCAGCCTTACCGGCAGGTCGGCGGCGGGCACCGGCACGATGCCGCACGCCTCGCAATGGATGACCGGGATGGGGCAGCCCCAATAGCGCTGTCGCGAAATGCCCCAATCGCGCAGGCGGTACTGCACTTTGGCGGTGCCAAGCCCGCGCGCCACCGCCCAGTCGATCGTCGCGTCAATCGCCTCCTGGCCGGTGGCGATGTCGAGCCCGGCCGGCTGGTTGACCCAGCGGACTTTTTCGGATTTCGGCGGCACGAAGGCGGTGCTGGCAACCGGCGTCCCGTCATCGAGCGCGAAGAACGTGTCGATCACCGGCAGGCCATACTTGCGGGCGAAATCGAGGTCGCGCTGGTCATGCGCCGGGCAGCCGAACACAGCGCCCGTTCCGTACTCCATCAGCACGAAGTTGGCGACGTAAACGGGCAGGGTCTGATCGGGATGAACCGGATGCGAGACTGTCAACCCGGTGTCGAAACCGCGCTTTTCCGCCGTTTCAAGCGCGGCTTCCGTCGTGCCGATGCGGCGCACGTCGATGCAGAACTCCGCCAGCGCGGCATTGCTGTCGGCCAAGGCTTTGGCGAGCGGGTGCTCGGGTGCAATCGCGACGAAACTCGCGCCCGCCAGCGTGTCCGGCCGCGTCGTGTAAACCGGGATCGTGTCATGGCCATGCACCGGGGCGGTCAGGCGGAAGGCCATTTCCAGCCCCCGGCTCTTGCCGATCCAGTTCTTCTGCATCACGCGCACTTTTTCCGGCCACTGGTCGAGACTGTCCAACGCCGCGTCGAGTTCTTCGGCAAAATCGGTGATCTTGAACACCCATTGCGCCAGCTCACGCTGCTCAACCAGCGCGCCGGAACGCCAGCCGCGCCCGTCGATCACCTGCTCGTTGGCCAGCACCGTCTGGTCGACCGGGTCCCAGTTCACCTTCGAGACGCGGCGGCCGACAAGGCCCGCCTTGAGGAAATCGAGGAACAGCATCTGCTGGCGGTGGTAGTATTCCACGTCGCAGGTGGCGAATTCGCGGCTCCAGTCGAGCGACAGGCCCATGGTCTTCAACTGTCCGCGCATGGCGGCGATGTTGTCATAGGTCCAGCCCTTGGGGTGGACACCCTTCTGCATCGCGGCGTTCTCGGCGGGCATGCCGAAAGCGTCCCAGCCCATCGGATGCAGCACCTCATAGCCCTTGGCGCGCCGGTAGCGGGCGACGACATCGCCCATGGCATAATTGCGCACATGGCCCATGTGGATGCGCCCCGATGGATAGGGGAACATCTCCAGCACATAATATTTCGGCTTCGCCGACGCATTGTCGGCCTCAAACAGCCGCGCCTCGTCCCACGCGGCGCGCCATTTCGGTTCCACCACGCGGGGGTTGTAGCGTTCAACCGGGGCGGTTTGCGATGCCGCTTGCTTCACTGTGTCGGATGCCATAGGCGCAGGGCCGTCGTCTCATGTTCAATTCGCGCGTGCTTCACCATGCTTCCGGTGAGGCGTCAACCGTTGAAAGCACTCCCCTTGGACCCTGTGCGTCTGGATGAAGCCGGATCGGATCAGGTGGCCCGCTGGCAGGCGGTGCTCGCGTCCATCCGCGCCGCGGAAACCGGGCACGCGCGCGCGGCGGGCGATATTGTGCTGGTCGCCGTCTCCAAAACCCATGATGCGGACACCATCCGCCCGATCATCATCGCCGGACAACGCGTCTTCGGCGAAAACCGGGTGCAGGAGGCGCAGGCCAAATGGCCAACGTTGAAGGCCGAGTTCCCGGGCCTTGAACTGCGCCTCATCGGTCCGCTGCAATCCAACAAGGCCGCCGACGCGGTGGCCCTCTTCGACGTCATCGAAACAGTGGACCGCGACAAGATCGCCGCCGAACTGGCCAAGGAAATGCAACGCCAGCGCCGCACGCCGCGCCTTTATGTGCAGGTCAATACCGGGCTGGAGCCGCAAAAGGCGGGCATCGCGCCGGTCGACACCGTGGCCTTTGTCGAACGTTGCCGAACGGTGCATGGCTTGTCCATCGAAGGGTTGATGTGCATTCCGCCCGCTGACGAGAACCCGGGCCCGCACTTCGCCCTGTTGCGCAAGCTGGCGCGGGAGGCGGGCGTGGGGAAGCTCTCCATGGGGATGAGCGGCGACTTTGAAACCGCCATCCAGTTCGGCGCGACATCGGTGCGTGTCGGCTCGGCGATTTTCGGTGCGAGGGGATGAGCGCCCGTCAAGCCTGCATGGATCTGAGTTGTCATCAAAGTTTGACTTGACGCGCACGTCAGCTGCGGCATACGCTCACTGAGCAGGCTGATCTGCGCCGGTCGCTGCGTTTTGTGCTGCCCCTCGTCGGGGCAGAACAACTTCCCGTGTCCGACGACTGGATTGGGCTCGCTGACGCGATTGCGGGTGGCGGTCGTGCTCATTGTCACACCCCCGGCCCAACCTTCTGTTTCGACAGCGGGAAGGCCGGTTTCTGGTCGCCGGGGCGTCGCGATCTGCGCAGTGGCGCCCCGGCATCACGGATCATGCCGTCCGGGGCGCAAGACATGGGCGGCATTTCGCACGCGGGAGACGCTGCAATGACCCATTCTGTCACTTCCCTTTCACCACGTGTTTCAGCCGTCGGGTTGGCTTTCACACTGTCCTCCATGCTTCTTGCGGGGGGCACCGCAGCTTCGGCGGCCGAACTCAGCGCCGCAGCAGCAGCCAAACTGCAGGGCGGCGCCGCCGCCGTCCTAGCCGGCAAATCTGAAGCGCCTGTCATTGTGATGTTCGGCAATGCGGTTCCGGCGGTCAGCCGGGCGGGTGGCGATGCCGCTGCCGACCGCGCGATGACCAGCATCGTTTCGGCCAAGCAGGATCAGATCATCGCCGACGTCTGGGGGGCGACTGCCGCCCGCCGTGGTGCCGACGAGGTTGCAGGCCTGAAACGCTTCTCGTTCACGCCGGGCTTTGGTGCCGTTGTCGATGCCGATGATCTTGCGAAATTGGCGAGGCATCCGGCGGTCACGGCAATCCATGCCGACGACCTCGCCGCGCCCACGCTCAATTCCAGTCTGACGCGGGTTCAGGCTCAAGCGGCATGGGCGGCCGGGGCGACGGGCACGGGGGCGGGCGGACGGTTTGCCGTTGCCGTGCTGGATTCCGGCGTGCGCCGCACCCATGAGTTTTTTGCCGGGCGCTATATTGCCGCGGCCTGCTTCAACACGCGCAACACCCAGTTCAACTCTTTCTCGCAATGTCCGGGCGGCGTGGGCGCGAGCACGGCGATAACATCGGCCAATGATTGCAACCCTGCAACCATCTTCGGTTGCGGCCACGGCACCCATGTCGCGGGCACGGCCGTCGGCACCAATGGCAGTGTGCAGGGGTCAGAGCCGCGCTTTGGCGTGGCGCGCGCCGGTGCGGTGGTTGCCGTCAATGTGTTTTCGCGCTTTGTCGGAACCAATTGCGGCAGCAGCGGCCTGTCGCAGGGTTGCATTCTCGCCTTCACGTCCGACCAGATCAAAGGCCTCGAATTTTCGTTCCAACGGCGCAACACACTGAGGATCGCTGCTGTCAACATGTCGCTCGGCGGCGGGCGGTTCTTTTCGCCCTGCACGACCGACAGCCGCCGCCCCATCATTCAAGCTCTGCGCAACAACCGCGTCGCCACCATCATCGCCGCCGGCAATGACGGGTTCAGCGATTCCGTCGGCGCGCCGGCCTGCATTCCGGAGGCCGTCACCGTTGCCGCGAGCTTCAAGACGCCCGGCCCGGTCAACATCGTGAATTTCTCCAACTGGGATGACCAGGTTGACCTCGTCGCGCCCGGCGTGGAGATCATCGCGCCGGTGCCAAACAGCAATACCGCTTATGGTTCGAAGTCCGGCACGTCGATGGCGACGCCGCATGTGGCGGGGGCCTTCGTCGCGCTCCGCGCGCGCCGCCCCGCCGCGACGGTGACGCAGATCGAGAACGCGCTGAAGGCCACCGGTCAGGCGGTCACCTGCTGCTCGGATGGAACGGTCGTCACGCGGCGTGACATCCGCATCCGCAACGCGATCAATGTGATGCCTTGAATTGCCAAGCCCAAAGAGTGAAGGAGGCCCGCCATGCGCGGGCCTTTTTTGGGGTGATGAGCAAGCCGTCTATCTCATCCGTCCGGAGAAGCCTGTCATGAAAGCCCTCTTGCGCCGCTCGCTTGCGACCGCTTGCGCGTCACTGATGGCGATGCCCGCCTTGACCGTCCACGCGGGAAGCCTGCCCGGTGGTCAATTGGCGATGGGCGGCACCCAGGCTGTGCCGGAAGCGGCAGCCGAAAGCGAACGAATGATCGTGCAGTTCTCGGGCGACAAGCAGGCGGCGCTCGCCGCCATGCGGGCGGCTGTCGGCGATGCGCCTTTCACCATTGTCGAACAATTCGAGGTGACACCGGCCGTCGTCGTGGAAACGACCGCCGAATGCCGCCGCAGGCTGGAGGCGGCAGGTTTCATCGTGCAGCCCGACACGCCGGTGCCGCCCGCAGGCGGCTGAGTGGAATTCAAGGGCTTGTCACCGCGTCAGGCTGATCGGCTGGCCGCTCGATGTCGTGCCGTCATAGCGCGATGCGCCGGATGCAAACAACCGTGCCACGATGTTGCCTGACGAGTCCTTCAGCACCACCTGGCTGCCGTTCACATCCCAGGCCGAGACCGAGGCGGCATCGCCGGGGCAGCCGCGCGATGCGGCGCGGAACCCGCCCGACCATTGGGTCAGCGCCATGAACATCTGGCAGGAGGAGCCCGCCGTGGTCACCTTCCACGCGCCGACAAGCGCGTCACGGCTGACCGGTGCGGCATTGGCCGGCGGCTCCAGCGCGGCCGTCTGTGTGCCGGGTGGTGGCGTCACCGGCGCATTCGGGTTGACGGGCGCGGTCGGGAATTGTGACGGATCCGTCACCCCGGCGGTGCCAGGCGGCGGCGGCAGCGTTCCTGACTGGACTGTGCCGGCCGGTGCGGCAGGAAGCGGCGCGGGCTGGGTCGAGACGGTGTCAAGCCGCGCCGACTGGCACCCTGCCAACGCAAGAGCGCCGATTGCGAGAATGACGCTTCCGGAACCGAGGTTCCCGCGCCGCATAGCGCCAACGCGTCCAGCATGACCGTTTTGCATGACACCCCGCCCTGTTCCGGAAGGCACAGCCTGCCGTTCACGATTTATGCACAATCAAGCGCCAAACGGCCATGTCGTCCACCGTTTGCCCTCACAAGCCCTGATTCACGATCATGTCAAAGTCAAGGTGAATGCGGGGTTAACGCTGGAACAGGCAGAGCGCCCGCCATAGATGCCGACACCACGTCAATCGGGACTCCGCTCAATGACCCGCCGCTCGATGTTTTTGTCCGCATCCGCGCTTCTCGCGGCAGGCGGGGCCCTGTTTGCCGCCCGTCCGGCGCGCGCCAACGCCTATTATTCGGGCCCGGCGAGCGATCATTTCGATGGAACCATCTTTTTCAACCCGGACGGCACGCCGCCGGGCCGCTTTGCCGACTTGCTGCGCTGGCGCTTCAATGGCGAGCGGCAGGACTGGCCGACGGCCCGGCCAAGCCGTTTTGCGCAGGCCAAGCCCGACGCAAGCGTCGAGGGCATGCGCATCACTTTTGTCGGCCATGCGAGCTTCCTTTTCCAAACCTCAGGGCTGAATATCCTGGCTGATCCCGTTTGGTCGGAGCGCACGTCGCCCGTGTCCTTTGCAGGGCCCAAACGCGTCAATGCTCCGGGCATCGCCTTTGACGATCTGCCGCGGGTCGACATCGCCATCGTCACCCACAACCACTACGACCACATGGACATGGCGACGCTGACCCGGCTGGTCGCGCGCGACAACCCGATGATCGTGACGCCGCTCGGCAATGACGCGATCATCAGGGATGCCATCCC
>JALOTE010000103.1 GCA_025458045.1 Rhizobiaceae bacterium
AGGCCGCCCGCCAGCCCGAGCGCCGCCGGGCCCGCCCCGAAGATCAGGAACAGGGTCGAGCCGAGGATGAGATGCACTTCTGACACGCCGGCCGGCGCATGCGGGAACACCTCGAAGAAGACGAAGGTTAGAATGGTGGCCGCGACGGCGCGCAGGCCAGTCATGGCCGCGCCGGACCGCGATACGGTGTCGAGCGCCTGCTTGGCGGCAAAGCCGAGAACGGCTGCGCCGGTTGCGTAGCTCAGGCCGATTTTGGTCGCGTCTACGAGACCGGGTTCGATATGCATGATGACACGTCCTTTCAAGCGCGCCCGCCGCGCGCCGGGGGTTGATGTGCCGTTTCCGGCGATGCGTGATGGCAGGTCTCCTGGCTTGCGGCTCGGTCGCTTTAAGCCCCTTCCCATCCGGTCTTCGGACAGTGGATCGGCCTTCGGCTCGCCGCATACAGTTGCGGGGGCAGCCGCGGAATGGACCCCGATTGGGTCGTCGCACCGCGTTCCCTTTTCATCCGCCGCGATTCACTTGGCGGAACCATCCCTTCCATAGTTGCAAAAACGACGGGCGGACGAAAGCCTGCCCGCGTCATGAAGAGGTCGCATAAGGCCAACCGCTGCGAAACGGGAGGTCGTGTCTCAGTTTGAAATCCGTCCTTCCCCAGATCAGGTCTGGGGCAGGCTTAGGCTCTTTCCCTTCATGCTGAGGTGCCCGATCTTGCGGGCCTCGAAGCAAGAGGGAAAAGGCACCTCAGGATGAAGGCGATTTCAAACTGAGACACTATCAAACGGGAGCCCTGCTTGCGGCCGAGCGTCACGCTTGGTATGGTTGAGACTTAAAGTTGATTGCGTCGCTCCTGTTTTTGTGGAACAGTGTTGGCGAGGGCAGGGGTCAGTTTGGCCGAAACAGCCAACAGGATTGCCGAACCCGACACGGTCGCCGAAGCCAGCAAGGTCACTGATACAACCATGATCACCGCCACGACGCATGATTTCGAGATCGAGGCGCAACTGCGCCGCGTGGGTCTGAGGCCGACGCGCCAGCGTGTCGCGCTCGTCCGTCAGGCGTTCGGCAAGGGCGACCGGCATTTTTCGGCCGAAGCCCTGCATGCCGAGGCGCTGGCGGCGAAAATCGACATTTCGCTGGCCACCGTCTACAACACGCTGCATCATTTCACCGATGCGGGGTTGTTGCGCGTGTTGTCGGTCGAGGGTGCGAAGACCTATTTCGACACCAACACCTCCGACCATCATCATTTCTTCGTCGAAGGTTCCAACCACATTTTTGACATTGACGCGCCTGTCACGGTGGACAACCTGCCGGAGCCGCCGGAGGGCATGGAGATCGCCCATGTCGATGTGGTGATCCGCCTGCGGCCCAAGGCCTGACTGTCCGTCGTCTGGATCAACCGCAGGTTATTTCGTCGATGCGGTTCTGCGCGTCGAGCAGGAAGTTGACCCGACTTTCCGAGAAATCCATCGTCACAGGTTGGCCGGGCTTGACGATGCGGACGGCCAAACCCCGGGGGAAAGTCGTTGCGGCAAGCACGCTTTCCGGCTGGCCCTTGAAGCTTGCAAAATCCCCGACCCTGCAGATGACCGGCGTGACCGGTGCGCCCGGGCCTGTGACCGGCGAACTGGGCGCCGTGCCATCACCGCCGCCGGAGGCTGCGGTGCAGCCGCAAAGGCCGAGCGCGAAGGCCGGCGCGGCGAGGAATGGCACGGGGCGCAATGCAATGCGGGTCATGGGGTGATCCTTGGAGGGTGGACCGAAAGGGGTCAGTGCGGCTCACCTGGACGATGCCCCGTGAACCGCGCCTGAACGGGAACGGGATGTTCCGCTCACTCGCGCGCTTCTCAGTTCCTGAGCAGTTCGTTGATCGAGGTCTTGGAGCGCGTCTGCGCATCGACGCGCTTGACGATGACGGCGCAATAGAGATGCGGAGCAGGCTCGCCATTGCCCATCGGTTTGCCCGAAGGCATCGATCCGGCAACGACCACGCTGTAGGGCGGCACCTCGCCATACATCACCTCGCCGGTGGCACGGTCGACGATCTTGGTCGACTTGCCGATGAAAACGCCCATGCCGAGAACCGCACCCTCGCGCACGATGCAGCCTTCCACCACTTCCGAGCGTGCGCCGATGAAGCAATTGTCCTCGATGATGGTCGGCCCGGCCTGCAACGGCTCCAGCACGCCGCCGATGCCGACGCCGCCTGACAGATGCACGTTCTTGCCGATCTGCGCGCAGGAGCCAACGGTTGCCCAGGTGTCGACCATCGTGCCTTCATCGACATAGGCGCCGAGATTGACGAAGCAGGGCATCAGCACGGCATTTTTCGCGATGAAGGCTGAACGGCGCACCACGCAGCCGGGCACCGAGCGGAAGCCCGCATCCGCGTGCTCGCGCGCGCCCCAGCCATCGAATTTGGATGGCACCTTGTCCCACCAGGACGCGCCGCCCGGCGCGCCTGCGATCGTCTCCATCGGGTTGAGGCGGAACGACAGGAGGACCGCCTTCTTCAGCCATTGGTTGACAGTCCACACGCCATCGGCCCCCCGTTCGGCCACGCGCGCCGCGCCCGTGTCAAGCAGGTTGAGCGCGGTCTCGACGGCATCGCGCACCTCGCCCTTGGTGGCGGTCGAAATCGTGTCGCGCGCCTCGAAGGCGGCCTCAAGCGTTGCGGCAAGCGAGGAATAAAGGGCGGCGGTCATGGCAGGGTTCCGGCTCCGGCCCGCATGCGCGGGGTTGATACAATGTCACCGGCGCGCTTAGAGAAAGGCCGGGGTGCGGTCAATCATGGCTGCAATGAAGCGTGCGGAGACGTCGGCGATGAACTTCAAGGCAACTGAAAGCTGGACGCCGCTGGCGCATTCCGAGGAAGACGCGCGCAAGGCCGATGCCGTGCCGCTGACGCTGCAAACGGCCGCGCCCGCCTACCGGCTCGCCTTCCGTGACGAGGAGTTCCTGAAGCGCCGCGAATTGCGCCCGGTGCGCATGCAGCTTGAACTGCTGAAGCCCGAACTGATGCTGGCCGAGCGCGGCATCCTGTCCACGGTCGTGCTGTTTGGCGGCGCGCGCATTCCGGAACCGGGCGTCGAGCCGTGGGCGGCGAAGAATGAAACGCAACGCGCCAATCTGAAGGCCAACGCCAAATATTACGAGGAAGCGAGGCGCTTCGCCCGCGTTGTCTCCGAGCACTCGGCGCAGAGCCGCTACACCGAGTTTGTCGTGGTCACGGGCGGCGGGCCCGGCGTGATGGAGGCGGGCAACCGCGGCGCGCATGATGTCGGCGCGCCCTCCATCGGCCTCAACATCGTGCTGGAACATGAGCAGGCCCCCAACCTCTACGTGACGCCGGAACTCTGCTTCAACTTCCACTATTTCGCGCTGCGCAAGATGCATTTCATCATGCGCGCCAAGGCCGTGGCCGTGTTTCCGGGCGGTTTCGGCACAATGGATGAGGTGTTTGAAACGCTGACCCTGATCCAGACCGGGCGGATGGAGCGCGTGCCGGTGCTGCTGTTCGGGCGGGAATTCTGGAAGAATGCGGTCAACATCCAGTATCTTGTCGAACAAGGCACCATCGGGCCGAAGGATGCCGAGCTCATCACCTTCGTCGATACGGCGCAGGAGGCGTGGGACGAGATCGCCCGCTTCTATGCGCTTCCTTGACGCCGCCAAGGCTTGACGGTTCATTGGACCAGACAAGGCGCAGGAACGGGGACAAGCGTGCTGGCACGCGCGATTGATGGCGGCTACCGGCTGACAGCCTTGCTCTTCCTGTGGATGAACCGGCTGGCCGTCATTTCGCTGGCACTGCTCTCGGTCTTCCTCGTCATCATCCTGTTCTATCTCGACAAGACAGCCGTTGCGATCGCGCTCTATGAAAGCTGGTTCGGCCGCATCCTCGACCTCATCGGCGTCACGCTGCTCGGCATGGTGCCGATCGGCCTGCCTTATGTGGTGCTGGCCTATTTCGCGATGGGGTTGATCGCCGGGCGTCCGTTTGCCGTATCCGATCTCCGGCTCGGCCTTGCCGGTTTCGGGCTGTGCGCCGTCGTCGTCATGGTCGGGTTCTATCAATCCGGTTGCGATGGGGTGAAGGGCATCGCGTGTTCGGGGCAGGCGGCGCTGTTCGTCCTCGACCAGACATCGAAAGGCCTACTGGCCGATGTCTTCGACGTGTTCGACCTGAAAATCGCACCCTTCGACATTTCGGTGATGGACCCGTTGATCAAGGTGCAACTGCTTGCCTTCCGCATCTACAGCCAGGCGATCCTGTTTCTTGCGCTCGCGGAACTGGCGCAAGCCTGGCAGGCGCGCCAGGCGATGGAGCGTGCGCCCCCTCCGGGCGGCGTTGCGGTCGGCGACAGGTTGTCGCCTGCAATGGGTTGGATTCGCGATATGTATCGCGGGCTTGCCTATGCCTGCGCGGTTGCTGTCCTTTTGCTTGCCATCACGATCCCGCTGGAGGATGCGGGCATGCGCGTGATGGGGGCTGTTCCGGGCTTTGACGCCTTCCTGTTCATCCTGTCCGCATTGGTGGCGCTGCTGATGCCCTATGTGGCGCTGGCCTATTTCCTCGCCCTGATCATCACCGGCCAAAGCGCCAGCCGCATGGATGCGTTCTTGGGGGTTGCCGGCTTGATCATCTGCGCACTGGCGGTGGCTACGATATTGCAGGCGCGCAATTGCTCTGACCCGGCGATGACAGTCGAGGCGCTGGCGGCTTGCGCCAACATGGCGAACGGGTTCACGCTCGACCAGTTTTCCAAAGGCGCATTGGGCGACGTGCTCGATATTTTCGGGGCGAAGTTTGCGCCCGAATGGTCGCTTGACGCATTGTCGGCGGATGAAAAACTGACGGTGCTCAGCCTGCGCATGTTCTCGGAATTGACAGTTTTGGCGGCCGCCGGGGCCTGCATCGCCTGGCTGCGCCGCGCCGCCGGCCTGTCTCAGCCTGGCGGAGCGGCGTGAGCGTGCAAACCGCTTCAGGGGAGGCTTGTCTCGCAGGCCTGTCTCGCAAGCCTGTCTCGCAAGCGTCTTGTCAGAAAAGCCTCTTGTCAGAAAAGCCTCGCGTCGCCATCTGACGACCGCAAGGGGTTCAGATGCCACCGGCAACAGCTGCCTGTTGCATTCCGGCGGCCAAGGCCCCAAAGCGACATCACCACTGCCACAGGTCCGGCACCTGAACACGCAAAGCAATCCGCGAACCATCCATGGCCAAAGCTGACTTCTACGATACGCTCGGCATCGACCGGAAGGCCGATGAGGCGGCCCTCAAGGCGGCGTTCCGCAAGAAGGCGATGCAATACCACCCCGACCGCAACCCCGGCGACGCCGAAGCCGAAAAGCGCTTCAAGGAAATCGGCGAAGCGTATGAAACGCTGAAAGACCCGCAAAAGCGCGCCGCCTATGACCGCTTCGGCCATGCCGCCTTCGAACAGGGCAATGGCGCATCGGCAGGCGGCGGTTTCGGCGCGGGCTTTGGCGGCGCGGGCGGCTTCTCCGACATTTTCGAGGATATCTTCGGCGACATCATGGGCGGCGGGCGCCGCCGCGGGCCCAACAATCGCGGCGCTGACCTGCGCTACAACATGGAAATCGACCTGGAGGAGGCGTTCGCCGGCAAGACCGCGCAAATCCGCGTGCCATCCTCCATCACCTGCGACGCTTGCGATGGCAGCGGCGCGAAACCCGGCACCAAGCCCGTCACCTGCTCGATGTGCTCGGGCTCCGGCCGGGTGCGCGCCGCGCAGGGGTTCTTTTCGATCGAGCGCACTTGCCCGCGCTGCAACGGGCGCGGCACCGAGATCAAGGACCCGTGCGGCAAATGCGGCGGCGCGGGGCGCGTCGAGCAGGAGCGCGTGCTGTCGGTCAACATTCCGGCCGGCATCGAGGATGGCACACGCATCCGCATCGCCGGCGAAGGCGAATCCGGCACGCGCGGCGGCCCGGCGGGCGACCTCTACATTTTTGTCGCCATCCGGCCGCATGAATTGTTCCAGCGTGACGGGGCGGACCTCTATTGCAAAGTGCCGATCTCGATGACGACCGCGGCGCTCGGCGGTGCGTTCGATGTCGCGACGCTCGACGGCGCGAAGGCGCGCGTGAAAGTGCCGGAAGGCACCCAGCATGGCCGTCAGTTCCGTCTGAAGGGCAAGGGGATGCCTGTGCTGCGGCAGGCGCAGACGGGCGATCTCTACATTCAGGTGGCGGTTGAGACCCCGCAAAGCCTGACACGCCGCCAGCGCGAATTGCTTGAGGAATTCGAAGGCCTGTCGTCGAAGGAAAATTCGCCGCAATCCTCCGGCTTCTTCAGCCGCATGAAGGATTTTCTCGGCGGACTGGGCGAATAGCCGCACTCGCCCGCGGGGCGGTCAGGCGGTCACAACGAGGAGCGAGGCAAAAGACAATGGCCCATCCGATCATCCGCAAGGTGGCACATTCGTTTGAACGCCGGTTCGACGAGGAAATCCGCTTCTTCAGGGGGTGGCTCGACAGCCCGAAGGCCGTGGGCTCCATCATCCCGACCAGCGATGCCACCTCGGCGCGCATGGCCTCGGTCATCGACCTGACATCCGGCCTTCCTGTTCTCGAACTTGGACCCGGCACCGGTGTCATCACGCGGGCGATCCTGCGGCGTGGCGTCAGGCCTGAGCGGCTGGTGAGTGTCGAGCACTCCCGCCAGTTTGCCGATGCGCTGAGGCGCGCGCATCCGCGCGTGCACGTGATCGAAGGCGATGCGTTCAACTTGCAGGCGACGCTCGGCGAGCTTGCCTCCGCGCAATTTGATTGCGTCATTTCCGGCATTCCGCTTCTGTCGTTCCCGATGGCGATGCGCGAGAGCCTGATCGAGGATGCGCTTGACCGCATCCCGCGCGGTCGGCCCATGGTGCAGATCACCTATGGTCCGCGCTCGCCGGTGCGCCCCACGCGCACGCGCCGCGTGAAGCATTTCGATTTCATGTTGCGCAATGTGCCGCCCGCCCAGCTCTGGCTCTATTCGCGCCCGGCGTATTGAAACGCGTATTGAAACGCATGTCATGACCGCCGGGGCCGCGTCTCAGCTTGAAATCCCCGTCATCCTGAGGTGCTTTTCCCCCTTGCTTCGAGGCCCGCAAGAGCGGGCACCTCGCATGAAGGGAAAAAGCCTCGAAAGACGGAATTCAAACTGAGACACCACGGCCGCCGGGGCTGCATGGGTTATCTGCCACCCCGGATTTTTTCCAGAAAAGGACAAAACCCGCATGCCCCCGAAAATACTCGTCTTTGCCGGGTCAAACCGCACCGGCGCCTATAGCGGCAGGCTCGCTGCCGCCGCCGTGACGGCACTCGCTGCGGCGGGCGCCGCGCCAACCCGCATCGCGCTTGCCGACTATCCGCTGCCGATCATGGATGAGGATCTGGAGAAGGCGGAGGGCATCCCCGAAAACGCCTACCGTCTCGGGCGGTTGATCGCGGCCCATGACGGGCTTTTGATCTGTTCGCCCGAATATAATTCGTCGATCCCGCCATTGCTGAAGAACACGATTGACTGGGTGAGCCGCATTACGAAAGACGGGGGTCGGCCGTTCAAGCCCTATCAGGGCCGCGTCGCGGCCTTGTGCTCCAGTTCGCCCGGCGCATTTGCCGGCATTCGCGGCCTCTACCATCTACGCTCTGTCTGCATGAATGTCGGCCTGACGGTGATCACCGAGCAATGTTCGGTGCCCGCCGCGCATGAGGCTTTCGACGAGGACGGCGTGCTGAAAAACCCGCGCAGCCAGGCCGCGCTCGACACTGTGGCACAGGTCCTGACCGCCACCTGCCGCGCGCTGGCCCGGCCCGATCTGGCGTGAGCAAGCCTTTCTGCGGGCAGCGCTTTGCTCTTGATTTTGCGCCCGCAAAACTTGATATCGCGCCCAACCCCGACACAGAACGAGATGGAGACGCCGGATGACCGGTTCCAACGGGCATGATGCGAATGGCCGCGACCCAAACGGACACAGCAAGGATGGCGGCGCGAAGACAGCCGATGAGGCGCTGATCGACGAGTTGGAGAAGCTGGGCGGCGCGACGCCCGATGACGGCGTTTCGGAGGAGGCGTCCGCCGAACCGGACCCGCTCGATATCCTGCGGGCGGAGAACGCCGAACTGAAGGACCGCTATGTCCGCCTCGTGGCCGAGATGGAGAACCTGCGCCGCCGCACCGAGCGCGAGGTGAAGGATGCGCGCGCCTTCGGCATCGCCAATTTCGCCCGCGACATGCTGACGGTCTCCGACGATCTTGGCCGCGCCATGCAGGTGGTGCGTGACAGCCAGCACGCGGTTGATCCGCTGGCCGGTGTCACCGCTCTGGTGGAGGGCATTGCCGCAACCGAACGCGCCATGCTTGCGGCGATGGAACGCCATGGCGTCACCCGCATCGACCCGGCTGGAGAGAAGTTCGACCCGAATTTCCATCAGGCGATGTTCGAGGTGCCGGACGACACCAAGCCCGCCAACACCGTGGTTCAAGTGATGGCGCCTGGCTACAAGATCGGCGAGCGCATGTTGCGCCCGGCCATGGTCGGCGTATCGAAGGGCGGGCCCAAAAGCTGAGTTTCCATCGTCCGGATCGCGCGTAGTCCTCGTATCTTTTTCATTCTTCATGGTGAGGTGCTTTTTCCCTCGTGCTTCGAGGCCCGCAAAGCGGGCACCTCAGCATGAAGGGAAAAAGCCTCGAACCATGAAGAACGGAATGATCGCGCTGATGCAAAACGGCGTTGCACAGCCCACACGAAACCCAATGATTTGGCCAGTCAGCGCAGTGTGAGCGCGCCCTTCGACAACGCGGCGATCAATTCGCCGGGAAAGCTGCACTCGTAGCGGCCCTCCGCATAGGATGCGACGGCATAGGAATTATAGGTGACCGTCGCCTTGCCCGGTTCCAGCCGCCAAAGGCTCGGTTCGGCAAGGCCGTCTTTCACGGCGTCATCGGAATAGTTTGAATCGGTGGCCGGATCGTAAGGCGGCTCTTCGGCGCTGGCCGGGAACCGGTTGCGTTTTTCGGCCACGATCTGTGCGCGGCACAAGGGAAAAAGGGCGGCGAGGCCATCCGCACCAATCAGCGCGGGAACGTTCACCGTCTCGCCTGACATGCGCCAGAACGACACTTGCGAGACGCCGCCATTGCCATGCGCGCCGCCGGTATATTCATAGGTTTCGATTTCGGCGGACACGATCTCCGGCGTCAGCAGCGTGATGCGCGAGGACAACGAACTGTCCCACGGGATTTCGCCGCCGAATTCCTTGAAATCCGGATCCGGTCCAAGTGTGGCTTCCCGCGCCATAGCTTTCAACGCATCGTTGAACGCTGTCTCGCCGGGCGCTTCCGGTTTGGAAAACACAGTGACCGCGTGATTGACCGTATGGAGCGCCGCCTTGGCGTCACCCGCCTGCTGGACAAGGAATGGTTCGAGTGCGGGAGAGGGTCCTGCCAATGCACCGGGCTCCACCCCGCCCGACAGGAAGCGCAATTGCGCCAGCGTCTGGTCGAGCGCGCAGGTGATGCCATTGTCCGGGTCGTCGCCGCACCATTCACGCTGGGCGATCATCGTGCGTTGGGCGATTTTCAGCGCCGCCTGCGTTTCGGCAGGCACCCGGGCGACCAGCCCCTGATAGGCCGCCGACATCGCATCATCCATGACCTTCAAGGCAGGGTTGGCGCAGATGAGCTTTTCGGTGGCGGTGGAGGCCTTGGAGCAATCAAAGGCGGCGGCGGGATGGGTCGCGAAGGCGATCAATGCCGCAGGGGCTGCAAGGATCAAGCGCGGGTTGCGGATCGGGCGTGGCATGGCGATCTCCTTTGGTTTGCCAAGCTTACGCGTGCTGCCGCCAAGCACAATACGACCCGCCACGCGGCGGTGCCCCAGTTTGAAATCCGTTTCATCCTGAGGTGCTTTTTCCCTCGTGCTTCGAGGCCCTCAAGAGCATAGGGCGAGCCACGGGTCTCGCCCGTCCTGAAGACGGACCCTCGGCAGGAAGGGAAAAAGCCTCGAAGGACGGGTTTCAAATTGGGACAGAGCCCGCGGGCAGGCTCACATCAACCCGGCCGCCTCCGCCGCCTTCTCAAGGCTGATGTCGGCGCGCGGGCCGATCTTCTGGATCACGTTGGAGGCGGCGAGCGCGCCCAGCTTGGCCGAGCGCCAACCGTCGAACCCCTTGGCGTGGCCGAACAGGAA
>JALOTE010000015.1 GCA_025458045.1 Rhizobiaceae bacterium
GCGCCGACCATGATCTTCCTCACTGCCGTGTTCGTGTTCCGCGAACCGTTCGACACGGTGCGGGCCATCGCCTTCGCGATGATCTGGACGGCGCTGGCGCTTTACTCGTGGGGGTTGCTGCGCAAGCGGACTCGGTGACCGGCCGCCTGCTCACAACCGCTCGATGATCCGCGCGTCGCCGTCCGCATGGGCCGTGTCGGCAATCACCTGCAATTGCGGGACGATGTCTTCCGGCTTCTCGATCATGTACATGCGGATGTTGTGGGAGGAATGCAGGAACCCCTGTTCGCGGATGTGGTCGAGCATCACGCGCATCGGGTCCCAGAAGCCCTGCACATTGGCGAAGATCAGCGGCTTGGCATGGTGGCCAAGCTGGCCCCATGTCATCATCTCGATGATTTCCTCAACCGTGCCGATGCCGCCGGGCAGCGCGACGAACGCATCGGACTGCTCGAACATCAGATGCTTGCGCTGGTGCATCGTTTCGGTCACGACGATCTCGGCGCGCGCCGACCGGTGGATGTCGGGGGCTTCCTTGTTCAGCAGAAACTTCGGGATGATGCCGAGAACGCGGCCGCCCTGCGATGCCACGCCGTCCGCCACCGCGCCCATCAGCCCTTTCGTTCCGCCGCCATAGACGAGCCGCAGATTGTTGCGCGCAAGCGATGCGCCAAGCGTGCGTGCCGCCTCGACATAGGCCGCGTCGAGGCCGGGCGACGAGCCGCAATACACACAGACGGATGTGAGGCTTTGCACGGCTGTGCTCCATTTCCGATTCGACCGAACCTTGATCGTGTCGTATTTGTGAGCCAGTGGAAACCGGGCGGTTGGTCGCGGTTTCGCGGGCAGATTCGGGGTAAGCGAGAATGGCAATCCACAAGGCGGTCCCCCTGTTGGGCGCAGGGGCTTTTGTCGGCGCAGGCGTGGCTTGGCTTTCCGGGGCGATCGCGCCTTATGGCGTGCCGTCGCCGCTGATCAGCCCCGCTGCCATTTCCGATGTCGCGCCTCAAGCGGCCAAGGAGGAATTGTCGGCATTGACACAGCAGGCGGCCGAACCCGACCCAGCGAAGCCTGCACCCGAAGCGGGAGCCGAGGCCGCCGCCGCGGCCGCGTCAGCGCCCGATGTCGCGCCTTCACCGGCCGGGCCCCCGACGCCGACCGTGCCGGGCTTCGACATCGTGCGGGTGCAGCCGGACGGCTCGCTGGTGCTCGCTGGCCGTGCGCCTGCCGGTTCGGCCATCGACATCATGGCCGGCGACCGCGTCATCGGCTCGGCATCCGCCGACGAAAGCGGGTCATTCGCGTTCGTGCTCGACACGCCGCTCACCCCCGGCGACTACGAGATCGGACTCGTCGCACGCAGCGGTGACACGGTTTCGGCTTCGGACGAAAAGGCGTTGGTGCAGATTCCCGAACGTCCCGATGGCGAGGTGCTGGCTGTCGTGACCGCGCCCGGCGCGGCAACCGAGGTTGTCAGCGCGGGCGCACAGGCGCAAGCAGCGTCACCTGCGACAATCGCCGCGCCTGCAACCGCCGAGGAACTGGCGGCAGTCGCAGCAACCACCGCGCCGCCGCCACCCCCGGCACCTGAACCGGTCGCGCAGGAACCCGCACAGGCGGCAGGAGAAGCAGTGGAGCCGGCGGGTGTCGTCATCGAACCGCGCATTGCCGCCGTCGAGATCGACGGGGACGATCTGATCATTTCCGGTACGGCTGCGCCTGCCGCCATCGTCCGCCTTTACATGGATGATGCAGTGGTGGGCGACGCGCTGGCTGATGCGGCAGGCGGGTTTGCGCTTCTGTCACGCTTTCCTGTCGCGCCTGGCCAGCACACGGTGCGCGCCGACGTGCTGGCGGCGGACGGCACGGTCATCAGCCGCGCTGTCGTGCCTTTCATCCGCGAGGCGGGGGAAGCGGTGGCTGTCGCGGCAGCGCCCGCCCCGGTTCCCGTTGCGTCTGGCGGGCAGCCGGCTTCGGGAGTGCAAACCGCTGCGGCTGAAGTTGCCGCGCCTGAAGTCGAAGCACCGGCACAGCAGCCGGCACAGCAGCCGCTTGTTCCGGCACCTGATTTCGGCCTTGGGTCAAATCCGCCGGGGTTGACGGCCCAGACCTCGGTTGTCATCCGCAAGGGGGACACGCTCTGGCAGATTTCGCGCCGTGTCTATGGCAAGGGCATCCGCTTCTCGACCATATACAACGCCAATGCCAAACAGATTGCCGACCCGGACAGGATCTACCCTGATCAGGTGTTTGTCATGCCGGCCCTGACCGATGACGGCACGCCTGCCGATTTCACCGGGATTGATGGCCAAAAATCGGTTGATGTGAAAGTGAACTGACGCACCATCCGAGCATCACTCCGGTTGCGCGCTTCGTCCATTGCGGATATATCGGCAAGTGACGATGAATGCCGCTCCCGCCCCTGATGATGCCGGTCTTGCCCGCCAGCTTGCTGCGCTGGCCCATCCTGCCCGCCTTGAAATCATCCGCCAATTGGCGCGCGATGACGGGCGTTGCTGCAAGGATGTCGTGCAGGTTCTGGACCTCGCCCAATCGACCGTGTCGCAGCATTTGAAGGTTCTGGTCGATGCCGGGCTTGTGCGGTTTTTCGCCGAGGGCAAACGCTCCCGTTACTGCCTCGACCGCGCGGCGCTGACCAGGCTTCGCATCGACATCGATGCCATGCTTGCCCCTTGCGGCGCTTCGGGCTGCGCATCTCGGACACCTCCTCTCCAACCGGAATCCAGCGTGTGACCCAGAAAACAGTATCGTCCGAGCGTGGCCAAACACTCTCCACGCTGCGCAATCTTTGGCCCTACATGTGGCCGTCCGACCGGCCGGATCTGAAGATGCGCGTCGTCTGGGCGACGGTCTATCTGGTCCTGTCCAAGATCGTGCTCATTGGCGTGCCTTATTTCTTCAAATGGGCAACCGACGCGCTGAACAACCAGTTCATCGCGCCGGGCTGGATGCCGACGCTGCTGGCGGCGCCGTTGATGCTGATTGCCGCCTACAATGCGGCGCGCATCCTGCAAGCCGGCATGAACCAGTTGCGCGATGCATTGTTTGCCTCGGTGGGACAGCATGCCGTGCGCCAGCTGGCGATGAAGACGTTCACACATGTCCATCAATTGTCGCTGCGCTACCATCTTGAGCGGCGCACCGGCGGCCTGTCGCGCATCATCGACCGCGGCGTGAAGGGGATCGAATCGATCGTCCGCTTCACCATCCTCAACATGGCGCCAACCGTGCTGGAATTCGCGCTGATCGCGGTGATTTTCGCGCTCGGCTATGGATTGATCTACGCGGCCATCGTTGCGGCGACCGTCTGGCTCTATACGTGGTTCACGCTGAAGGCGTCGGATTGGCGCATCACCATCCGCAAGGACATGAACCAGTCGGACACGGACGCCAATTCCAAGGCGATCGATTCGCTGCTGAATTTCGAGACGGTCAAATATTTCAACAATGAGGAGATGGAGGCGGCCCGCTATGACCGTTCCATGGCGCGTTACGAAATCGCCGCCACCAAGGCCTGGACGTCGCTCGGCTGGCTGAACTTCGGGCAGGCGGCGATCTTCGGCGTCGGAATGCTGGCGGTGATGATCCTGTCGGCGATGGAAGTGCGTGCCGGCACGCAGACGCTGGGTGATTTCGTCTTCCTCAACGCCATGCTGATGCAACTGTCCATCCCGCTCAATTTCATCGGCTTCATCTACCGCGAGATTCGCCAGGCGCTCACCGACATCGAGGAGATGTTCAACCTGCTCGACGTTGCGCGCGAAGTGCAGGATGCGCCCGGTGCCATGCCGTTGCGTGTGGACCGCGCGGCGATCCGCTTTGACGAGGTGCATTTCGCCTATCAGCCCGAACGGCCGATCCTGAAGGGCGTGTCGTTCGAGGTGCCGGCCGGCAAGACGGTTGCCATTGTCGGTCCTTCGGGGGCGGGCAAATCAACACTGTCGCGGCTCTTGTTCCGCTTCTACGACATCCAGTCCGGAGCGATCACCATTGACGGGCAGGATATCCGCCAGGTGACGCAGAAATCCCTGCGCGCCGCCATCGGCATGGTTCCGCAGGACACGGTGCTGTTCAACGACACGATCCTCTACAACATCCGTTACGGCCGCGTGGAGGCAAGCGAGGCCGAGATCGAGGATTCGGCAAGACGCGCCGCCATCCATGATTTCGTTGCGGGCCTGCCGGACGGCTACAAATCCATGGTCGGCGAGCGCGGCTTGAAACTGTCCGGCGGCGAGAAGCAGCGCGTGGCGATTGCCCGCACAATCTTGAAGAACCCGCCGATCCTGATCCTCGACGAGGCCACATCCGCGCTCGACACGGCGACCGAACAGGAAATCCAGGCGATCGCCGAGCGCGGCACGCACCGCGCGCTGCTCGATCAGGGCGGGCTTTATGCCAAAATGTGGACCCGCCAATTGGAAGCCCGTGACGCGGAGGAGCGCCTGAAAGCCGTCAAGGCGGGCGATGATCTGGGTGTGGTGGAGCGTGGGCTGAAGGCCGGATGAGTTCACGGGACGTGACCGGAAAAGACGGTGGTGTCTCAGATTGAAATCCTTTTTTGTGACGCCCCCCTTCTTCTTGGTTCGAGGCTCGCTTCGCTCGCACCTCACCCTGAAGAAGTCGGTGGGCTCGAAGCGCGGATTTCAAGCTGACATGCTGCCGAAACGGCAGACCTTTTTGACAGTCTTTGTCAAAGATTGATAGCATGATGCGGTATCGATTGGAGCGCGCCATGGCCACGATGAATGTGTCCCTCCCGGACCAGATGAAAGAATGGGTTGAGGCGCAGGCCGAAAGCGGCCGTTATGCCAACGCGTCGGACTATGTCCGCGATCTCATCCGTCGCGATCAGGTGAAGGCGGAAAAGATCGCCCACTGGGAAAAGCTGATCGCGGAGGCGCGCGCGAGTGGCGTAAGCACGCGCACGCCTGACGAGCTTTTCCGGGACATCACCTCCGGCGCGCTTCGTCGGGCCAAGTCTCCGGTGTGAAACCATGGGATATCGCCTTGCAACTGAGGCTGAACTCGATCTCGCTGACCTCTTCGAAATAGGTGAAACTGTTTTCGGCCGGAGGCAGGCCGAAAAATATCTGGCCGCGCTGCTTGACGTTTTCGCCCTCATCGCATCCCAAGCGCGCATGGCGGCTGAACGCCCGGTGGGTGGCAGCGTCATCCGGGTTCACCCCTTTGGTTCGAACGTGATCCTGTACGAGATTGACGATGTCGGGATCCTCATCCTGCGTGTCCGCCACGCCCATGAGGATTGGTTGAACGAATAGCCGCAGTGATTAGCCAATCGTTCAAACGCGAAGGCTCCCGACCAAGGCTTGAAGACCAAGGCTTGCTGACAAAGGCTTTCAAGCGCGCCCGTTCGCGCCTATATGGCGGCCATCATTGATCCAGCGCAGGCCGCTTCATGTCCGTCCTCACCTCCATCACCGATGCCATGGTGCCCGTCCGCAAGGAAGGCTATCCCTTCATCGCGATCTTTTTTGTCGTTGCTTTGGTGCTCGGTTCGCTCTGGTCCGGCTTTTTCTGGATCGGCCTGGGGCTCACGGCATGGTGCGCCTATTTCTTCCGCGATCCGGAGCGCGTGGTGCCGCAGGATGAGCGGCTGGCGATATCGCCCGCCGACGGCGTGGTCACGGCGGTGGGCCTCGCGCAGCCTCCCTCCGAACTTGGGCTGGACGGCGGCGCGCGCCTGCGCATCTCCGTGTTCATGAACGTGTTTTCGGTTCACGTGAACCGTGCGCCTCTCGCGGGCCGCGTCACGCGCGCCATCCACCGGCCGGGGCAATTTCTCAATGCCGCGCTCGACAAGGCGTCCGATGACAATGAGCGCTCGTCTATCGTGATCGAGTCCGCCCATGGCGAGGTCGTCAGCGTGCAGATCGCCGGATTGGTCGCGCGGCGCATCCTGTCATGGGCGAAGGAGGGCCAAAGCCTCGGCCAGGGAGAGCGCTACGGCCTCATCCGCTTTGGCAGCCGCGTTGACGTGTTCCTGCCGGAAGGATGGAACCCGCGCGTCACGGAAGGGCAGACGGCGCTGGCCGGCGAAACCGTGCTGGCCGAATTCGGCGGTGCCGAAGCTCCGCCCGCCGCACGGCTGATCTGATGGACAGCCCGTTTGCGCCGTTCGATCCGGATGGTGACGAGGGTGAGTCCGCCCAAAACGGCAATGCGCGCGGGGCGCGTCTGCGTGAAGTGCCGCTGCGCAAGCTGATCCCGAACCTCATAACCGTGCTTGCCGTTTGCGCGGGCATCACCGGCATACGGCTTGCTTATGAGGGCCGGTTTGAACTGGCGGTGGCCATGGTGCTCCTCGCCGCCTTTCTTGACGGAATCGATGGCCGCATCGCCCGTCTCATCAAGGGCGAGACCCGATTTGGTGCTGAAATGGATTCGCTGGCCGATATAGTCAATTTCGGTGTTGCCCCGGCGCTGGTGCTGCACGCCTTCGTTTTGCACGAGGTCAAGACGTTCGGCTGGGTTGCCGCGCTCGCCTATGTGGTCGCCTGCGCGCTCCGGCTGGCACGGTTCAACGTGTTGAACATCGGTGTCAAAGACACGAGTTGGCGGCGGGACTATTTTGTCGGCGTGCCGGCGCCGATGGGAGCGGGGCTTGTGTTCCTTCCATTCTATCTTGGCCAGTTTGGCCTTGCGGAAAGCTTCGGCTTTGCCGTGTTTTCAACGGTCTACACCGGTTTGGTGGCATTCCTGATGATCAGCCGCCTGCCGGTCTGGTCAGGCAAATCCTACCGCTTCCCGCGCGAATATGCCGTGCTCGCCATCATGGGCGCGGTGGTGTTCGCGGGCCTTGTCGCAAGCGAGCCGTGGCTGATGCTCAGCTTGTGCGTGTTGGCCTATCTCGCCTTCCTCCCTTTCTCCGCGCGGGCTTACCTGCGGCGCGAGCGGGCCGAGCAGGTCACTCCGGCTTCCGGAAATCCTTGAAACGCATGTCGCGCACGCTCCAGAGGCGGCCCGTTTCGCGCAGCGTCGGGTCGAACACCGGCATGATGCCGGCCGCGGTTTCTGAGGGGTGGGGGATGGAGTTCGGGTCTTCGCCCGGCACCGCCTGCGCCCGCATGGCGGTGCGCGCCACGCCCGGCTCGACCATGTTGACGCGCAGCGCCGTGTTGACGGTTTCCGCAGCCCAGCACCGGCCCATGGCTTCCACTGCTGCTTTGGAGGCTGCATAGACGCTCCAGAACGGGCGGCAGGAATGCGCCGACCCAGATGAGATGATCGCCGCGCGCCCCGCATCTGACGCGCGCAGCAACGGCTCGACCGAGCGGATCACCCGCCAGGTGGCGGTGACGTTGACCGCCATCACCTTCTCGAACACTTTGGCTTCGACATGGCCGACCGGCGAAATGACCCCCAGGATCGCCGCATTGGCCGCCAGAATGTCGAGTTTGCCCCAGCGCTCATGAATGGCGGCACCCAACCGATCCACGCCCGGCCCGTCGGTCACGTCGAGCGGCACGAGGGTCGCCGAACCACCCCCCGCGCGGATTGCGTCGTCCAGTTCCTCCAGTCCGCCTTGCGTGCGGGCGACCGCGACAACATGCGCGCCGCGCGCAGCCAGACGCAGCGCCAGATGATAGCCGATGCCGCGCGATGCGCCAGTGACAAGGGCGACACGCCCGGCAAGCGAAAATTCAGTCATGCAAAGTCTCAACCATTGTTCGCCACGATCGACAGTTTGCGCACGGTGTCGGCGCCATCGCGGTCGGTCAGGCGGGTGGGGTAGTCCTTGGTGAAACAGGCATCGCAGTAGCGTGGCTTCTCATTGTCCCGCGGCGCGCCATCCACCGCCCTGTGCAGCCCGTCAATCGACAGGAAACCTAGCGAATCCACTCGCAGGAAATTGGCCATCTCGGCCACCTCCATGCGTGATGCGAGAAGTTTCGACGTGTGCGGTGTATCGACGCCATAGAAGCATGAGGCCCGGGTCGGCGGCGAGGCGATCCGCATATGCACCTCGCGCGCGCCGGCGTCCCGCACCATCTGCACGATTTTCTGGCTGGTCGTGCCGCGCACGATGGAATCGTCCACAAGCACCACGCGCTTGCCTTCGATCATCCGTTTGTTGGCGTTGTGCTTGAGCTTGACGCCCATGTGGCGGATCGCGTCGCCGGGCGCGATGAAGGTGCGGCCGACATAATGGTTGCGGATGATGCCGAGTTCGAACGGCAGGTTCGCGCCCTGCGCGAAGCCGATGGCGGCAGGCACGCCGGAATCCGGCACCGGCACCACCATGTCAGCGTCAACGGGAGCCTCGCGCGCCAGTTCGCGGCCGATCTCGCGGCGGATTTCATAAACATTGCGCCCCTCGACCGAGGAATCCGGCCGGGCGAAATAGACATATTCAAAGATGCAGAAGCGTGAAGGCTGCGGTTCAAGCGGAAAGCTCGATTCAAGTCCCGCATCCGTGACAATCACCATCTCGCCTGGCTTCACATCCCGCACGAAACGCGCGCCTATGATGTCCAGCGCGCAGGTCTCGGAGGCCAGCACATAGGCGCCGTCAAGATCGCCCAGCACAAGGGGACGGATGCCGAGCGGGTCGCGCACGCCGATCATTTTCTTCGATGTCAGGCAGACAAGCGAATAGGCCCCCTCCAGCTTGCGCAGCGCATCGACAAAGCGGGCGGTGAAATCCTTCTCCTTGCTCATCGCCACCAGATGCAACAGCGTCTCGGTGTCGGAAGTCGACGAGAAGATCGCCCCTTGGTGCTGCAAAGCGCGCTGCGCTGTCATGGCATTGGTGATGTTTCCGTTGTGCGCGATGGCAAAGCCGCCATCGGCCAATTCGGCAAACAAGGGTTGCACATTGCGCAGGCCGGAACCGCCGGTCGTCGAGTAGCGCACATGGCCGATGGCGCGGTTGCCCTTCAGCCGGTCGATGACGGCCTTCTTGGTGAAATTGTCACCGACAAGGCCGATATGGCGCTCGATGAAGAACTGCTCGCCGTCAAATGCGACAATGCCTGCCGCTTCTTGCCCGCGATGCTGGAGCGCGTGCAGGCCGAGCGTGACGATGGCAGCGGCCTCCGCCCGTGCAAACACGCCAAACACGCCGCACTCATCCTTGAAATGATCGTCATCATCAAAGGGTGTTTCGTCAGCCATGGCGCATCCTTCACGACCTGCCGGTTCTATCCCGCCCGATTGCCGGGCTCCATCACCGCAATGAGCGGTTTTGGCAATCAGCCGGAGGTGTTGCTTCCGCCCGCCGGCTGCTGGCCGTCGACACCCTCGGCAGGACCTGTGCCGCCCGGATTGAGACGCTCCATGATGATGCCTTGCGGGTCCTCCGGCATGGCGGCAATCAATCGCGTGCCAAGATCATCAAGCCACGGCTTCGCCTTGGAGCTTGCAATCCAATCGGGTTGGTTGTCGGCGACAAGCCAGTTGAAAAACAGCATCGCCACCACCAGCAGCAACACGCCGCGCGCGGCACCGAACACGAAGCCGAGTGCGCGGTCGAGCGCTCCGATCCGGCTGTCAATGATGAAATCGGCAATCTTCATCGTCACCAGCGTGACGATGATCAGCACCAAAAGGAACACAAGCCCCGCTGCGGCCACCGTCGCGATCGTATTGGAATCGATATAGGGCTGAAGCAGCGGGACAACCGGCTTGTAGAACAGGAAGGCCGCCGCAGCCGCCGCCGCCCATGAGGCAACGGCAAGCACTTCGCGTGAAAAGCCGCGCACCATCGCCAGCACCGCTGAAAACAACGTCACGCCGATGACGATCAGGTCGAGCAGGGTCAGGCTCATTCACACACTCCGCAAGGCACTGTTGTAAGGCAGGGTGCAGTCCCGCCAGTTCGGCGCATCAGGCTCATCGCTGCGCCCCGCCTTTGCGCTCACCCCCGCCGCGCTTGGCACCGGTATCCCCGACGATGCGGGCCACCAGATCAACCAGCGACTTGGGATGGAACGCGGCCTGCATCTGCCCGGTTGCAGGCTCTTCGCCGCTCACCGGATGGACCGCCTGCCGAAAGCCGAGTTTTTCCGCCTCTTTGACCCGCTGCACACTGTGCGCCACCGGGCGAACGGCACCCGACAGGCTGATCTCGCCGAAATAGACGCAATCGGCAGGCAGGGCAAGGCCGCTGAGCGAGGACACCAGCGCCGCCGCCACGGCCAAATCGGCGGCCGGCTCGCTGATCCGGTAGCCACCGGCGACGTTGAGATAGATATCGTGGACGCCGAGTTTCACGCCGCAATGGGCTTCAAGCACGGCCAGCACCATGGCAAGCCGCGCCGAATCCCACCCCACGACGGCACGGCGCGGCGTGCCGAGCGGGGAGGGGGCAACCAGAGCCTGGATCTCGACCAGAACCGGCCGTGTGCCCTCCATCCCGGCAAACACGGCGGCGCCCGGTGCCTTGTCGTTGCGCTCGCCCAAGAACAACGCCGATGGATTGGCCACTTCCCGCAAGCCCTTGTCTGACATCTCGAACACGCCGATCTCGTCTGTCGCGCCGAAGCGGTTCTTGATCGTGCGCAGGATGCGGTAGGCGTGGCCGCCTTCGCCCTCGAAATAGAGCACGGCGTCAACCATGTGCTCGACAACCCGCGGCCCGGCGATCTGGCCGTCCTTGGTAACATGGCCGACCAGCACAATGGCCGAGCCATTGCCTTTGGCGAATTTGATCATCGACTGCGCCGCCGCGCGCACCTGCGTGACGGTGCCCGGCGCGGACTCGGCAAGGTCGGTCCACAGGGTCTGGATCGAATCAAGGATGACAAGCGCCGGCCGCGCGCCGTCCTTCAGCGTGGCAAGAATGTCCTCGACATTGGTTTCAGCCGCCAGTTCCACCGGCGCTGACGCAAGGCCAAGCCTCTGCGCGCGCAGCCGCACCTGTGCCACCGCCTCCTCGCCTGACACATAAATGACGCGCTGGCCATTGTTGGCGAGCGCGGCTGCGGCCTGCATGAGAAGCGTCGATTTGCCGATGCCCGGATCGCCGCCGACAAGCAGCGCCGAGCCCTTGACGAAGCCGCCGCCTGTGACCCGGTCCAGTTCCGCGATGCCCGACGCGAAGCGCGGTGCGTCCTGCGTCTCGCCCGACAATGGCACAAGCGGCACGATGCGGCCCTTGCGCCGCGATTGCAGGGCTGCCGGCCCCGAAGCGATGCCGCCGCCCTCGACTTCCTCGACTATGGTGTTCCATTCGCCGCAGGCATCGCATCGCCCGGCCCAGCGGTTGGTGACGCTGCCGCAATTCTGGCAGATGAAGGAGGAGCGGGCTTTGGCCATCACGTGTCTTCGTTGTTGAAAAGCGTCTCGAGGTCGCGTGAGGTGTGCACCATGCGTTCGACGAAAACAGTCGCGTCATCAACACGGTAGACAACCAGATAGCTGGAGACGCGAAGCACCCGCATGTCTTGCCCCAGTTCCGGCCGCAAGCGCAATGCCAAGGGCCGGCTGCGCAGGAGATCAAGCTTCCGGGTCAATCCAACCAGCATGCCTCGCGCCGCATTGGCGTCGTCGGCGCCGATGAACTCGAGGATTGCAACAGCGTCTTTGCGAAACTGGGCGGACGTCTTGATTTCAAGGCTCACGCGGCGGACCGATCCCGTTCTTCAGCGGCCTGCACAATCCCGTCGAGTTCGCCGAGCACGGGCCCCACTTCAAAATAATCGTCGGCTTCCCGCACGTCCGCCAAGGACAGTCGCAATTCATCGATGCTCAAAGCGGGGACGGCGCTCTTCGCCTCCAGTTCCCGCAATGCGGCGCGCACAACCTCGCTGGCACTCGCGTAACGGCCAGACGCGACGAGCCGTTTGATGAAGGCTTCGTAGTGCTTTCCGACGGAATAGCTGGACGGCATGACGATCTCCGTTGTTTAGCATTATCAATTTATGATAACCGCCGCCTCGCTTCAATCGCCGACATGGTGCCGTGCATACCTGCGCCCCAAGCTCGTCAGCATCTCGTAGCCGATGGTTCCCGCCGCCCGCGCCGCTTCGTCAAGCGCGATGTTCGGCCCGAACAGTTCAATGAAATCCCCGGCCCTGACCGCACCGTCTGGAAGGTCGGTGATGTCGAACATGGTCTGGTCCATGGTGATGCGCCCAAGGATCGGCACGCGCCGCCCCGCAATCCATCCATGCCCGCCCGCACGACCCGTGCCTCGCAGCGGCACGCCTGCGCCCGATCCCGCGCGGTGATACCCATCGGCATAACCAACCGAACAGACCGCGATCCGCGTGTCACGCGCAAGAACCTGCGTTGCGCCATAGCTGACGGTTTCGCCTGCCTTCGCGTCGCGCACCATCATGATTTCGGCTTCCGCTGTCACCACAGGCAGCATCGGGTTTGCCATATCATTGACCGCCTCGCCGCCGTAAAGCGCAATGCCGAGCCTTGCGACATCGGCGTGGACACGGTTGCCAAGAAAGACGCCGGCGGAATTTTGCAGGCTTGATTTCAATTGCGGAAACAGCCGCTTGGCGACATTGAACGATTCAATCTGTGAAGCGTTCTTCAGGTGATCCGGGTCATCGGCGCAGGCGAAATGGCTCATCAGCAGCACGGCGTTGAGGCCGCGCAGCCCATCGGCGGCCAACGCCTTCGCCTCGTCCAGCGTCAGGCCGAGCCGGTTCATGCCGGTGTCGACATGGAGCCCGCAGGGTGCGCCCTGTCCGCGCTGCCGCCAAAGCGCGATCATCTCCGGCGACCCGAGGACGGGGATGAGATCATGTGCGGCCAGTGCCCCGGCGCTGCCTGCCGTCACGCCATGCAGGATGTAGATGCTCGCCTTCGGCAGAATGCGCCGCAACGCCACCCCTTCCGATGCCAGCGCGACGAAGAAGGACCGGGCGCCGACGCGCCACAGTGCAGGCGCACATTCAGCCGCGCCTAGCCCGTAGGCGTCCGCCTTGATCGTCACCGCCGCCTCGGCGGGTGCGGCCAAAGCGACGAGCATCCGGTAGTTTGCGGCGAGCGCGCCGAGATCAATTGTGACCCGGCCGCCGGCAAGCACCGAAGCATCAGCCGCCGCTGGCGTAGAAGAACTCTTCCCGGACAATCTTTCCGTCCTTCACCGTGTAGACGCCCACCTCGGTCATCGTGAACCGCGTGCCGGAGGCTTTCTCCGTCGCGTCCATTTTGAACATGACTGCGAAGCGGTCATCGCCATGCGGGAACGGCCCGTCCACCTCACCGCCATGCACCTCGAAATTGGCCGCCCACCATTCGTGCTTACCGTGAATGGCGGCAAGGCCGACCGTTTCGGCGCTGCCGGTCTGCGGGTTGGCGACCGCCTCGACGGAGACCGCATTGGCGTCATAGAGCGTGTCGAGGCCCTCACGCTCGGTGCCGTTCCGGCAATGATCGACCAAGGCCCGTGCAATCTGGTCGCGCGTCACGTTCGCCCCTCCGGTGTTCATGAAACGTTCGGTAGCATGGCGTTGAATGCCCGGCAAGGAAGGACTTCACCATCGAAACGCCCATCGCCGCGACCATCATTGCCGATCGTGGCCGCGCAGCCGTGCGCCATCATTCAAAGCGTTCCGGCAGCTTGTCTTCGTCGGCGAGGTCCGAGAACCGCGTGAACTCGCCTTGGAACGCCACCTGCACTGTGCCGGTCGGCCCGTGGCGCTGCTTGCCGATGATGACTTCGGCCTTGCCGCGCACAGCGTTCATGGTTTCAATCCACTTGTTGTGCTCTTCGGTGCCGGGCTTCGGTTCGCGGTTCTTGACGTAATATTCCTCGCGATAGACGAAGATCACCACGTCGGCATCCTGCTCGATCGAGCCGGATTCGCGCAGGTCCGAGAGTTGCGGATGCTTGTCGTCGCGGTTTTCGACCTGCCGCGACAGCTGTGACAGGGCGATGATCGGCACGTTCAGTTCCTTCGCCAGCGCCTTCAGCCCGGTGGTGATTTCCGTCACCTCCTGCACGCGGTTTTCCGATCCGCGCTTCGAGCCGGATGTCATCAGCTGGATGTAGTCGATCACGATCAGGTCGAGCCCGCGCTGCCGTTTCAGCCGCCGCGCGCGCGCCGCAAGCTGCGCAATCGAAATGCCGCCCGTCTGGTCGATGAACAGCGGGATGTTCGCCATGGTCTGCGAACAGGCGACAAGCTTCTCGAAATCGGCCTCCGTGATGTCGCCACGGCGGATTTTCGAGGATGGGATTTCGGTCTGTTCGGAGATGATGCGGGTGGCAAGCTGTTCGGAACTCATCTCCAGCGAGAAGAAGCCGACCCGCCCGCCATTCTTGGCCTCAATCGTGCCATCGGCCTGTTGCACCGGCTCGAAACGCTCGGCCACATTGAAGGCGATGTTGGTGGCAAGCGCCGTCTTGCCCATGCCCGGGCGGCCGGCGAGGATGATCAGGTCGGAGCACTGCAACCCGCCCATGCGGGTGTCGAGGTCACGCAGGCCCGTTGAAATGCCGGACAGGCCGCCATCGCGCATATAGGCGGCGTTCGCCATGTCGATGGCGGTTTTGACTGCATCATTGAAGCTCTCGAAGCCGCCATCATAGCGGCCCGTTTCGGCCAACTCGAACAGGCGGCGCTCGGCTTCTTCAATCTGCCGCTGCGGTGCCATGTCGAGCGGCGCGTCAAACGCGACATTCACCACATCCGTGCCGATGGTGATGAGCGCGCGCCGTGTCGCAAGATCATAGATCGCGCGGCCGTAATCCTCAGCGTTGATGATGGTGACGGCTTCGGCCGCCAGCCGCACGAGATATTGCGCGACGGTGATGTCGCCGAGCTTCTCATTTGCGGGCAGGAAGGTTTTCGCGGTCACTGGCGAGGCGACGCGCCCCATGCGGATCAGGTCGCCGGTGATCTCGAAGATGCGCCGGTGGATCGGCTCATGGAAATGCGTGGGCTTCAGGAAATCCGATACGCGGTAATAGGCATCATTGTTGACAAGGATCGCACCGAGAAGCGCCTGTTCCGCCTCGATGTTGTGCGGGACATCGCGATAAAGCGGCTCGGCATTGTCATTGGATTTGCGCAGCGCTTCGGCCATGGCTTCCTGCTCCGGCGCAGATCGAATCAGCGCGCGATGAGAGTGAGTGTCGCCTGTAGCGCGCCAATTGAAAGGCTGCTCAGAAGATCGCTGAAACAGGGGCACGCTGCCCGTTGTTCACACTCGTCCACAGGCATCTGCGATTCCCTTCACCCTGAGGTGCGAGCGCATGCGAGCCTCGAAGGGCGAAGGGCCGCTTCCAGCAGGGATCTGCAAACGCAATCCCATCCTTCGTGGTTCGAGGCTCCCCCGGATCACATCCGGGGTCGCACCTCACCATGAAGGATGGGGGGCTTGTCTCAGGCGTCGCGGCCCACCAGGCCATCTTCATCGACGAAGGTTTCCGGGTTGGCGGCATCATTGATGTCGGACCCATAGATCGCCTCGGCCGAATTGAGGTTTTCACCGGCGGCCTGGCGCGCCGCTTCCTCGGTGGTGCGGGCGACGTTGACGCTGATGGTGGCGACAACATCCGGGTGCAGCACCAGCGGAACGGCCGTCACGCCGATCGCCTTGATGGGCGTGTTGAGGTCGACATGGTTGCGGTTGACCGGATGACCGGCGGCGACAAGAATGTCGGCGATGTCGCGGGCCGAAACCGAGCCGTAAAGCTGGCCGGTTTCGCCAGCCGAGCGCACAACGATGAAGGACTGGCCGTCGATCGTCTTGGCAAGGGCCGCGGCAGCCGTCTTGCGCTCTTCGTTGCGGGCTTCGAGATCGGCGCGCTGGCCTTCAAATTTTTTCTTGTTTGCGTCGGATGCGCGCAACGCCTTGCCCATCGGCAGAAGGTAGTTCCGGGCAAAACCGTCTTTCACATTCACGACGTCGCCCATGTGGCCGAGTTTGGCGACGCGTTCGAGCAGGATGACTTGCATGATTGTAGTCCTTTCAGTTGGTCAATGAAGGGTTTTGGGCGGCTGGCCTTTGGTCACCGGCGCGGCGCGCGTGGTGTCGAACAGGCCGATGAACACGAAGAGGAACAGGACGGGCAGGAACAGGAACAGCGCCAGATAGGCGAGCCCCAGCACGAAGCCCCGCCCCGGCTTGCCGCGCAGGCGGTTGTGGATATTGGCAAGGCCCGCTGCGGCGAAAGCCGCGCCGAGCGCCCCGCAAAACGCCGTTGCTGTCAGCCCGACGGGACCGGGCAGGAACGACACCGCCAGCGAAAACCCGAACGCCAGCAGTCCGGCGCGCGGCATGCGCAACGCGAGCGGCCAGTCGTCCTTAGGCCGCGCGAACCGTCCTGACGGCCGCACGACCGCGAGCGCCAGATAAAGCGAACCCATCAGCGCGAGCGTGAGCAGGGCGGGCTGGATCAACGGAACGGCGCGGTAAATGAAAGCGGCGAGCGACGGCGCGAACTCGGCGGAAGGCACGAATTCAGGGTTCACGACCTTGAACTGTTCTTCCATCGTCCGCGCGAACTCGGTTGCGAATTCCATGCCGTAACCGGCATAGGCGCCGAGAATGACAAAGCCGCCCGCAATGACGAGGCTGGCGTAAAAGATCGTGTCGGCGAGAGGATACCAGACCGTGTCGCCCGCTTGCCCGCCGATCTCGTCGGCCGGGCGCGCAAGGCTGATCAGCACTGTGGCAAGCGCGGCAGGCAGCGCCGTCGTCAGCAGCATCACCATCGCAGCCGGAGCGGAGACGAGGACCGCCACGGCAAGACCCGCCACGCCCGCGCCGATCAAGGCGGCAGCAGGCCCGAACGAAAGTCCGGCAACCATCAGAGGAAATGCCGACAGCAGGAACAGGATGACGGCGAGCGACGTCTGCGTCAGCACGCTGCCCGCAAGCAGCGCGGAAGCCGCACCGGCGAGGATGCCAAACAAAATGGCTTGCGTGTTGATCGTCATCGTGAACTCGCTGTCCCGCCTGTGGCGGTTAGAGGCGGCAGGCCGCGCGCCCCAACTCGGGTTTGGTGATATCGCAAGGGCGGCCGACCCGCCCTTGAAGTTCGGTCGATCTAGGGTCCTGACCCTAATCTTCCCTTTCTTTATTGCCCGGCTAGACCGGGCAATCCATGCCAACCGTGTTGTTGTTTTGGACGTCCTGGCATGGATCATCCGGTCAAGCCGGACGATGAAGAAAGCTTGCGCGCGGCGGAAGACCAGCGGCGCTTACGCGCCGCTGAACTCACTTGATCACATACGGGATCAGGCCGAGGAAGCGCGCGCGCTTGATGGCTTCCGCCAGCAGGCGCTGCTTTTTCTGGCTGACTGCCGTGATGCGTGACGGCACGATCTTGCCGCGCTCGGAAATGTAGCGCTGCAGCAGGCGCACATCCTTGTAATCGATCTTCGGCGCATCCGCGCCCGAGAACGGGCAGGTCTTGCGGCGGCGCGAGAAGGGGCGGCGGGTCGGGATCTGGTTGATGTCGATGCTCATTTTTCAATCTCTCTCGTTCAACCGGAACTCAGAAGCGGCGCGGGCCGCGCGGACCACGGTCACCGCCGCGTCCGCCGCCGCGCTCGAAGCCGCCGTCGCGGTCGCCACGGTCTTCACGCTTCTGCAGCATGGCCGAGGCACCTTCCTCGTGCTTTTCCACGCGCACCGTCATGTAGCGCAGCACGTCTTCGGAAATGCGCTGCTGGCGCTCCAGTTCGGCGACGATTTCGCCTGAGCCGAAGAAGTCCATCAGCGCGTAATGGGCTTTGCGGTTCTTGTTGATGCGGTACGCCAGAGACTTCAGGCCCCAGCTTTCGATGCGGCCGACTTTGCCGCCCATGCCTTCGACAAGGCCCTTGTAGGTTTCAACGAGTTCATCGACCTGCTGGGCCGACAGGTCCTGGCGCGCCAGGAAGACGTGTTCATAAGCGTTCATCGCTTGTCCTTTTCCGGTTCCAATCCTCCCCCGTGGAAGGATCAACCCGTACCGGCGGCCTAGCCTCTGCGGACTGCGGGGCGCCTGTCATTCCATGGCAAACGACCCATGGCGCAGCGGACCGGAGACAGCAAAATCATCAGAGCGGGCGCGCTTTCGGGATGAAGCCTTGTGGCTCCGCGCCTCGCATCTGCCCGCAAAGGAACGTCTTCCGTCGTCCCTCTTGGCGCAAACACGAGACCCCGGCGCAACGCCCGGCCGGTTTCAGGTGCGGCGCGTATAGGGGAAACGGGGGGAGGGTGCAAGGCTCAAAGTGGCTGTGTGTATCCCGATGGATTTCTTGAAACGCATTGCCAATTGCCCGCCTCCAACAATGAGATCAGGAAAGGCACCCGATATGGCAAATGCAAATTCAGACAAGCCCGCCAAGACCGTGATCGCAAAGGCATTGAAAATGGGTGGCGGCTACGTCGCCCAATTCGCCCTTCCTGGATTGCTTCCTGACGTGGTGAGCGAAGGCGGTCATCCGAAGGTGTTCTACTCGGAAGACAAGGCCGTGGCCGCCGCCAACGAAACCGTCGTGAAGCTCTTGCAATCCCGGCTGATCGACTCCCGCCGACCGCAAGAGACCAAGCGCATCACGGCGGCCGAGTTCGCTGTGCTCTTGGCCGAGGCGGACATCACGCCAACATGGTTTGCCGAGATCTACGGCACATCGCAAGAGAAGGTCATCAAGTGGCTGGACGGGCAGGACGACGTCCCGCATGCTGCCTATCTCTTGGTCACCTTGATGAAAAAACCGGGACTGCTCGAAGAGATGAGCACCCTGACGCAAGCAAGGAGGACACCAAAGTGATGAAGGTGAATGTTTTCAAGCTCTGGATGCAGCGCATGGGTTTCCATGGTCGCCAAGTCATGGAAGCCTGCGTGGCAATTGGAGTGGATGGTCGCCGCACGGGTTCGAAAATCCACAACGGGCAGCGCGAACTGACAGAGACGGAACTGCTCGCAATGTCGGCCGTCACAGCAGGCCTCAAGCCTTGGTCGCCGGCCTACCACGACGAGTTGGTCGCATTGAGAGAAGTTCAAGCGCTGATAGATCAAAGGGTCGCCGCACTGGCCGCAACGCATCAGGCAAAGACGGCCAGCGCGAAACCAGTTCGTCTGGACGCATGAAGCCAAGGGCGACTGCGGGATGAAACGTCCCGTCAAGCCGCTTCATCACCAACCAGCACTTTCACCTTTCCATTGAGCCGCGTCAGCACGCGCATCAACCGGTCAATCGTGAAGCGTGAAAGGTCGGCATTCCTGATGCGCGAGATGTCGGCGGGCGTGATGCCCGTCAGTTCAGCCGCCGCACGAACGGTGAGTTGGCGTTCATTCATGATCCGGATGATTTCACCGGCGAGCCGTGCGCGGGCGAGGCGCATCTCCGGGTCGGGGATGCCAAAATCGGCAAATGCGTTGCCGGAACCCTCAAACACCTCGAATGGCTCGCTTTTATCTTCTGCTGCTGACTTTTTCATTTCAAGTGCTCCCGTATCTGGTGGAGGCGGCTGTCAATCAGGTCAACATCGCGCTTTGCCGTTGCAATCCCAGAAGTTGATTTCTTCTGAAATGCGTGGACGACCCACACGTCATCCCCAATCCTCACCGCATAAACGACGCGCCACGTACCACCCCGCCATGGAAGAGCGACCTCGAATACGCCGGGTCCGAAACCCTTCATCGGCTTGGCGATGTCCGCCATCCCGCCGGACTGCGCGATCACCAGGGCGGAGGTCACCCTATCTCGAACAAAAATGGGGAAGGCTGCAAAATCTTTGGCAGCCGCTTTGACCCACATTAATTGACGCACGTTCTTGTCTTGTCAAATTCGACAACACTTTGCAACAGCCTCTCCCCCTGCTACACGCGCCGCCACGTTTTGAGGGGAGGCCCGCATGGCCATCGCATTCACATTCCCGGGCCAGGGGTCGCAGGCTGTCGGCATGGGCAAGGCGCTGGCCGAACATTCAGCTGCGGCGCGGGCGGTTTTCGCAGAGGTGGACGAGGCGCTCGGCCAGAAGCTGTCGGCCCTGATGTTCGACGGGCCGGAAGACGAACTTACTCTCACGGCAAATGCGCAGCCGGCCTTGATGGCGGTGTCGATGGCGCTCATCCGCATCATGGAAGAGCGCGGCATTCCCGTGACAAAGGCGGCCTATGTCGCAGGCCATTCGCTGGGCGAATACTCTGCGCTGTGCGCGGCCGGAACGTTTTCGCTTGCCGACACGGCGCGGCTGTTGCGCATCCGCGGCAATGCGATGCAGGCGGCGGTGCCCGTCGGCATGGGCGCGATGGCGGCGATCATCGGTGCGGAGGCCGCTGCCGTCGCCCAGCTGTGCCGCGATGCCGCGCAAGGCGACATCTGCCAGATCGCCAATGACAATGGCGGCGGGCAACTTGTGATTTCCGGTTCGGCGCCTGCCGTGGCACGCGCCATCGAACTGGCACCCGGCTTTGGCGCCAAACGTGCCATCCCGCTCAGCGTGTCCGCGCCGTTCCATTCGGCGCTGATGCAGCCGGCAGCCGATGCGATGGCCGAGGCGCTGGCCAAGGTTGAAAAGTGTGCGCCCGCGCGTCCGGTCGTCGCCAATGTTTCCGTCACGCCGTTGACGGACCCGGAAGCCATTGCCGCTTCCCTCGTGCAGCAGGTGACGGGGCAGGTGCGCTGGCGCGAAACGGTCGAATGGTTTGCCGAAAACGGGGTGACGACGCTGTATGAAATCGGCTCCGGCAAAGTGCTGACCGGGCTCGCCAAGCGCATTTCCAAGGATGTCGCGGGCGTTGCGGTCAACACCGTCGAGGATGTAGAGGCGCTCGCAGCCGCTATCGGCAACTGAGACCTTCCTCCGCCCTTCGAGGCTTTTTGCCTTCCTGGTGAGGTGTGAGCCTTGCGAGCCTCGAACCAAAAGGCAAAAAGCACCTCAGGGTGAAGGAATCGGACAGCGGCATTTCAACTCCTCCAGAAAGAGCACCCACGACTTTCCGTGGCTCTTTTGGTAAATGCAGAGGAACAGGAGAACACCGATGTTTGATCTGACCGGCCGCAAGGCCCTCGTGACGGGCGCAACCGGCGGCATCGGCGAGGAAATCGCCCGCGCCCTGCACAAGGCGGGCGCGATTGTCGGCCTCCATGGCACGCGCGCCGAAAAGCTGGAGGCTCTCGCCGCAGAGCTTGGCTCAAACGTGCATGTGCTGCCCGCCAATCTGGCCGACCGCGACGCGGTGAAGGCGCTGGCCGAAAAGGCCGAGGCCGACATGGGCGGCGTCGACATTCTCGTCAACAATGCCGGCATCACGCGTGACGGCCTGTTTGTCCGCATGTCGGACGAGGATTGGGATGCCGTGCTGGAGGTCAATCTGGGGTCGGTGTTCCGCCTCACCCGCGCTCTGACGCATCCGATGATGCGCCGCCGCTTCGGCCGCATCATCAACATCACGTCTGTTGTCGGCGTCACAGGCAATCCGGGGCAGGCCAATTACTGCGCCTCGAAGGCGGGCATGATCGGCATGACCAAATCTCTGGCGCAGGAAATCGCGTCCCGCAATGTCACGGTCAATTGCGTGGCTCCCGGCTTCATCGAAAGCGCGATGACCCAGAAGCTGAACGACAAGCAGAAAGACGCGATCATGGGTGTGATTCCCATGAAGAAGATGGGGCAGGGCGCCGATATCGCCGCAGCCTGCGTTTATCTGGCCTCGGATGCGGCGGGCTATGTCACCGGCCAGACCATCCATGTGAATGGCGGCATGGCGATGATCTGATGCGAGGAGCCGGGCTCGCGCGCGCAACCCTGCTGGTCACGGTCGCCGTGTCCGCCTTCCTGGCTGGTCGCGCATGGCAATCCTTCATTTACGACGACATCTGCCTCGACCTCGGCGGCGGACGCGAGCCCGGAGGCCATCCGATTTGCGTGATCGAGCGCAACTGACAGCCCAAATTCGCATGTGTTTCTGCTGGCCGCGACCATTGTCGTGCGTCAAACCGGTTGTGCGCCCGTACTGGTGCCATCTTTCGGCTTGATATGCCCCGTCGCACTCGCTAACGGGGTGCAAAGAAAGCTTCAAACTTGAGGGGAAACGCCATGAGCGATACCGCAGAACGCGTGAAGAAAATCGTCGTCGAGCACCTCGGCGTGGACGCCGAAAAAGTGAACGAGGCGGCCAGCTTCATCGACGATCTCGGCGCTGACTCCCTTGATACCGTCGAACTGGTCATGGCATTCGAGGAAGAGTTCGGCGTGGAAATCCCCGATGACGCCGCCGAAACGATCCTGACTGTCGGCGACGCCGTCAAGTTCATCGAAAAAGCTTCGGCCTGATTTCGACAAGGCGGCCGCTGGACGAAGGTCCGGGCCGCCTTTTCGATTGTATCACTGCACCCATGCGCCGCGTTGTCGTCACCGGTCTCGGCCTCCTGTCACCGCTCGCCATGGGCTATGAACGCTCGTGGCAGCGCCTGCTTGCGGGCGAGAGCGGCGCAGCCACTGTCGATGGCTTTGAATTCTCAGACCTGGCCTGCACGATCGCCAACCAAGTGCCGCGCGGCGACGGGTCGGATGGAACGTTCAACCCGGACCTGTTCCTTGAAGCCAAGGAACAGCGCAAGATCGGCGATTTCATTCTCTACGGCATCGCCGCCGCCGATGAAGCGTTGAAGGATTCGGGCTGGGAGCCCAAGACCGAAGATGAAAAATACGCGACCGGCGTGCTGATCGGCTCCGGCATCGGCGGCATTTCCGGCATCCATGACACGTCGCTCGTGCTGGCCGAAAAAGGCCCGCGCCGCGTGTCGCCCTTCTTCATCCCCGGCAACATCATCAACCTTGTGTCCGGCCAGGTGTCGATCCGCCACGGCCTCAAAGGGCCGAACCATGCCGTGGTCACGGCCTGTTCGACGGGTGCGCACGCCATCGGCGATGCAGCGCGGCTCATCATGTTTGGCGATGCCGATGTGATGCTGGCGGGCGGCGCCGAAGCACCGGTGAACCGCCTGTCGCTGGCGGGCTTTGCCGCCTGCCGCGCGCTTGCCACCGCCTATAATGACCGCCCAACGGAAGCCTCGCGCCCGTGGGATGCCGAACGTGACGGCTTTGTCATGGGCGAGGGCGCCGGTGTCGTGGTGCTCGAAGAACTGGAACACGCCAAGGCGCGCGGCGCAAAAATCTATGCTGAAATCGTGGGCTACGGGTTGACGGGCGATGCCCATCACATCACCGCCCCGCCGGAAGATGGCGAAGGCGCATTCCGTTGCATGACGAATGCCTTGCGCCACGCCAAGTTGATGCCGTCCGACATTGACTACATCAACGCGCATGGCACCTCGACCATGGCCGACACGATTGAACTCGGCGCGGTTGAGCGTCTTGTCGGCAATGCCGCATCGAAAGTCTCGATGTCGTCGACCAAATCGTCGATCGGCCATCTGTTGGGTGCTGCCGGTGCGGCCGAAGCGATCTTCTCCATTCTCGCCATACGTGACCAGATCGCGCCGCAAACGCGCAATCTGCACACGCCGGCACGTGAAACCGAGATCGACCTCGTGCCGCAAAAGCCGCGCAAGCGTGAAATCAACGTGGCGCTGTCGAATTCGTTCGGCTTCGGCGGCACCAACGCCTCGCTGGTGATGCAGCGCTACAACGGGTGAACCATCACCCGTTCTTTGGCTGTGCCACCCCTGCTGTTGCCTTGGTGGGAGGCCCTTCGGTCCTTTGCGCCCGCTATGGTTCAAGCCTTGCGTTGTGCCTCAAATCCAAATCCCTCATCGTTTCTTGAGTCAATGTGTCAACCCGTCGATTCAATGCACACAGCCAAAGGTCCAACCCTTTGACGCAAAACGCACTTCCCATTGCCGTCACCATGGGCGATCCTTCCGGCATCGGGCTGGACGTGCTGCTTGCGGCATGGGCGCGGCGCGACGAACTGGACCTTCCCGCTTTTTATCTGCTCGCCGATGTTGCCGCGGTAAAGGCGCGAGCGGCAGTGCTGAACTTGCCATTGCACATCATCGAAACGCGACCGCACAAGGCGCTGGATGTGTGGCCGGATGCGTTGCCCGTCGTCAGTTTGCGCAACCCGGTTCATGCGACGCCCGGCCTGCCCGATCCGGCCAACGCACCTGCCATCATCGAGGCGATTGACCGCGCCGTTGCCGATGCCGTCGCGGGCAAGGCGTCCGGCATTGTCACATTGCCGATTGCCAAGAAGCCGCTTTACGAGGCCGGTTTCAACCATCCTGGCCATACCGAGTATCTGGCGACGCTCGCAACCCGCCACACCGGCAAGCCCTGCACGCCGGTGATGATGATTGCCGGGCCGGACCTGCGCACCGTGCCTGTCACCATTCATATTCCGTTGAAGGACGTGGTCGTCGCGCTGACGACGGACCTGATCATCGAGACAGGCCGGATTGTCGCGCGCGACCTCGCGGCGAAGTTCGGCATTGCCGCGCCGCGTCTGGCTGTCGCCGGTCTCAACCCGCATGCAGGCGAGGGCGGCGCGCTGGGCGGGGAAGACGAGGCGGTGATCGCGCCTGCCATCCGCCAGCTTCGCGCGGAAGGGATCGATGCGCGCGGCCCGTTGCCCGCCGACACCATGTTTCATCCGCGCGCGCGCGCCACCTATGATGCGGCGCTGTGCATGTATCATGATCAGGCATTGGTGCCCGCCAAGACATTGGCTTTCGATGAGGGCGTCAATGTCACGCTGGGGCTGCCCTTCATCCGCACCTCGCCAGACCATGGCACCGCGTTTGACATTGCGGGCCAAGGTGTCGCCCGGCCTGAAAGCCTGATCGCCGCGCTGTGCATGGCGGGCGACATGGCACAAGAAGCAGGCGCAGGCGCATGACGGTGCTTGCCGAAGACGGTTTGCCGCCATTGCGTGACGTGATCGAGCGCCACGGCATCGCCGCGACAAAAGCCTTGGGTCAGAACTTCCTTCTTGATCTGAACCTCACCCGCAAGGTTGCGCGCGGGGCGGGCGTGCTTGCTGGCGTGACAGTGATGGAGGTTGGCCCCGGTCCTGGCGGCCTGACGCGCGCGCTGCTGATGGAGGGCGCGAATGTCACCGCCATCGAACGCGACCGGCGTTGCATCCCGGCACTGGAAGAGATTGCCGAAGCGCACCCCGGCCGCCTGCGCATCATCGAGGGTGACGCGCTGGCGGTCGATCCGCGCACTGTCCTGCCCGCCGACGGCACCGGCAGGATCGTCGCCAATCTGCCCTACAATATCGGCACCGAGCTTCTCACTCGATGGGTGGCAAGCGATCCATGGCCGCCGGCCTGGGCCTCGCTGACGCTGATGTTCCAGCGCGAAGTGGCGGAGCGCATTGTCGCGACACCACGTGACGATGCCTATGGCCGCCTTGGCGTGCTGTGCGGCTGGCGCACGCAGGCGACCATCCTGTTCGACATTCCGGCGCGCGCTTTCACGCCGCCGCCCAAGGTCACCTCAGCGGTCGTCCATCTGGCCCCGCTTGCCGCGCCCATCCCGGTGCCGCTGGCGGCGCTGGAAACCGTGACGCGCCATGCCTTCGGCCAGCGCCGCAAAATGCTGCGCCAAAGCCTGAAGCCGATCGGCGGGGAGGGCCTCTGTCGGATCGCGGGCATTGACGCGACCCGCCGCGCCGAAACACTGGATGTGACAGAATTTGCGACGTTGGCTTCCGCCTATGCCAGCTGCTCGGCCAACAAGGCTTCGACGAAACCGTAAAGCCCCGTCTGCCTGTCCCGTCGAAGCCGCTCCGCCGTCACGATGGCGCGGACCGCGTCATAGGAGACGTTCAGATCCTCGTTGATGAGGACATAATCATAATCGCGCCACTGCGCGATTTCGGCGCGCGCATTGTCAAGCCGCCGGGCAATTGTCTCGTCACTGTCTTCGGCGCGGCGCTTCAGGCGGGCGTGCAACTCTTTCATCGAGGGTGGCAGGATGAACACTTCCACCAGATCGCCCGCCATCTTTTCCCGCAGCTGCGCTGCACCCTGCCAGTCAATGTCGAACAGCATGTCCCGCCCCGCGGCGAGCGCTTTCTCGACGGCATCGCGCGGCGTGCCGTAGAAATTGCCGTGCACCTGCGCCCACTCCGCCAGCGCGTCGCTGTCGCGCAAGCGCATGAACTCTTTCTCCGACACAAAGTGATAATGCACGCCATCAATCTCGGACGCGCGCCGCGGTCGCGTCGTGACGCTGATGGACAGAGTGATGTTCTTGTCGCGCTCCAGAATGTTGCGCGCGATGGATGATTTGCCTGCACCCGATGGCGAGGACAGCACAAGCATCAGGCCGCGCCGCTGATCATGCTTCTGTCCATTTGGTGCCATCGCTTCACTCCACATTCTGCGCCTGCTCGCGAAACTGGTCGATCAGGACCTTCAACTCGACGCCAAGCGTCGTCAGGCTGGAAGACGACGACTTGGAACACAAGGTGTTCGCTTCGCGGTTGAGTTCTTGCGCCATGAAATCCAGCTTGCGGCCGATCGCATCGCCGCTGTCGATGAGTTGCCGGATGGCGGCGCAATGCATCGCCAGCCGGTCGAGTTCCTCTCGGATGTCGGCTTTGGTCGCCAACAGTGCCGCTTCCGCCGCAAGCCTTTGGGGGTCGATGTCGACGCCCGCCTGGCTGAACAGTGCCAATTGCGCCGACAAGCGCGCGAGGATCGCATCCGGCGCCAGTGACGGGTCCTGCGCCGCAAGCCCGGCAAGCTGCGCGATGCGGTCAATCTGGCCGCGCATCACAGCGGCAAGCGCCAAGCCTTCCGCCTCCCGCATGGCGGCCAGCGCATCAAGCGCCTGCGATGCAAGCACCATCACGCGCGCCTCGTCGATCACTTCTCCCTGACCGGGGTCCGCGCCCATGCCCATGCCCATGCCCATGCCGCGCAAGGCGAGCAACCCCTCGATGGTGGAGGGCGCAAGTGGCATGTTCCCGGCCAATTCATTGCGCAGCGCGATCACGGCATCCAGCATGTCGCGATTGAGCGTGACGGCTTTTGCCGTACCGGCGGCCGCTGTCAGGGTGAGCGTGATCGAACCGCGCTTGAAGCGCGTCTGGATCATCTGGCGCAGAGGCAATTCCAAGGCGTCATGGCCGGCCGGCAGGCGCAGGCGCACATCCAGTCCCCGCCCGTTGACAGATTTGGTTTCAACCACGGTGTCGCTGTCGTCAGCGGCACGCGCATAGCCGGTCATAGACTGGATCGGCATTGTCCCCTCCGCCCCATCATCGGCTCATGCCCGATTCGGTGGGGCGGAGTCTTGCCTGCCATCCGGTGGGCAGTGTCTCAGTTTGAAATCTCCATCATCCTGAGGTGCGTTTTTCCCTCGTGCTTCGAGGCCCGCAAATGCGGTCACCTCAGCATGAAGGGAAAAAGCCTCTAAGGACGGATTTCAACCCGAGGCATCGCCATTCGGCGTACCGGCTGATCAGTTGTTCTGCTGCGTCTGCCCCTCGGCCGCCTCGGCTGCCTTTTCGCGCTCGGCCTCGATCGCGCGCCATTTCTTCACATTGGCGTTGTGTTCCTCGTACGTCTCGGCAAACACATGCCCGCCGGTGCCATCGGCAACGAAGAACAGATCCTTGGTCGTGATCGGCCGCGCCACGGCCTCAAGCGAGGCGCGACCCGGAATGGCGATCGGACCGGGCGGCAGGCCGTCAATGGTATAGGTGTTATAGGTCGTCGGCGTCTCGATGTCCGACTTGTAAATCGGCCGGTCGGCCGGTTTGCCCGCGCCGCCGAAAATCCCATAGATGATCGTCGGGTCGGATTGCAGGCGCATGCCCTGGCGCAACCGGTTGACGAACACGGCCGCCACGCGCGGCCGCTCTTCGGCAAGCGCCGTTTCCTTCTCCACGATGGAAGCGAGCGTGACGAATTCCTCGATCGTGGAAATCGGCAGGTCCGGCGCGCGCGTCGCCCATATGTCGTTTACGAGCTTCGTCTGAAGCTCGGTCAGCCGTGCGACCACATCGGCGCGCGCCGTGCCGCGCGGGAAGCTGTAGGTATCCGCAAGCAGCGTGCCCTCGGCTGGCAGGGTCGCCGGCATGTCTCCGGTCAACGCCGTGTTGTCGGCAATGCGGCTCCAGGCCTGCTGGACGGTCAGCCCTTCGGGAATGGTCACGGCATATTGGACCGACCGGCCCGATACGATGATGTCCATCACGTCGCGCATGGACGCGCCGGCCGGCACCTCATATTCGCCGGCCTTCAACTCATCGGCCTTGCCAGACGCCCGCACGCCGAGTTGGAAAATGCGCTCGTCTGAGACGACGCCCTCGGTGAACAGCCGCACCGAAATGTCACGCAGCCCTGAATTGCGCTCGACGACAAAGATCGACGGCTGGGTGAGCGGACCGGCTGCATCAAACACCGTCTTGCCGTAATAGGCCGCGCCACCGGCGGCCACCGCGCCCAGGACCGCCAAGCTCAGCACGAAATGGCCGAACACGACAAAACGGTTGCGGGCGTGGCGGGACCGGCGGAGCAATACGGGCGATGCCGGAACGGACGCCGGTTCGGGAACCGGTTGCGGTTGCGCGGCATGGTCGGCTGCCGCGCGGCCGAAAATCGGGGGCTGGGTTTCGGTCACAAACGGATCCTGATTTTCGAAGGCGCTGCGGCTGCTGCCGGATCAGCGCTTGATGATGACGGCTTTCTTGCGCAAACGCTCCACCATGTCGCGCCCGGCGTCGGTGCCTTCAACTTCCTGCACGGCTTCGGCACGGATCTGCAGTTCAGCAACCCGGTCATCCGACACCTCGCGCGTGCGGCATACGGCGATGAACTCCGCGCCGCGTCCGGTCGTGCGCACGGGGGTTGCCTGCCCCGGACCGAGCTTGGCGATCGCGTCTTTCCAATCACCGGGCAGTTCCGGCGCAAGCACCCGGCCAAGGTCCATCACCGTCACGTCGATCAAGCCCTTGGCGAAGGAGCGTGTCGTCTCGCAGGACTGGAAGCGTGCGCGCAGGCCCTCCGCCTCACGCGTGCGCGCGGCGATTTTTGCATTGCTGCGGTCCTTGGGCGGCACCACGAAAATCACCTGTTGCAACACATATTCAGTGGCGGTCGGCTGATTGTCGCGCCGTTCCAGCATCTTCTTGACGATCTCCTGGCGGCTGAGGCCCGGCCCGCCGCCGGACTGGCGCTGCATGAGCTGGATCACTTGCCCGCCGGTCATCTGCGCGCGGACGAACTCCTTGAAATGCGTTGCGGTGACCCCGGCCTGATTGAGGATCTGCGTCATCTGCCGCGTCGACATGTTGTTCGATTTTGCGAAGCGTTCGAACGCGGCATCGACCTCGCCCTGCGCCGTCCGCACGCCCATTTTCTCGGCTTCCTGCATCACGAGGAGCTGGTTGATCATCTCTTCGGTGGCCGCCGCCGTGCCTCCACCCTTGCCCTGAAGTTTCAAGAATGCGGCGCGCCTTTGCACGTCATAGGAAGTCAGTGCTTCGCCATTGACGGAATAGACCACTTCTGCCGCAAGGACAGGTGCAACCAGGGCAGGTGCCATCGCCGCCGAAAGCAGGAAGGCGGCAGCCAGGCCGTGCAGAAGAGAGCGTTTCATCCTGATCCCCGATGTCGTGTCATTCAATGCGTCCCGCCGCAAGGCGCGGCGATCAATTCTCATGCGAGCTAGAATGCCAAACTGGCAAAAACGCGGCAAGCGCCAAGGGCGGCATGGTCAATGCCGTTCACGCGTCAATTCCCGATGCTGAAATCGTTGGCATAGTCCCCAAGCGTGCGGAAATTGAGCGTGAAACCGACCGTCCGACGCGGATTGTCCGTGTCCGCGCCGGTTTCCGTGTAACCGAGCCCGAAGATGAAGCACTCATCATCATAGCGCAGGCCAAGCCCATAGGACGATACCTTGTCGGTGTTGAAATTGAACGTCGCATTGCCGCTGGCCGTCCAATATTCGCCAAGCTTCTGGCTGATCGCGCCGCGCAACTCGCGTCGGTCGCTCTGAGAACCGTAAAGCGGTTGCGCCTCGATGAAGGTGTAGGTCGCCGAAATGTCGGTGCCGGTTGCAAAGCCTGCGGCAAGGCGGACATCATTGCGGCGCAGGTCGAACGTGTCCTCGTCGAACCGCGCGCCCGTGCCGATGGAGAACTGCGTGAGCCATGTTTCCGCAACCGGCGCATAGGCCAGCGATGCCGAGGCGACGAAGTCGGACACATCCGTTTCGAGGCCGGAGGCTGCGCCGGCAAAGACGAGGTCAGGCTGGGCGTAGGGGTTGTCCCCGGCCAAATGGTAGCTTTGGCCGAACAGCGCGTCGGCGCGCCAGCCATTGGCGTAAGTGCCGGAATAACGGATCCCAAGATTGGCGCGCACGCCGCCCTCGATGCGGTCAAGCCCGGAGAATTTGTCCACCTCAAACAGGTTTGCTGCGTCAAACACCATGCTTTGCGCGTCTTCGTTCGGCATGCCGAACCGCTCCTGATCGGGAGCGTCGGGCCGCACGATCAATTGCGCGCGCGGCTCGATCACATGGGTCGAGGCGGGCGTCGTGATCAGCACCGGCCAGCGGGCATCCATCCCCACGGTCGCCATGGCGCGGTGGAACGAATCGCGTGTTTCGGCCGTGACGCCGCGATTGGCGGCCTCGATGACCAGCGCATCCGTGTCATAGTCCGTCATCACGCCATCAAGCCGCGCGCCGGCAAAACCGGTCAGCACCAGCCCGCCCGGCGCGATATAGGCACGCTGCCAATCGGCCTGCGCTGTAACGCGCGCATTGGTGCCCGAGAGGCCGCGCAAGGCGTCGCGGTCCCCGGTGGCGCCATCCACATCATCGACATCATCGGCTTCCCGCGTGATCACGCGGCCATTGACGCGCATCGACAATTCGCCGCCCAGCACCGGCTGCTCGAATGTCTTGCGGTAATCGAATGTCGGCAGCACCATCGGCTGCTCGTCGGCCACACGGTCCTGAGCGGCATTGTCAGCCTGCACCTCGTAGCGCTGCGCGCGCAGGTCAAACCATGCGCGGTCGCCAAGGCCGGTCAAATAAAGCTCCGACGTGCGCCGTGCGGCGGCGTAGCCTTCGACTTCGTAACGCTTTGAAAAATTGGCGTCAGTCTGGAACAACAAGTCCCAGCCCAGCGTCCAGCGGCGGTTCAAGTTGAACTCGCCCTTGGTGCCGATCATGAAACGGTCGGTCTCGGCGCGATCGGTGGTGTTCGGATCAAATTCAAACCGGTCTTGCTGGCTGATCCCCGCCACCGTCACGGAATAGGAGCCCTTGTTCAATTGATGGTTGAACTTGGCGGACAGGAACGCGCCCTGTTCCGAATAGCCGCGCGCCTTCAACAGCACGTCGATATTGGGAGAAATCGCCCAGAAATAAGGGATTTCAACCACATAGCCCAGATCATCACCGGCGTATCCGCCCGACGGCATCAGGAAGCCGCTCTTGCGCTTGATCGTGTGGTCGGCGATTTCAAACGAGGGCAGCGTGGCGAGCGGGAAGCCGAACAGTTCAAACCGCGCGCCCTGGAAGCGGATCGTGCGGCGCTGCTGGTTCCAGACGATCGTTTCGGCCTTCACCTGCCAAGTCAGCGGTTTGTCCGGCTTGTCGGCGCACGGCTCGCAGGCGGTGTAGACACCCTTCTCGAAGCGCGAGATGTTGCCGTCCTTGCGCTCGGCGCGGGCGGCGGCGAAGCGGGTGTTGTCCGTCGTCTCGTAGCGCAACGCGGTCACGAAACCGTCGGCGAAATCATCGGTTACGTCGATTTCATCGGCGTAAATGCGCCCGCCATCCGCTTCAATGATCTCGACATTGCCGCTGGCGATCAGGCGGCCGGTCTTGCGGTTGAAGGTGACGCTGCGCGCGACGAGTTTTGTGTCTCCATAGCTGATCTGCACGCCGCCGACCGCCGATATCGTGTCTGCGTCATAGTCATAGACAAGGGAATCCGCTGCGAGCAGGAGCTTCTGGCCATCCGGCGTTTCAAACTGCTGGGCGGCTACAGGGGCTGCGCCAACGGCCAAGGTGCAGGCAAGCGCTGCCACACCGCATAAAAAACGCAAACGATTTGAACTGGTTACACCGGCCGTCACTATCCGTCTTCCCTATGCAACAGGAACGTCACGCCAAACAGCCCCGCAGCCGTGACAGGCAACCATGCCGCAACAACAGGCGCAATCGCTTCGGCGGCACCGAGCGACCCCGCCATCTCGTCGACGACATAAAGCAGAAACCCGGCGACAATGCCACCCAGAATGGCGGTTGAACTCTGGCCAAACCGTGCAAAACGCAAGGACACGGTGGCCGCAATCAGTGTCATGGCGATCAGGAAAGCGGGCAGGGCGATCAACCCGTGCCATTCCATGGCATATCGCCCCGTCGGCAGGCCGAAAGCTTCGGCCGCCCGCATGCTTTCGGGCAGCTTCAGGAACGGCACAGCCGAAGAATTGGTCATCGCCTGCTTCAGAAAATCCGCATTGATGGTCGAAGGGACCCTGACCTGTTTCTCGGCCCGCCCCGCTTGTCCGTTCTCATAGACAACGGCGTTGTTCAGCACCCAGGCATTGTTGCGCAGCACGCCTTGGCGCGCATCGATACGCTGCACGACCCGGCCATCGGCATTGATGACGATCACCTGCGCTTGGCTGAGCCTCGTGCCTTGCTCGGCGATCGCCCGCGCGCCGATCACGATGGTCTCGTCGCCGTTCTTCTGCCGGAACCATGGCACAACACGCGTGTCGCCGCCGGTGTTGAAGCCATTGCTCGCCGCGAGCGTTTCTGCCCTCGCTTGTGCTGCGGCGGCAAGCGGGCTGACAATCCCGACAGCAACGAGCCCGATCAGCAGGCTTCCTGTCGCGATGGGCATGATGAACTGCCAGACCGAGACCCCGCTTGCCCGCGCGATCACCAATTCCTGCCGGGCATTGAGGCTGAGCAGAACCATCATCGACGCGATCAGCACGAGGAACTGGACATAGGTCATCAGCAGCGACGGCGTCTTCAGGATCGAGACGCCGATCACGATCCCAAGCGAAAACCCTTCGATGCCCGAAGTCCGGCGCGACAATTCCACCATGTCGATGAGGAAAATCAGCATGCCGACCGAAAGCAGCACCCACAGGAATGTGCGCAAATAGCTGATGAGGAAATAGCGCCACAGGACGCCCGGGATCAGCGCCATCATGCCGGACGCCCCCGCCGCGTCACCCGTTCCGCAAGCTGCGTTGTCCGCGCGGCCGCCAGGTCCAGCAGTCTGGTGCTGGTGTTCGGCCTTCGTCCGGTCGCAAGCATCCAACCTGCCAACAGGATCGCCGAGAGCGGAAGCGCATAGGCCGCCGCCGCCATCGCGGTGCTCGTCCCTGCGTCGCTGGCGACCGTGAAGCCGGCTGCGCGCAGCGCAAAGCAGGCCATGGCCGCCTGCATCAACGCCAAACCTGACTCCTGACGGCTCGATCTCGCATTGACCGTGAAAAACAGCCCGACCATCACGAACGCGATGGAATAGAGCGGCTCGGACAGCCTGCGGTGAAATTCCTCCATGAAACTCGCAGGCGACGACTGGAAGAACGGGTCATCTGGATCCGGATCGAGCAGATAGGCGGTCGGCCTGTCCTTGGCGCGAAGGCCAGCGCGCGTGGGCGCGGAAAAGGTCGCGGCATCAAGGCTGTAGGCATCGAAGCGGATGAACGAGATGGAATTGTCCCGGATGTTCTTGCGCTGGATTTCGCCATTGCGCACCACCATCAGCAGCTTGTCGTCCTGCGTCACCAGCGCGCCGCTGTCGGCGATGTAAGTGATGTGATTTTCGGTGTCGCGCGCATCATGGACGAAGATCCCTCCAAACTCGCCGCCTGCTCGCTTTTCGGCGATTTGCAGCACCAGACCATCGCCAATCCGCTTGAATTCGCCCGACTGCACAGCGGCCGAAAGCAGATCGCCGGAGGCCCGCGCCACAAGCTCACGGATCGCGCGGGAGGCGGCCGGTTCCACCACGGTTGCAAGAAACGCGACCAGCGCCGCCGCGCCAAGCGCCAGCAGCATGGCCGGCCGCGCGCGGCTGACAATCCCGCTGCCGGAAGCTTCCAACACGGCCAATTCGGCATTCTGGTTCATCGCGCGCAAGGTTTGCAGAACCCCGACAAGCAGGGCGAACGGCATCACCACAACCACCATCGACGGCACGAGATAGGCCGCAAGCTGCAGGAACGTCACCGCCGACTGGCCGGTGGATGTCAGAAAATCCACGCGGTTTAGCACTTGCGTCGTCAACGCCATGCCGGTTGTCACCGCCAGCGCCGCCACCGTGACCATGGCGATCCGTCGCAGGATGTATCGCTCGATGATCGGCATGGGCCGCCTTCGGTTGCGGAGGTTCAGGTGCTTCGGCCGCGCGCAGACCGGCCGTTGGCTGGCATTTACCCTAACGCCTCATGGGTAACAGCGCGTCAAGGCATGTGGTTAATCAATTCTTGCCGCGCCGACATTTGCAAAATGAATGTGGCGCCGCTTCGGCACGACCCCCGTCCCTTGTTCTGGCGATGACCCCATGACGGTGGGACAGTGTGATCCCGCTCGACAGGCTGGCGCTTTTGCGTCACATCTGCCGCATCCCGCCTTGCTCAGAGATGTTTGCCTCATGCCAACCTTGTCCTTGTCATTTGCCAAAGCCGCCTTGCCGAAATCCGGAACTCTTGTTGTTCTTGTCGGAGATGACAGCGCGCTTCCGGCAAGCCTTTCCTCGCCTTCGCTGTCGCGTGCGATCACGTTGAAAAAATTCGCCGGCAAGTCCGGGTCCTCGGTCGATGTGCTTGGGCCGGAGGGCATTGCCGCCGACCGGGTGATCCTCATCGGGGCCGGGGCCGCGTCCGATCGCGACCATGTCAATCTTGGCGGCAAGATCGCGGCTGCTTTCGGCTCGGATGCGACGGTGACGGTTCTGGCCCAGATGGGCGAGGCGGTGTTGGAGCCGCACCAGGCGGCAGAACTCGCCTTCGGCGTGCGGCTGCGGACTTACGCCTTCGACAAATACAAGACCAAGGCGACAAGGAAGGACGAGGACGCCGCGCCCAAGGCACAGGCTGTCACCTTCGCTGTCGCCAACGCGGCCGCAACCAAAAAGGCATTTGCCGAACTCGATGCCGTTGCCGACGGGGTGGTGCTCGCGCGTGATCTCGTCAACGAGCCGGCCAATGTGCTCGGGCCCGTCGAGTTTGCCGCGGAAGCCCAAAAGCTCGAAGCTCTTGGGGTCAAGGTCACGATCCTGACCGAAAAGGAGATGAAAAAGCTCGGCATGGGCGCGTTGCTTGGCGTGGCGCAAGGTTCGGTGCGCCCCGCGCGCCTTGCCATCATGGAATGGATGGGCGGCAAGTCGAAGGAAAAGCCCGTCGCCTTCATCGGCAAGGGCGTGGTCTTCGATACCGGCGGCGTCTCGATCAAGCCGGCCGCCGGGATGGAGGACATGAAGGGGGACATGGGCGGCGCAGCTGCCGTCATCGGCGTCATCAAGGCGCTGGCCGGTCGCAAGGCGAAGGCCAATGTCGTCGGCGCGATCGGCCTTGTCGAAAACATGGTCGACGGCAATGCGCAACGCCCCGGCGACATTGTCATATCCATGTCCGGCCAGACGATCGAGGTCTTGAACACCGATGCCGAAGGCCGTCTCGTGCTGGCGGACGTGCTCCACCACATCAACAAGGCCTATGAGCCCAAGCTGATGGTCAACCTGGCAACGCTGACAGGCGCGATCATGGTCGCGCTCGGCCAGAGCCATGCGGGCCTGTTTTCCAATGATGACGCGCTGGCCGACGGCCTTGCCAAGGCGGGGACGGCAACGGGCGAGAAGCTCTGGCGCATGCCGATGGGCAGCGAATACGACAAGCTGATCGATTCCAAAAACGCCGACATGAAGAACATCGGCGGCCGATTTGGCGGCGCGATCACCGCGGCTCAGTTCCTCAAGCGCTTCGTCGGCGAGACGCCATGGGCCCATCTCGACATCGCGGGAACGGCCATGGGTTCGCCCTCATCCGACATCAGCTCGGGCTGGGCGTCCGGCTTTGGTGTGCGCCTGCTTGACCGCTTTGTCCGCGACAATCACGAAGGGTGATCGAAGGCCCATCTTTTTCTAAAGGCGGCCCATGCCGGAGATCTGGTTCTACCATCTGACCGAATCGCGCCTTGAGGACGCGCTGCCGCCGCTCTTGGAAAAAACACTGGAGCGCGGCTGGCGCGCCGTGGTCGAATTGGGGTCCGAGGAGCGGATGAACAGTCTGAACGATCATCTGTGGACATGGCGCGATGACAGTTTCCTGCCGCATGGCATGGCGGGTGATGGCAATGAGGCGCTGCAACCCGTGTTGCTGACGACAAGCGGCATCAACCCGAACCATGCCAATGTGCGCTTCCATGCCGATGGCGCGCTGCCGCAAGGCGTCAGCGGCTATGATCGCGCGATCGTGCTGTTTGACGGCCATGACAATGACCAGCTTCAGGCAGCGCGCGCGGCATGGAAGGCGCTGAAGGCTGAAGGCGCGGAGATGTCCTATTGGCAGCAAAATCCGTCGGGCCGATGGGAGAGGAAGGCGTGAGGCTGCTGGGCTTGCTTTTGTTCATCGCTGGTCTGGCGCTCTCCTTTGCGCCGGCGGCGACATTCTCGCAGTTCCTGGGCCGCGAGATCGCGCGCGAAACGGTGTTTGAAGACGGCGCGTTCCGCGAGGCGGTGGTCGACCTCAATCCCGCGCTCGCGCCTGCGGCGTTCCGGCTACGCATCGAGGAGGATGGGCGATATGACCCGGCATCCGGGCAAGCCGCACTGGCCGTCGTCATCAGCCATTCCGGCCAGAGCGGGTTTGCCGCGCCCGTCATTCCAACCGAACGGGACCGTGCACCGGAAGCGGTGCAATCGGGAGCCGTCGTCTATGATGTTGCCGTGACCCGCTTTTCGGAACTTGTTTCCGGCCCTTACCGCTTCACCGTGAGCGAAGGCGACGCCGACGAGATCGGGCTCACCCGCGTTGACCTGGTCGTGCAGGCGAACGCCTTCGTCGAACCCCCGGATTTCGCCTTTTACGGCAATGTCGCGCTGTGGCTGGGCGCGGCCTTGTTCTTCATCGGCTTGCGCCGCCGCAACCGCAACCGCGCCGCCAATCCGTCCGAGCCGCCCGCACCCAAATGGGGCCGGCAGTAGCTGGCATTCCTTCCATTGGCCGGATTCAAATGGCCAAAGCCCGGTCATCGCCGCCGCGCCCTCGTGCTTCGAGGCTTTTTCCCTTCATGCTGAGGTGCGAGCAAAGCGAGCCGCAGCCTGCCCCGCACTTGATGTGGGGAAGCAGAGGGGAAACAGCACCTCAGCATGAAGGCGCGGATCACCTGCTGGCGAACCGGTCGATCTGCGCTCAGCCCGTAGGCTCGAAGGATATCCCCGCTTCATACTCCACGCTCAACGACAGCCAGCGCTCTTCGGCCTCGTCAATCTCGCCGTTGGCCGCCGCGCGGCGCTGGGCGAGGCGCGCTGCTTCC
>JALOTE010000175.1 GCA_025458045.1 Rhizobiaceae bacterium
AGGAAGGAAGGGCGTGCTCTGCTCGGTCTTAGTTACATCAATCACAAGCTCAAGCTGATCCGCCTGTTCTTGGAGCAATGACCACGTCGGGCACACACCACGCCTGAGATAGCTCACTGCGAAACTGGGCTTTGAAACGACGACGGTATGATCAGCCGTAGGAAGGACCAGCACGTCGTCTCGGGTAAACTGAATCGCTTTTCGGATCTGAAAGTCTCGCATGTTGGTGGTCACCAATAGGTCGGCTCGACCCGCCAATGCCGTCAAAAGAACATGCCGATCGTCCGTGATTTCATCGAACAGCGGTGGGGTCTGGCTCGGCGCGAGTAAATCGAGTTGATGCGCGAACCGCTCGGCGGCCTTGAGTACGTCTTGCTCGGTGGCATAAGGCACGAAGCCTGCGCCGACCGGCAGCACAGGGCTTATCTGCAGCGGTCCGTCACTGGCCACAGTGTGGAGGATGCCAGCTTGGGTTTCAGCATCCATTCGCGAATAACCGAAATATCGCTGAAGACTATTCGCCCAGGCCTCCAAGAGCGGAACCGATGTGATCAGTTGAAAGCCACTCTCACCCGCTTGGCCCGACAATGCCATCTCGACCAGCTCGGATGCGGCGGATGGGGTTAGCCGCTTCATCTTGCCGCGCAGGGCCGCGAAAAACACATTGATATCAAGACAGACGCGCGCGACGATCATTTCAGTCGGCAGACACGGGCCGCTTCTTGCTCAATGTCATCCTCGGATTGTGGCTCGGCATTGGCGCCGTGTGGGTTCGTCGTGCCGCCGCTCGATACCAGGTAACGACTTTCAACGATCATGTGGTGCGCGCGCAGCACTTGGCGACCTAGAAACCGGGCGAGAAACGCCTGTTCGTCGTCTGTCGCGGCGTTCTGAAGCGAATAAATTGACTGGCGGGCTCCCGGTGTCATGTCGAGAAACAACTTGAGGGCCGTGCTGGTGATTTGAGACACTGGCCGACTTTCGCCGCGCGCTGCCGCACGCAGCTGGGTCAAGAGTTCTGGGTCGAGGTGTGCCGAAACCGACTGTCCAGCCACGGGTGTCTCCATCGTTTCTGCAGCTTCTATAGCATCTACAGGCCGAAAAGGACATATGTTACGGCATCGTTCTCTTGCGCGGTGGAGCAAGCGCCGAATTCAGCGTTACAAGTTCTCCGGCCCGAAGCCGAATGGCAAAAGCTCGTCCATGGTGAAGGTGCGCAGGATGCCAGTCGGGCCGGCGCAGTGGATGAGGGCGTCGGGGGCCATGAACTCGCGCAAGCGTTGGCGGCAGCCGCCGCAGGGCGTGCACAGCGGTGCGTCGGCGCCATCCGTGCCCACGCGCCAGCCCATGACGACGACCTCGACCGCGCGGGTCTCACCGGCGAGACACATGGCGGCGAGCGCGCCGGCCTCCGCGCACGTGCCGACCGGGTAGGCGGCATTTTCCACGTTGCAGCCGGCATACACACCGCCCTTGGCGCCGCGCACGGCCGCGCCGACGCCAAAGCGCGAATAGGGCGCGTAGGCGCTCGCGCGCGCGGCAAGGGCAGCGTCGAACAGCGCTTTCACGGTCGCGTCCATCACCGCTCCTTGGTGTAGGGGATGCCCGAGGCGCGCGGCGGGATCGCCTTGCCGATGAAGCCGGCGAGCAGCACGCAGGTGAGGATATACGGCAGGGCCTGGATGAGCTGCACGGGCACCTGGCCGATACCGGGCAGAATAACGCCTTGCATGCGGATGGCGAGCGCGTCGAGGAAGCCAAACAACAGGCACGCGCCCATGGCCGGCACCGGCTGCCACTTGGCGAAGATGAGCGCGGCGAGCGCGATGAAGCCCTTGCCGGCGGTCATATTGGGCTGGAAGCCGGCCGACTGCGAGATAGCAAGATACGCCCCACCCGCGCCGCACAGCGCGCCGCAAATGATCACGGCCCGATAGCGCATCCAGGCGACCGAGATGCCGGCAGTGTCGACCGCCTGGGGGTTTTCGCCAACCGCGCGCAGCCGCAGACCGAAGCGGGTCTTGAACACGATGTAGGCGGTCGCCGGCACGCACAGAAACGCGACATAGGTGAGGATGTCATGGCCCGAGATCAGCTCGGAATAGATGGCGCCAATCACCGGCACGTCCTTCACCGCGTCGGCGAACGGCAGCGTGAGGGCATCAAACCGCGCCGCGCCTTCAACCGATGGCGTGCGGCCACCTTGCCCGAACCACACATTGCCCAACAGCGCAGTGAAGCCGGCGGCGAACATGTTGATGGCGACACCCGAGACAATCTGGTTGCCGCGATAACTGATTGCCGAGACGCCATGGATGAGCGCGATGCCAATCGCGACCAGGATCGCGAACACAAGGCCCATCATCGCCGACTGGAAATAGAACGCCGCGACACCAGCACCGAACGCGGCGGCGAGCATCTTGCCCTCAAGGCCGATATCGACGACGCCCGAGCGCTCTGAATACAGGCCCGCGAGGCAGGCAAACAACAACGGCACCGACAGGCGCACCGCGGAGTCCATGATGATGGCGAATTGCAGGAGCCAATCCATCGCTCACGCCCCCGC
>JALOTE010000104.1 GCA_025458045.1 Rhizobiaceae bacterium
GCGGAAATCGGTCGAAGCGACGGCTGCCGCGCCACCGGCGACAAACTTGTCGTTGCGGGCGAAATAGCCGAACTCTTCGATCGCGCCGATGACAGCCGGGTCGTTGAACGGGATTTCGTTGCGGACCCATTTGTCATAGGTTTCCGGAGACTGCGTGCGCAGCATCATGTCCTCGACCCAGTCGGTCGCGGGCCAGCCCGTCGCGCCACCCGAACCCAGACCGATGCACCACGGCGTGCCGCCGTCGGCCACGATCTTGTCGGTCAGCGCCTTCAGGTCTTCCATTGTCTGCGGAACTTCGTAGCCGGCGTCCGCGAAATTGTCCGGCGAATACCAGACGAGCGACTTCACATCGACCTTGTAGGGGAAGGCATAGAAGGTCTGGTTGCCATCGGCGCCCTTGTAGGTGCCGAGACCGACCCATGACGGGCCTGCGGCATAGTTTTCTTCCATCCACGCCTTGGTTTCATCGCCCAGCGGCGTGACAAGGCCCTTGGCCGCCAGATCGGCGATCAGGCCCGGCTGCGGCAGGATCGCGATGTCCGGCGGAGAACCGGCCTGCGTGTCGATGACAATCTGCTGCTCATAGTTTTCCGAAGAGGAATACTCGACCTTCACGCCGGATGCGGCAGTGAAATAAGCCAGAACGCTCTCGACAAGCGCCTGGTCTTCGCCACGCCACGGGCCGAAAATCTTGATGGTCTGACCATCGAGATTGTATTTTGCATCAAAGTCCTTGTAGCTCTGCCAGTTGAACGCGCCCTGGTCGACCGGAAACTTGAGTTCCTGTGCAACGCCAGCACCCGTCAGGATCGCAAGCGCGGCCGCGCTGGCGAGGAATGTGCGGATCATGTGAACCTCCCAAATGGACAGGACCGGCTCCCCGGCCCGGCTTGACCAAGCGCGCGCTCCCTGAACGGATTCAGTTTGAAAGCGCTTTGGCTTGCTTTCCACTTTCGACAGGTTCGATCAAAAATCAAGGACTAATTTTCTAATCGATTGAATTTTGCGCATGTCGCGGTTAAATGCCGTCGACGCGGTGGATTGTTGCGCTGCACAACATTTTTCGCTTCAAATTGAAACCGAAGCGCGATTGAGTAGCAGCTCACGTCAATCGACAGCGCTTTCATATTCCAAAGCGCTTTGAAGGTCTGGCGGGAACGGAATGCGGGGAAAGCCATGAATTTGAAGGAGCTGGCCGAGCATCTGCAATTGTCGCAGACGACGGTGAGTCGCGCCCTGAACGGCTATCCGGAAGTGTCGTTGAAGACGCGCCAGCGCGTTGCCGAGGTTGCGCGGACCATGGGGTACCGCCCAAACCATGCCGCGCGCGGCCTTGCCACCGGCAAGGCACGTGTGATCGCCGTCGTGCTGCGAACCGCCCTCGCGCAAGCCGCCGACCCGCATTACGCGGAGTTTCTGGGCGGGGTCGGCGATGCCGTGCTGGAAAACGGCTATGACATCCTCGTGTGCCCCGCGACGCGCGAAAGCGAATTGTCCACCTACCGGCGCATCGTCCAGAGCGGACAGGCTGACGGCATTCTGATCTCCTCGCCATTCAGGTCCGACGAACGGCTCGCCTTGCTGGATGAGATGGACTTTCCCTATCTCGTGCATGGACGCGCCGGAAACCGCTCCTCGCCCTATGCCTTTCTCGATATCGACAATCGTGGCGCGTTTTTCGATGCCACCCGGCTGCTGGTTCAATTGGGACACAGCCGTTTCGGGCTCATCAATGGCCCGGCGCAGATGAACTTCGCCGAAGAGCGTGAGCACGGTGTGCGAGAGGCGCTGGAGCGGGCGGGCCTGGCGCTCGCCCCGGATGCCGTGTCATCAGGCGAAATGAGTGACGAGTATGGCTACAAGTCGATGGCGCGCCTGCTGGACCGCACTGAGCCGCCAAGCGCGGTCCTGTGTTCTTCATTGTTCATCGCACTCGGCGCCGTGCGTGCCATCAATGATGCCGGTCTCGCCGTTGGCCGCGACATTTCCCTCATCGCCCATGATGACGTGATCCCCTATTTGAAGCCGGACAACTTCCGCGTGCCGCTGGCCACAACCCGCTCATCGATCCGGCAGGCCGGACACCGTGCGGCGAAACGGCTCATCAACCAGATCAACGCGCCGCAACATCCGCTTGAAGGAGAGGTCTGGCCGGTCGAATTGATCGTCCGCGAATCGATCAGCACGGCCAGCGCGCGGTGACAGAACATCGCAAACCTCACTGACGCCAAGCGGCGTAACACTCTGTCAAGTGATTGAACGAATTCACGGGGAATCCCTCCATCCGCCCCAAAATTTGCAGTGGCGGTCGGCAAAACAGTTGCTACAGTCCGACGTGACGTGCGGGGAAACCACGACAATTTGAGGGTTGCCATTTGGATACGCTGACGCGCATGCGCGCCTACAAGGACGTGGTTGAAGCCGAAGGCTATTCGGCGGCGGCGCGGCGCATCGGGCGGTCGAAGGCGCTCTTGTCAAAATATGTGCGCGAACTGGAGGACGAGCTCTCCACCTTGCTCATCAACCGCACAACACGGCAGTTTTCCCTGACGGAGGCGGGCCACGAGTATTACGCGCGCGTCATCGAGATCCTGCGTGCCGTTGACGACCTTCAGGACAATGTGCGCCAGAAGAGTGGCGACATTTCAGGGCGCATCCGGCTTTCCGCCCCGCGCACGCTGGCAGACTCTATGCTTGGCCAGTCCTTTGTCGACTTTGCGCTCGCCAACCCTGACATCACGCTCGACATCAATCTTGATGACCGCTTCGTCGATCTTGTCGAGGAAGGCTACGACATGGCGGTGCGCATCGCCGACATGGGCGATTCGGCGCTGATCGCGCGGCGGCTCGCCGATTTCTCGCTTTCGATCTACGCCTCTCCCGACTTGGTGGCGCGCACAGGCATGCCCGAGACTCCACGGGAATTGTCGGGCCGTCCTTGTCTGGTCGACACCAACGGCCGCAACCGCAACGTCTGGAGCTTCGTCGATGCCGCCGGTGAGCGCTACAGCGTCACGGTCAAGGCGTTGATCGAGGCCAACAGCCCGGAGGTGATGCGTCGTGGCGTGGTGGCCGGTGCGGGCTTCGGCATGATTCCCGACATCATCGCCAAGCCGGACGTTGATGCCGGGCGCCTCGTGCGGGTGTTCTCGGACGAGATTCCCAACCAGCGCGGCATTTTCGCGGTTTACCCGCACCGCCGCTACCTGCCGCAGCGCGTGCGCACATTCGTGGACTATCTGGCCGTCTGGATGCGCCAGCACATGCCGCGCCTATGAGGGGCATGCCGGGCGGGATTCACAAAGCCGCCCGATTCTGCAACTATCGCGCCTGAACCTTCCCTCCAGCCAGTGTGGCGTTTGCGCGTGATCCGTCAGTTCACTCATCCAGCAGGCTCGTGTTGGGCCCTGTCGGCGCTCCTTTTGCTGTCGCCCGGGGCTGCATTGGCGCATCCGCATGTGTTTGCCGACACCCGCACCGAGGTGATTGGCAAGGATGGCAAGCTTGCCGCATTGCGCCACGTCTGGCGCTTTGACGAATTCTTTTCGGCAACCGTGCTTTTGGAATTCGACAAGGACGGCAATGGCAGGCTCGAAGGCGCGGAACTCGATGAAGTCGAAGGCACGATCAAGCGCTCGACGGCTGAGTTCAATTTCTTCCAGAACGTCTATGACAATGGCCGCGAAGTCGCGATGACGGTGCCGGGCCGCATGGCGGTCTCGTTTGATGGCCCGTTGATGCTGCTGATCTTCGAGAGCGTGCCCGGCCGTGACATCGCCTTGGCAGGCGACCTCACCTTCGGCATCTTCGACCCGACATTCTACACGTCTCTCGACTTCATCAATGATGGCGATTTGTCGGCGAATGGCTTTCCGGCCTCCTGCACCACACGCATCGTGCGGCCCGACCCGGACGAGGCGATTGCCGCCAATCAGGAATCGCTGACCGAGCAGTTCTTTTCCGAGGACTACCAGAACGACTATTCCAAGATGTTTGCCACACGGCTTGAGGCAAAATGTTGAACGGGCCGATGAAGGCCGGCGTGACCGCCTGCGTGATCGCGGTTCTGGCCGCCCCTGCGCTGGCACAGTCCTCGCTCGGGATCGGTTCCAACGAAGTTGCGCCAGTGGCAACATCCGGCCTGTTTGGCTGGATCTATGCCGAGCAACAGCAATTCTTCCGCGCCTTGCAGGCAGCGCTGAGCCGCATGCGCGACGATGGCACTGGCGCGATGGCGCTGATCGGCCTGTCTTTCGCCTATGGCGTGTTCCATGCTGCAGGGCCTGGTCACGGCAAGGCGGTCATCTCATCCTGGCTGATCGCCAATGACGCGCAACTCAAACGCGGCATCGCGCTCAGCTTCGCCTCTTCGGCGATGCAGGCGGTGTCGGCGATCCTTCTCGTTGGCGCAGCCTTCCTTGTGCTGCGCGCGATTTCCATTTCGATGACGGACGCCGCCTGGGTCCTTGAAATGGCGAGCTACGGGCTGATCATGGGCTTCGGTGCGGTGCTGTTGTGGCGCAAGGTTGCCGGCGGTGGCCACAGCCATGGCGACAGTCTTCAACACCAGCACGACGGACACGACCACAGGCACGCGCACCACCATGACGATCACGACCACATTGGCCAAGGCCATCATCACCACCACCACGTGGATGGCGAGGCCTGCGCCGCATGCGGCCATGCGCATGCCCCTTCGCCTGCCGCCGTTTCCAGCCAGACCTTCTCGCTGGCGGAAGCGTGGGGCATCATCGCCGCCGTCGGCATGCGGCCCTGTTCGGGGGCGATTGTCGTCCTGTCCTTCGCGCTTCTGAACGGCCTTTATGTCGCGGGGCTGGCCTCCGTGTTTGTCATGGCGCTCGGAACGGCCATCACAGTGTCGGCGCTGGCGATCCTCGCAGTGCACGCCAAAGGGCTGGCGCAGCGCCTTGCGGGCGCCCACGCAGCCACCACGGGCCACGCGATTGAGATCCTTGGCGCACTTGCCGTATTCGCGCTCGGCGCGGGCATGCTCTACGCCGGGCTGACCGCCTGAGCGGGTTTAGTCAGGCTGGCACCACCCCGCCATGCTCGTCCTCGAGATGGGCGCGGATGATCGCGTCAAAATCATTTTCCGCCTCAAAGCCAAGGGCCCGCGCACGCCGCGCCTCAAACCGTGTCGGCCATCCGGAAACGATGCGCGCCACCATCGCGTCGGGCGCCCGCGTGATGCGGGCAACCGCGGCATCTCCGGCAACACGCCGCAACGCCTCGATCTGTTCGCCGACGGACACCGCCACGCCAGGCAGCGTCACGGCACGGCGCGGACCGAGCTTTCCTGTATCCAACGCCGCCGCATGCAGCAGGAAGCCGATCGCCGAGCGCGGCGAGGCATGGGTGTGGACCGTACCGTCAGGCACCGGCAGAAGCGCGGTCTTGCCCGCCAGCGGCTCGCGGATGATGCCGGAGAAGAAGCCCGACGCGGCCTTGTTCGGCAGGCCAGGCCGGACACAGATTGTCGGGAGGCGCAGCGCCACGCCGTCGATCAGCCCGCGCCGCGACAGGTCGGACACAAGCAACTCGCCCGCAAGCTTCTGCATGCCATAGGATGTCAGCGGTTGCGGCGAAAAATCATCCGGAATGATGTCCGGAAACGGCCCGCCGAACACCGCAATCGATGAGGCGAACACAAAACGGGGTTGGACGCCCGCATGCCGCAGCGCATCGAGAAGCTGCCGCGTCCCATCCAGATTGATGCGATAGCCCTTGTCGAGATCGGCTTCCGCCTCGCCCGACACGATCGCCGCCAGATGGAACACCACATCCGCCCGGAAGGCGGCCAGCCGCATCGCGGTCGCCGGGTCAGAAATGTCGGCGGCTTCGGCGATCACAGGAAAGGCGGCACCCGGCAGATCGGACGCCACCACATCGGTTGCAAGCATCGCGGTAACTGGCCGTCCGGCAATCACGCCGCCGGCGATCAACCGGCGCGCCAGCCGCGCGCCGATCATGCCGGCCGCACCCGTGATGAGCACACGCGTCATTTGCCGCCGCCTGCCTGGTCCTGTGCCCGCCGCTGGGCGCGCGCACGCAGCCATAGCACGCCGAACGGGGCGACAATGAAGATCAGCGCGATCAGCGCACCGGCAAGCGGCGAGACACGCTCACCGACGCCGATCATGATCGACGGCATCAGCCACAGGCCAAGCGCGACAAAGGCGATGAACAGTGCGGCGGCGAGCGCGGCGCGCTTGTCCTCGCTGGTCACAACGTCCACCCGCCGTCGATCAGATGCGGCACGCCGGTGACAAAGCGGCTTTCGTCCGAGGCCAGATAGACGGCAAGCGGCGCGATCTCGCTTGCATCCGCGATGCGCCCCATCGGCTGGCGCGCGACGAACATCTGCCGCGCCTTGTCCGCCCCGCCGACCGTTTCGCCCAGCTTGTCGATGCGTTGGTGCAGCGAGGGTGATTCCACCGTGCCGGGGCAGATCGCGTTGCAGCGCACGCCTCTTGCGATGAAATCCACCGCGACCGCCTTTGTGAGACCGATGACGGCCGCCTTGGTCGCGCCATAGACATAACGGTTCGGCGCGCCTTTGATGGAGGATGCCGCCGACGCCATGTTGATGATGGACGCGCCCGAACCTTCACCTGCCTCCACCCGCGCCAGCATGCCCGGGATGAAAGCCTTGATCATCCGGTGCATCGACTTGACGTTGAGATCAAACGAGAAATCCCACGCCTTGTCATCGGCATCAAGCACGCTGCCGTGATGCACGAAGCCTGCGATGTTGGCGAGGATGTCGATCTGCCCGACCTTTGCGGCATAGGCCTGCACCGCTTTGGTGTTCGTCACATCCAATGCGTGTTTCTTTGCCTTCGCCAGCCCGTCGAGCTTGGCCTTGTCGATGTCGGAGGCCCAGACAGTCGCACCTTCCGCGATGAACGCCTCCGCGATGGCGCGACCGATCCCCTGTCCGGCGGCTGTCACCACCGCCACCTTGCCCTTCAACCGTCCGGCCATGCGTCACTCCCCCGCGATTGTTGTTCTGATGTCTTCGAGGCGGCGCAACTGCCGCCCCTCGGCGTCGAAGTTAGCGGGCGAAAGCCAAAGTTCAAAGGCCTGCCTGATGCGCGGCCATTCGCGGTCGATGATCGAATACCACGCGGTGTCGCGGTTCATGCCCTTGGCCACCATATGGTTGCGGAACACGCCCTCGAATGTGAAGCCGAGGCGTTTTGCCGCCTTATGGCTGGGTTGGTTCAGATCATTCAACTTCCACTCATAGCGGCGGTAGCCAAGATCATCGAACACGTGGCGCATCATCAGAAAATGCGCTTCCGTCGCAAGGACCGAATGCTGGATGGCCGGCGCATGCGCGATTGATCCGGTCTCGCACACACCGTTGGCGGCATCGATCCGCATATAGGTCGCCATGCCGCATACCTCGTCCGTCACCCGGCGACGGAACACCATCGTCACATTCTCCCGCTGGTTGGCTGTCAGCCACGCGATGAAAGGTGCCGCATCGGCATAAACGGGGTTGGGAAAATAGCGGATCAGATCATTCACCGCCGTGCCGCCAAAGGCATCCCACAAGGCAAGGCCATGGCGGGCCTCCTCATAGCGCTCAAGTGTCACGTGGACGCCATCAAGCCGCTCAGGCGCCGGGCGCGCGCGCGGCGTCCAGGTGGAAAGGTCTTCGCTCATGGCAAACCTTGCGTTGACGAAACGGGCCGGACCCCGACATACCAAGCCCATCGCATCCAATCAGCGGAAACTTGTCATGGTGTCACCGGTTGCAGCCTTCGCCCGCATGGGCGAGGAAAACGCCTTCGCCGTTCTCGCCCGCGCCAACGCGCTGGCGGCGCAAGGGCGCGACATCATCAATCTGGGCATCGGCCAGCCGGATTTCCGCACACCTGAACACATCGTCGAGGCGGCCGTGAAGGCGCTGCGCGACGGCCATCACGGCTATACCGGCGCGCTCGGGATTTTGCCGCTGCGCGAGGCGGTGGCGCGGCGCATCCTTCGCCGAGAGGGCGTGAGCGTCAGCCCGGAGCGCATCGCCATCATGCCGGGCGGCAAGCCGGCCATGTTTGCCGCGATCCTGATGTTGGGCGCGCCGGGTGTGGAGATACTCTACCCTGATCCGGGATTTCCGATCTACCGCTCGATGATCGAGTTCACCGGTGCGACTCCGGTGCCCATCCCCATGCTGGAGGAAAACGGCTTTGCCGCGACCGCGCGCCAAGTGCTGGCGCTGATGACGGCGAAAACCCGCCTCGTCATTCTCAACTCACCCGCCAACCCCACGGGCGGCGTCATGCCCGCAGCCGAAGTGGCGGCGCTGGCGCACGGGCTGGAAGCCTATCCGGAGGCCGCGCTGCTGTCTGACGAAATCTATGACGAGATGACCTATGATGGCGAAACCCACAATTCCTTCATCCGCTTCCCGGCGCTCGCCGAGAGGCTGATCCTGCTGAACGGCTGGTCGAAAACCTATGCGATGACGGGCTGGCGGCTCGGCTGGAGCGTTTGGCCTGCGCAGCTCATCAGTGCGGTCAACAAGCTGGCGGTCAATTCATGGTCCTGCGTCAACGCTCCGGCCCAACATGCGGCGATTGCCGCGCTCGACGGCCCGCAGGATGCGGTCGCCATGATGATGGCGGCGTTCGACCGGCGCAGGCTTCTGGTGACATTGCTGCTGAACACGCTCCCCGGCGTCTCCTGCATCATGCCGAAAGGCGCGTTCTACGCGTTTCCGAGCATCACCCAGACGGGCTGGAAATCAAAGCCGCTCGCCTCGGAACTGTTGGAAAAAGCCGGCGTCGCGCTCATCGGCGGCCCCGATTTCGGTGTGCATGGCGAGGGCTACATCCGTGTGAGCTATGCCAATTCTGAAGCGGCCATCGAGGAGGCGGTGGAACGGATAAAAATATTTCTGCAAACAAAAGAGAAAAACATTTGATTTTGGCGATTGTCATCGATAGCCGTTGTATCGGAAAAGAAAGGAAGGCGAATGCGGAAAGATATATTTCTTTGTATTATCCTGGTGGTTACATCGATCTCGAGTAGAGCGTTTTCATGGGAGTCTTCCATCTATCCGGGCCTGACAGAACCCGCAACGCAGGGCTGCCAAGCTAGCGGTGATGAATGGACGTGCGTTTTTCTTGATTGCCAAAAATCAAAGGTTCAACTTTGGGTTTTGTCGCCCGGACCAGATCCTTCTGGTCCAATAGATATTGCAATTGATGGACAGCGCTTTCTCGTTGATCTTTATGGTTCTGAGAACCCCAACTCTTACGGGAAAGCTAAAGAAATCCCGTCGGGACTGCTGGACGCAATGATGGCGGGAACCATATTAGAGATTCTAGGCGCCGGTATTTCCGAGAACTTCAATAAGATCTCGTTGAAAGGCTCAGGTAGCGAAATTACACGCGTTTTGAACATGTGTAAGTAGTCGCTGAACAGTCGTAACGTCGCCTGACTCAAACCCCCACCCCCTTAACCGTCGCGTCGATGTGGTCCACCAGTGCGTCGGGCAGGTTCAGCCGCCCGGCCAGCATGTCGAGGAAGCCGCGTTCGGCCCGCGTATCTGGCGTGATCGTCAGGCGGGCGGCGGTGTAGACCTCCACCTTCTGCTCTTCTGTCACAGCGGCGGCGACGAGCGCGTCGAAATCCGTCGGGTTTGCCAATTCGCCCTCGATGAAGGCCTGCACATCCTCATTGATGCCAGAGGTTTTCAGCTTGCCGAGAATG
>JALOTE010000016.1 GCA_025458045.1 Rhizobiaceae bacterium
CGGCCGCAATGCGCAGATCGAGGGCGACCTCAAGGATGGCGCGCGCGTGCTGTTCGTGGAAGACTTGACGACCGACGGCGGCTCGAAATTCCGCTTCGCCACCGCCATCCGCAACGCCGGCGGGCACTGCACCGACACATTCTCGATCTTCTATTACGGCATCTTTCCCGATACGCCCGCCAAACTGGCCGAGCAGGGCATGCGCCTGCATTACCTCTGCACCTGGCGCGATGTGCTGGCCGAAGCGCGGCGGGCGGATTTGTTCGATGCGGGGACGCTCGCCCAAGTGGAAGCGTTTCTCAATGCACCCTTGACGTGGTCAGCCGCGCATGGCGGCGTGAGTGAATTGCCGAGCAGGGGGGAGGAGTGAGGGGATGGTGTTGGCATGACTTATCGAACTCAATTGAGTAGAAATCCGAAACGTCATCATTATGCGACGCAGTTTTTCTACGAAACTTCGCAATAGATGATGATAAAAGGAAAGTAATGGCTCTTCAAAAGATTGGAAAGCGGGCGGTGTGGGCGAAGAAGTCTATTGACTCCATCGCCTTTGAGTACGATCTTTATGTTCACATTGATGGATCGACCCCAATCTCTGTTGAAGAGAAAATCAACAGTCAGTTTGAAACACCTGTCTCTCAAACAGAAACGTGGGCCAAAGTTTCATCGGGTTCGATTGTTGATCTGGATGCATCTGATCGTGCTGTTCTTTATAGCCTCGTTCGGAATTTCGAGGCGCGGACGCCGCATTACCGCAATACGCTTAGGGAACTGTCAATTCTTGCCGGAGAGCCGCAGAGCGGCATGAACTTTTCGGAAGACGAAAAGGCGATGTATGCCGAACTCAGGGCCAATCCAAGTCTGATGTCAAAGTTCGCCAATGAATTGGCTTATAGAACAGATTGGACAGCTCGTGAGTTTTCGTCTTGTGGTATTGCAATTTGGAGGGTACGACGACCAGTATATGTCTGCACGACACCTGTCCACATTATGAAGGTGCCTGCCCATCCGCGACTTCGTGCATCACAAATGGGTCTTTTTCCGCATTGCTTCCTGATGCCGTTGACGTCAAATGCATATGTTTCACTGGCGTTAGGTGATTTTGATGGTGAGTTTGTAAATCAAGAGATCGATGTAAATGTAGAGTTAGCGTTAAAGCAGCAGATTGTCGCGCAATTTGCTTATTGGCCTATAGTTAATCACATGATCTGCGACAGCGGTAGAATAATCGATCATCTAAAATGGGCAGGTTACAATTGTACCTTGGACTCGCCAACCAAGAAGGTGTTTGTGCGAGACGAATCATTTCGTGTGCATCAGCAGGTTTTGTGAGTCAGAGTGCGCAACCTGTGATATTGCACAAAGGAAAACACAGTTAAGCGGGTGGCCACATAGAGGCCGTATCGACCAATAGCTGCTACACCCTCCGCCCCACCAACACCCCCACCACCAGCGCCGCGACAAACACCCACACATCCGCATGGCCCAGCGCCAGCCCCGGTATCGCGCCGCCGGGGCAGAAGCCGGTGATGCCCCAGCCGATGCCGAACAGGGTCGCGCCGCCGATGAGGCGGGCGTCGATGAGGCGGCTCTGGGGGATGTCGTAGGCCGGTTCAAACGCCGGCTGCGGCAGGCGTGCAAAAACCACGCGGTAGCCGATGAAGGTCGTCACCAGCGCGCCGCCCATCACGAAGATCAGGCTCGGGTCGAAGGTTCCGGCGAGGTCAAAGAAGTTCATGATCTTGGCCGGGTTCGCCATGCCGCCGATCAGGATACCGAGGCCGAACAGGCCGCCAATGAGGAAGGCCGAAAGAAGCTTGGTTTGCTGAGTCATGTTTTGGTGTTTCATGTTTCGATTTGCTTGGCCGCCGCCCTCAGAACACGTGGCGCGTGAGGTAAACGGTCGCGGCCGTCACCACCATGAACACGCCGGTCGCGACGATGGAGCGGGGCGAAAGGCGCGCGATGCCGCAAATGCCGTGGCCGGAGGTGCAGCCCGAACCGATCTTGACGCCGAGGCCGACGATCAGCCCGCCGATGACGAGCACCGGCAGCGCGGCGGGGGAGGCGAAGGCCACAGGGTTCTCGACGATTCCTTGCATGAACAGCGCGGCGACGCCGGGCACGAGGATCGCGCCGGCCAGAAATGCGGCGCGCATCGCCCAATCGGGCGAAAGCGGCGGCAGCACGCCGTTGATGATGCCGGTCAGCCCCATGATGCGCCCGTGCAGGGCCATCAGCAGGGTTGCGGCAAGGCCGATCATGATGCCGCCGGCAAGCGAGGCGAGCGGCGTGAATTCGGTTTCAAACATGGCGGGGACCCGGCGGATGGCTGATGTGCGGGCGTTTAGGGTGAGCGCCGGGCGGGCGCAAGGTTGTGGCGTGGTTCGGGCGTGATTTGGGAACCTGTTGAGGTTTGTGCCTTGTCCTTCGTTCTTCGAGGCTCCCCCGGATCAAGTCCGGGGTCGCACCCCAGAATGAAGGACGGGGTCCAGTGTCTGTCCTATCCTTCATGGTGAAGGTCCGCCTTGAGGACGGGCGAGACCCGTGGCTCGCCCCAAAGCGCAGCGACCCTCGAACCATGGGAGTGGGGCCAATGCCGGGCGAAGCTCGGACGGGCGCAATGCCGCGCAAAGAGCGGGCTTGAAAACTCTTGCGGGGCTTATATAAGCAGAAACCAATATTTTTGAAGGAACGCGCCGCCATGGACGTGACCGATCTGGAACCGAAAATCGAGCAGGCCGCCGAATTGCTTGACATGATGGCGCATCCGCAGCGCCTGCGCATTCTCTGCACGTTGCATGGCGGCGAGTGGAGTGTGGTGCGGCTCGCAGAACAGATCGGCATGTCGCAGCCGAACTTGTCGCATCACCTGAAGAAATTGCGCGACAGCGGGCTCGTCAGCACGCGGCGTGACGCGCAGACGATCTTTTATGCGCTGCATGGCGAGGGCGTGAAGGCGGTGCTGGGTGTGCTGCACGGGCTGTACTGCGCATCTCCGGCCGAACAAGGCGGCTTCAAGGCGGCGTGCTGAGCGGCTGAAATTGTCTGCAAAGCGTCGCATGCGCGGTTGCGTGTCTTCCCGACGTCATGCTCATTTGCAAATCGGATGCGGAATGATTGCAGCGAGCGGGGCGGCGGAATGAAGACGAGCCAATTCTACATCGACGGCAAATGGGTCGCGCCGTCGCGTCCCGACCGGATCGCGGTGATCAACCCTGCAACGGAGGATGTGGCGGCGGAAATCGCGGCAGGCGGGCCTGCTGATGCGGACCGCGCGGTGCAGGCTGCGGTGAAGGCTTTCGCCACATTCTCCCGCTCCACGAAGGCCGAGCGGCTCGCCTTGCTGCGGGCCATCCTGGCCGCCTATCGTGCGCGCGCCGAGGACCTGGCGCAGGCGGTGACGACCGAGATGGGCGCGCCGCTGTCGTTTTCGCGTTCGGCGCAGGTCTGGGCGGGCGAGGCGCATCTGGAAGCGCATATCGCGGCGCTGGAAGGCTTCGCGTTTGAAAAACCGCAAGGCCGCACCACGATCGTGTTCGAGCCTGTCGGCGTGTGCGGCCTCATCACGCCGTGGAACTGGCCGCTGAACCAGATCGTCTGCAAGGTCGCGCCCGCATTGGCGGCGGGCTGCACCATGGTGCTGAAACCTTCGGAAATTTCGCCACTATCGGGGCTGATCTTCGCCGAGATCATGCATGCCGCAGGCGTTCCGGCCGGTGTGTTCAACCTTGTCAATGGCGACGGCCCAAGTGTCGGCGAGGCGCTGGCGCGGCATCCGAATGTGGACATGATCAGCTTCACCGGCTCGACGCGGGCGGGAATCCTCGTCGCCAAGGCGGCGGCGGACACGGTGAAGCGCGTCGCGCAGGAACTGGGCGGCAAATCGCCCAATGTCATTCTCGATGACGCCGACCTTGAAGCGGCGGTGACGGGCGGCGTTCAGACCTGTTTTGCCAATACCGGCCAGAGTTGCGACGCGCCGACCCGGATGCTGGTGCCGCGCGCGCTGCATGCCGAAGCGCTGGAGATCGCCGCGGCTGCTGCCAAGGCGCATGTGACCGGCGATCCGCGCCAAGAGGCGACGGTGCTGGGGCCGGTTGTCAGCAAGCGGCAATTCGACAAGATCCAGGGACTGATCCAGACCGGGATCGATGAAGGTGCGACGCTGGTTGCGGGCGGTGCCGGGCGGCCGAACGGGCTCAACCGCGGCTTCTATGTCAAGCCGACCGTGTTTGGCGACGTGACACCCGACATGACGATCGCGCGCGAGGAAATCTTTGGGCCGGTGCTCGCCATCATGCCCTATGACAGCGAGGCCGAGGCGATCCGCATCGCCAATGACACGCCCTACGGCCTCTCCAGCCACATCCAGTCGGGCAGCCTCGCGCGGGCGCGCGCCTTTGCCGCCCATATCCGTTCCGGTGTCGTCAATCTTGGCTATCCGGACTGGGACTTGGCTGCGCCCTTCGGCGGCTTCAAGCAATCGGGCAACGGACGCGAATACTCGACTTGGGGCATGCATGATTTCCTGGAAGCCAAATCCGTCATCGGGCCCGTGGAAGGCTGAGGTCGGCCGTGCTGCTCGCGGCCAACACCGGTTTCCTTTGGAAGGAACTGCCATTCCTTGAGCGCATCCGCCGCGCCCATGCGGCAGGTTTCACGGCGATCGAATTCCATGACGAGGCGCAGACCGCCGACCCGGAGGCGCTGATGGCAGCCCTGATCGAGACGGGCTTGCCGGTGCTCGGCCTCAATACCCGCATGGGTGCCACCATGGGGGCCGCAGCCATCCCGGAAGCCGCCACGCAGGCGAGGGTTGACATCGATGACGCGGTTCGCGTTGCCCGGCTCGTCGGCGCGCGCGCCATCCATGTCACCGCCGGCAAGGCCGAAGGTGATGATGCGCGCATGGCCTACATGGCTGCGCTCATCCATGCGCTTGATTCCTTCGATGGCACCGTCCTGATGGAACCGATCAGCCACGCCGCCGTGCCCGGCTATTTCCTTAGCAGCCTTTATCAAGCGGCCGACATTGCCGACACGCTGGACAATCCGCGCCTCAAGCTGATGTTCGACGTCTATCACGTGCGCGCCATGGGCTATGATCTGGTGCGCATGGCGGGTGAGTTCATGCCGTTCATCGGCCATGTGCAATTGTCAGGCTGGCCGGGGCGCGATGAACCGGTGCTTGCCGGATCGATGATCGGCATGCTGCGCGCGCTCGGCTATCAGGGCGCGTTCGGTGCGGAATACACGCCCCGCGGGGCTGTGGATGATGGCCTCGGCTGGATGCGCGATTGCCGCTGATGACCAAAGACAGCCTTGGGGATGCTTCTGTCGCGGCGTTGCGCTGTCGATAAATGGAATGTATATTCTGAAGTTGATAGTTTCAGAATGAGACGTTTCGCGGCTGGCGCGTCAGCCGGTCGGATGGCGGGGCGTGATGCTCGACGTGATCACCATTGGCCGCTCGTCGGTTGATCTCTACGGCGCGCAGGTGGGCGGCCGCCTGGAGGACATGCGCTCGTTCAACAAATATGTCGGCGGCTCGCCTGCCAACATGGCTGTCGGCACGGCGCGGCTGGGGTTGAAATCGGCGCTGATCACGCGGGTCGGCGACGAGCACATGGGCCGCTTCATCCGCGAGCAATTGGCGGCCGAAGGTGTCGACACACGCGGCATCGTGACGGACCCGGAGCGGCTGACCGCGCTTGTCATCCTCGGCATCCGCGACAAGACGAGCTTCCCCCTGATTTTCTACCGTGAAAACTGCGCCGACATGGCGCTGTGCGAGGATGACATCGACCCGGCCTTCATCGCGCAAGCACGCTGCGTCACCGTCACCGGCACGCATCTGTCGCATCCGCGCACGGAAGTGGCGGTGTTGAAGGCAGTGCATCTGGCGCGCGCCAACGGGGCCAAAACCGCGCTCGACATCGATTACCGTCCCAATCTCTGGGGCTTGTCCGGCCATGGCGACGGTGAGAACCGCTTCATCGAATCCGCCCGTGTGACAGCCAAGCTGCAAGACACCCTGCATCTGTTTGACCTGATCGTCGGCACCGAGGAGGAGTTCGCGATCGCCGGAGGCTCGACAGACCCGATCACGGCGCTGAAGTCTGTGCGTGGGGTGAGCGGCGCAACGCTGGTCTGCAAACGCGGTCCGATGGGGGCGGCCGCCTTTGACGGACCCATTCCCGCAACGCTGGATAAAGGGCGCACCGGGCCGGGCTTCCCGATCGAGGTGTTCAATGTGCTTGGCGCGGGTGATGGCTTCATGTCAGGCCTCTTGAAGGGCTGGCTTGACGGCGAACCCTGGGAGACCGCGCTGAAATATGCCAATGCCTGCGGCGCGTTCGCCGTGTCTCGCCATGGCTGCGCGCCAGCCTATCCGTCATGGGCGGAGTTGCAGTTCTTTTTCGAGCGCGGCGTTGTCAACCCGGCGCTGCGCCATGATGCCGCGCTGGAACAGGTGCATTGGGCGACCAATCGCACGGTCGACTGGCCTGAATTGCGGGTCTTCGCCTTCGACCATCGCAAGCAACTGGAAGACATGGCGGCGGACGCGGGCGCCGATGCGCGCAGGATCGAAGCGTTCAAGACGCTTTGCCTTGCAGCGGCCAAGCGCGTGGCCGCCGGGCGGCACGGCTACGGCATATTGTGCGACAGGCGGCTGGGCGAGCGCGCGTTGCACGCCGCGGCAGGCTCCGGCCTGTGGATCGGCCGGCCTGTGGAACTTCCCGGCTCCCGCCCGTTGCAGCTTGAGATTGGCGCCGATTTTGGCTCCGCATTGGCGGAATGGCCGCGCGAACATGTGGTGAAAGTGTTGGTGTTTTGCCATCCCGATGACGCGACCGAGATGCAGGCGGCGCAGGAGCAAACGATCATCCGCCTCGCGCAAGCGGCGCGCGCCAACGGGTTGGAGTTGCTGTTGGAGATCATCCCCTCCAAGGTCGGTCCGGTTGATGACAACACCGCCGCGCGATTGATCGAGCGGTTCTATGCGCTTGGCATCCATCCTGATTGGTGGAAACTTGAACCGATGCGCAGCACCGCGGCGTGGGCCAAGGCTTGCGACGCGATCAGTCGGCATGACGCACATTGCCGCGGCATCGTCGTCCTCGGCCTGGATGCGCCGCTGGCGGAACTGGCCGAGAGTTTCACCATTGCGGCGCGGTTTCCTTTGGTGAAAGGCTTTGCCGTCGGGCGCTCGATCTTCGGCGATGTGGCGCGCCAATGGTTCGCGGGTCGGCTTGGCGATGCGGAGGCGGTGTCGGTGATGGAAGACAAATATCGCACGCTGTGCGCGGCATGGGATGCCGCCCGCGCCTGCCCGAAGGACATTTGCCCATGAGCACGATCCCTGAGAGCACCATCTGCCTCACCGCCGCGCAAGCCATGATCCGCTATCTGGCGGCGCAACTGAACGAGGATGGGGACGCTTTGTTTGCCGGATGCTTTGCGATTTTCGGCCATGGCAATGTGGCGGGCATCGGCGAGGCGCTGCATGGCGCGCGCGACACATTCAAGACCTTTCGCGGCCAGAACGAGCAGACCATGGCGCATGCCGCCATCGCTTACGCCAAGCAATTGAAGCGCAAGCGCATGATGGCGGTCACCACCTCCATCGGCCCCGGCGCGCTCAACATGGTCACGGCGGCGGGGCTCGCCCATGTCAACCGGCTGCCCGTGCTGCTCATTCCCGGCGATGTGTTCGCCAATCGGGGGCCGGACCCGGTGTTGCAGCAGATCGAGGATTTCGGTGACGGCACGGTGTCGGCCAATGACTGTTTTCGGCCGGTCAGCCGTTACTTCGACCGGATCATGCGGCCCGAACATCTGCTGACCGCGCTGCCGCGCGCGCTGCGCGTGCTGACCGATCCGGCCGAATGCGGGCCGGTCACGCTCGCCTTTTGCCAGGATGTGCAGGCTGAGGCCTTCGATTACCCCATGTCCTTCCTTGCGCCGCGCACATGGCGTGTCCGGCGGCCGGAGCCGGATGCGACGGAACTCGCAACCGTTGCCACGTTGATTGCCGCTGCGAAGGCCCCGGTGATCGTGGCGGGCGGCGGCGTGCATTTTTCCGATTGCGCCGATGGTCTGCGCGAATTTGCGCATCGTTTCGGCATTCCCGTCGTGGAAACGCAGGCCGGAAAATCGGCGCTCGCATGGGATGATGAATGGAACTTCGGCCCCGTCGGCGTCACGGGCGCGTCTTGCGCCAATGTGTTGTGCGAGGCGGCCGATCTGGTGTTGGGCGTCGGCACGCGCTTCCAGGATTTCACGACCGGGTCGTGGGCGCTGTTCAAGAACCCGGCGCGCAGGCTCGTGTCCATCAATGTCAACGCCTATGATGCGATGAAGCATGGAGCTGAACCGCTCTGCGCGGACGCGAAGGTGGCGCTGGCCCGGTTGACACAGGCGCTTGCCCCGCGATCCGTTTCGCGCGCCGCGCCATCGCAATTGAAAACGGATTGGTTCGCCGCGGTTGATCCGCTCACCGCCGCTCCCGCCGACACAAATGCCTTGGCGACCGACCAGCAGGTGATCGGCGCGGTGCAGCGCGCCTCGCATCAAGGCACGGTCATCATGTGCGCGGCGGGCACCATGCCGGGCGAGTTGCACAAATTGTGGAAGGCACCGCGCCCGGGCGCATACCACATGGAGTACGGGTTTTCCTGCATGGGGTACGAGATCGCGGGCGCGCTGGGCATCGCGATGGCGCAGCCCGAACGCGATGTCATGTGCATGCTGGGCGATGGCAGCTACATGATGGCCAATTCCGAACTGGCGACGGCGGCGATGCTGAAGGTGCGCTTCACGGTCGTCATCACGGACAATCGCGGCTTCGGCTGCATCAACCGCTTGCAGATGGCGACCGGCGGCGCTGAGTTCAACAACCTCTATGCCCACGCCAACATCCAAGAGATGCCGCGGATCGACTTTGCGGCGCACGCCGCAGCCATGGGAGCGACCTCCGTCAAGGCCGGATCGATTGCCGAACTTGAAGCCGCACTGGTGCGGCGTGCTTCGGTCGAAGGCCCGTACGTGATCGTCATTGACACCGATCCCTATCCCTCGACGCCGCATGGCGGGCACTGGTGGGATGTCGCAGTGCCCGAAACCTCGGAGCGGGACGCCGTGCGCGAGGCTTCGGTGCGATACAGGAAAGCCTTGGAAGATCAGCGCTCTGATTGAGTGAAAGCAGGTTTTGAATCATGATCCTATACGGCACCAATCCGATCGCGTGGTCGAATGATGACGACCGGACGCTGGGCGCGGACATCAGTCTTGCGACATGCCTGGACGAGACAGCGCGCATCGGTTTCGACGGCATCGAGAAGGGCCACAAGTTCCCCACCGAGCCCGCAGCGCTGAAGGCGATGCTTGACCCGCGCGGCTTGCGTTTCGTGTCGGGATGGCATTCGCTGAACTTGCTTGCGCATTCGGTCGAGGCTGAAAAACGGGCGATCCAACCGCATCTTGATCTGCTCAAGGCGATGGGGTGCACGGTCTGCATCGTGTGTGAAACGTCGAACGCCGTGCATGGCAACGACGCCATCGCCGTCAGGGACCGGCCGGTTCTTCCGGCGGGCCAATGGGCGTCTTTCGGCCGCGATGTCGAGGCGATCGCCGCCTTCACGGCCTCACAAGGGCTGGATCTCGTCTACCACCATCACATGGGGACGATTGTCGAAACCGAAGCCGAGATTGACGCGTTGATGGCTGCGACAGGCCCGGCAACCAAGCTGTTGCTCGACACCGGCCACACCTACTTCGGCGGCGGCGACCCGCTGGCGCTTGCCAAGCGGCACATGGGCCGGGTGCGCCACATCCACGCCAAGAATGTGCGGCCCGCCGTGATGAAGCAGGTGCGTGACGAGGGCCTGTCGTTTCTGGAAGGCGTCCGGCGCGGGGTGTTCACCGTTCCGGGTGATATCGAAGGCGGCGTCGATTTCGCGCCTGTGCTCAAGGTCGCGGCGGCCCATGGTTATCAGGGCTGGCTGGTGATCGAAGCGGAGCAGGATCCGGCGGCGCGCAATCCGTTCCACTATCAGTCAATGGGGCTTGCGTCGCTGAAGGCCATGGCCAAAGCTGCCGGCCTTGACCCGGCCCCATGACAGGACGCCCGATGGCCCAGAAATTCCTTGACGCCGACCATCCGTTCTTCAAGCCGGTCTGGCGGCGATGGGTCGTGCTGGCCGCATGCTTCGGCTGGGCGGGCGTGGAACTCTACAATGGCGCCCATGTCTGGGCGGCGTTGTTTGGCGGAGCCGGGGCCTATGCGGCGTGGGAACTGTTCCTGAAGCCGAGAAACACCAGACCGCCGGAGTGACCCGTGAGCCATCTGCTTATCCGTCCGCAAGGTGTGCGCGGCAAGGTGCACGAGGTGTCGCCCGAAAATGCCGGTTGGCGCCATGTCGGGTTTGAAGCGCACCGGATGCAGCCTGGCGATGTCGCGACCGGCGCGACCGGCGACCGGGAGGCAATCCTTGTGCTTGTTGAAGGCAAGGCGCGGATCTCGGTTGAGAAGACGAATTTCGGCGAACTCGGCCAGCGCATGAACGTGTTCGAGGGCACGCCACCTGCCGCGCTTTATGTGCCGGGCGCAAAGCACTGGGCCGCCACTGCGACAACCGATTGCGTGCTGGCCGTATGCCTCGCGCCGGCCAAAGGCAATTACCCCGTCCGGTTGATTGAGGGGATAGCGCGCGTCACGCGCGGCGTCGGGCCGAACACGCGCTTCATCCACCCGATCGCCATGGAAGAGCGCGACATCGCCGGTTCGCTTTTGGTGACAGAGGTGTTCACCCCTGCCGGCCATTGGTCATCCTATCCGCCGCACCGGCATGACGAGGATGACTATCCGAACATGACGTACCTCGAGGAAACCTATTATCACCGGCTGAACCCGGCGCAGGGTTTTGGCTTCCAGCGCGTTTGGACCGAGGACGGTGCGCTCGACGAGACGATGGCGGTGCATGACCATGATGTCGTGCTGGTGCCGAAGGGCCATCATCCTTGCGGCGCGCCGCATGGCTATGAGATGTATTATCTCAACGTGATGGCCGGGCCGCTGCGCAAATGGCGTTTCAAGAACCACCCCGACCATCAATGGATTGCGACACGTGATGCAGGTTGAGGTCGAAGGCCGCACCCGCACGCCCATGGCTTCTTGATTGGCGGGCTTGACCCGGCAATCCATTCCATGACGCATTGGCGTGGATCGTCCGATCAAGTCGGACGATGACGAGTTGGAATGGTTTTGATGCGGTGACGGGGCCATGATCGACAAGCTCGAAATGTTCCTCGCCCTCGCCCGCGAGCGCCATTTCGGCCGCGCGGCGGAGGCGTTGAACATCACCCAGCCCACGCTTTCGGCGGCCATCAAGCAGCTCGAAGGCGAACTCGGCGTGCAACTTGTCTTGCGTGGATCACGCTTCCAGGGGCTGACGGAGGATGGCGAAAAGGCGATGCACTGGGCGCGGCGCATCGTTGCGGATGCGCGCGCCATGAGGGCCGACGTGAAGGCCGCGCGCAACGGGCTTTCCGGGCATTTGCGCATCGCCGTCATCCCCACCGCGACGCCGATGGTGCATGAGCTGACACGGCCGTTCGCCCGCGCAAATCCGGGTGTGCGCTTCACGGTCCTGTCGCGCACATCGGAGAATGTGCTGGCGCTCCTGCATGATCTGGAGGTCGATTGCGGTGTCACCTATCTCGACAATGAGCCGCTGGGGCGTGTCGCGACGATCCCGCTTTACGTGGAAAAGCACCGCTTTGTGACGGCCGATCCGGCACTGTTTGCCGGGCGCGACAGCGTGACATGGGCCGAGGCATCCACGGTGCCGCTGTGCCTGCTTTCGCCCGACATGCAGAACCGCCGCATCATCAATGCGCATTTCGCGCGGGCGGGCGTGGACGTGCGCGCCGTGCTGGAATCCGATTCCGTCTTCACGCTCTATTCGCATGTGCTGGGCGGGCAATGGGCGGCGATCATGGGCGAAAAGCCGGCGGCCATGCTCACCGCGTCGGGCACGGCACGCGCCTTGCCGCTTGTCGAACCCGAAATCCCGTTCACCGTCGGCATTGTCGCCCTGCCGCGCGAGCCGCACACGCCGCTGGTGGACGCGTTCCTGCGCCACGCGCAAGCCGGGTCGGGCGGGCTGAAGCGATAGCCGAATTCTATCGTTCCACGCGGAATTGATATTGAAAATCGCACCAATCTGTTGCGATGCTATGTGGGCGACGCAAACATGCGCGCGGATTTCGGGGTTGGAACCATGAATCTGCATGCCGTGCCGGGCGGTTTGGCCGAGCGTGTCGACGCCATTGTTGATGGCTTGATTCACCTTGAAGGTCCGTTGTTGCCGATCCTGCATTCCGTGCAACACGATGTCGGCTTCTTGCCGGAGGAGGCGCTGCGCCAGATCGCAAAACGGTTGAACATCAGCCGTGCGGAAATCCATGGTGTTGCGACGTTTTACCATGATTTCCGGTTGCAGCCAGCGGGCCGCCATGTGGTGAAGCTCTGCCGGGCGGAGGCGTGCCAATCGGTCGGCTCGGAGCGGCTTGCGGCGCATGGCGAAGCGCGGCTGAGAATCAAAAGCGGCGAAACGACGCCCGACGGCGCGGTCACGCTGGAGGCTGTCTATTGCCTCGGGCTGTGCGCCTGCGGCCCGGCGGCGCTGGTCGACGGCAAGGTTGTCGGGCGGCTGGACGAGGTGTCCCGCGCGATGCGGCGGCGAAAGCGCTTGGCGCGGATGAAGTGGCGCAGGCGATTGCAGCTGAATCCGAAAAACGCGGCGAGGCCGTCCGCATCATCCGCAACGGTTCGCGCGGCATGGTCTGGTTGGAACCGCTGGTCGAGGTTGAGACTCCGGCAGGCAGGGTGGCCTACGGCCCGGTTGAGGCGGGCGATGTCACCGGCCTTTTCGATGCCGGTTTTCTCACCGGCGCGCCGCACCCGAAAGCGCTTGGCCTCACCGAAGACATTCCCTTCTTGAAGAAACAGACACGCCTGACGTTCGCACGCGTGGGCTTGATCGATCCGATGTCGATTGAAGACTATGAGGCGAATGGCGGTCTTGCCGGATTGCGCAAGGCCTTGGCCATGACGCCTTCCGAAATCGTTCAGACAGTCACGGAGTCCGGCTTGCGGGGCCGGGGTGGCGCGGGCTTCCCGACCGGTGTCAAATGGAAGACGGTTCTCGAAGCGGCGGGCCCGCAGAAATACATCGTCTGCAATGCTGACGAAGGCGACAGCGGCACATTCGCCGACCGGATGCTGATGGAGGGCGACCCGTTCTGCCTCATCGAAGGCATGGTGATTGCGGGCATCGCTACCGGCGCTACCAAAGGGTTTGTCTATCTGCGTTCGGAATATCCTGATGCGATAGGAGTGATGAACACGGCGGTCGAAATCGCACGCGAAAACAAGCTTCTGGGTGCATCGGTTCTGGGTTCGAATCACGCATTCGACATGGAAATCCGGGTGGGCGCGGGGGCTTATGTCTGCGGCGAGGAGACGGCGCTCCTCAACTCGCTGGAAGGCAAGCGCGGCGTGGTGCGCGCCAAGCCGCCGCTGCCTGCGCTGCAAGGCTTCATGGGTCGGCCGACGGTGGTCAACAATGTCATCTCGCTTGCCTCGGTTCCCGTGATCATGGCGAGGGGCGCGGCCTACTACCGCGACTTCGGCATGGGCCGTTCACGCGGAACGATCCCCATCCAGATCGCAGGCAATGTGAAGCATGGCGGGCTCTTTGAGGTGGCGTTCGGGCTGACGCTTGGCGAGATCGTCGATGGCATCGCGGGCAGCACGGCATCAGGCCGACCCGTGAAGGCGGTGCAGGTCGGCGGGCCGCTCGGGGCCTATTTCCCGCGCGCGCTGTTCGACACGCCGTTCGATTACGAGGCGTTCACGGCGGCTGGCGGGCTGATCGGCCATGCTGGTATCGTCGTGTTCGATGACAGCGCCGACATGCTGAAACAGGCGAAATTTGCTTTCGAGTTCTGCGCCATTGAAAGCTGCGGCAAATGCACGCCCTGCCGCATCGGCGCGGTGCGCGGCGCCGAAACGCTCGCCAAACTTGAACAGGGCATCGAGCCGGAAAAACAAAAGGCGCTGGTCGCCGACCTCGCCAACACGATGAAGTTCGGCTCGCTCTGCGCGCTTGGTGGCTTCACGCCTTACCCGGTGATGAGCGCGATGACGCATTTTGCCGATGATTTTGAACCGAAGGTGATGCGGGAGGCGGCGGAGTGAGTGCGGCTGCGAACCCCTCTCTGTCGCCTTCTGCGGCATCTCTCCCCCAAGGGGAGAGATTAGGCGCCATCCTTTTGACGGCCGCATTTGAACAAGGCGGTGCGCCAATCTCCCCCCTTGAGGGGGAGATGTCGCCGAAGGCGACAGAGGGGGGTCTTTTTCATTTCTTTACGGATGCTTCGCCATGGGCCTGATCCACGACATCGACTACGGCACGCCTGTCTCGTCGGGCACCACGCTGGTTACACTCACCATCGACGGGCGAGAAATCATGGTGCCGGAGGGCACGTCGGTGATGCGCGCTTCGATGGAGGCGGGCATCCAGGTGCCGAAGCTCTGCGCCACCGACATGGTGGATGCGTTCGGCTCGTGCCGGCTTTGCCTTGTTGAAATCGAAGGACGCGCGGGCACGCCCGCCTCCTGCACGACGCCAGTGGCGCAAGGCATGGTTGTCCACACGCAGACCGGCAAATTGAAAGACATCCGCCGCGGCGTGATGGAACTTTACATCTCCGATCATCCGCTCGATTGCCTCACTTGTGCCGCCAATGGAGATTGCGAACTTCAGGACATGGCAGGTGCCGTCGGCCTGCGCGACGTGCGCTACGGCTATGAGGGCGACAACCATGTGCGCACGCGGGACAGTTCCGGTGGTTTGAACGCCCGCTACATGCCGAAAGACGAATCGAACCCCTATTTCACCTATGACCCGTCGAAATGCATCGTCTGCTCGCGCTGTGTCCGGGCCTGCGAGGATGTGCAGGGCACCTTCGCGCTGACGATCGAGGGCAGGGGCTTTGGCAGCCGCGTTTCGCCCGGCATGCATGAGAGCTTCCTCGGCTCGGAATGCGTCTCCTGCGGCGCTTGCGTCCAAGCCTGCCCGACGGCGACGCTCACCGAAAAAAGCGTCATCGCAATCGGCCAACCGGAGCATTCGGTGGTGACGACCTGCGCCTATTGCGGTGTCGGCTGCTCGTTCAAGGCTGAGATGCGCGGGCAGGAACTGGTGCGCATGGTGCCGTGGAAGGATGGCAAGGCCAATCGCGGCCATTCCTGCGTGAAGGGGCGCTTCGCTTATGGCTATGCCAGCCATGCCGACCGCATCCTTTCGCCAATGGTCCGCGCCTCCATCCATGAGCCGTGGCGCGAAGTGACGTGGGATGAGGCGATTGCGCATACGGCATCCGAGTTCCGCCGCATCCAGGCGAAACATGGCAAGCAGTCGATTGGCGGCATCACCTCGTCGCGCTGCACGAATGAGGAAACCTATCTCGTCCAGAAACTGATCCGCGCGGGCTTCGGCAACAACAATGTCGACACCTGCGCGCGCGTCTGCCACTCGCCGACGGGGTATGGCCTGAAGCAAACCTTCGGCACATCCGCCGGGACGCAGGACTTCGATTCCGTCGAGCACACCGATGTGGTGATCCTGATCGGGGCCAACCCGACGGACGGGCACCCGGTGTTTGCCTCGCGGTTGAAAAAGCGGCTGCGGAAGGGCGCGAAGCTCATCGTCATTGATCCGCGCCGCATCGACCTTGTGCGCACGCCGCACATCGAGGCGGCCTATCACCTGCCACTGCCGCCGGGCACCAATGTGGCGGTGCTGACCGCGCTCGCCCATGTCATCGTCACCGAAGGGCTGATGGATGAGAAATTCATCCGCGAGCGCTGCGACTGGTCGGAGTTCGAGGGCTGGGCGGAATTTGTCTCGCGGCCGGAAAATTCGCCCGAAGCATTGGGGATGCTGACGGGCGTCAAGCCCGCTGACATGCGCGGCGCGGCGCGCCTGTTTGCGACAGGCGGCAATGGCGCGATCTATTACGGCCTCGGCGTCACCGAGCATAGCCAAGGCTCGACCACGGTGATGGCGATTGCCAACCTTGCGATGGCGACCGGCAATATCGGGCGCAAAGGCGTCGGCGTGAACCCGTTGCGCGGCCAGAACAATGTGCAGGGCGCCTGCGACATGGGCTCCTTCCCGCATGAGTTGCCGGGCTACCGCCATGTCTCGGATGACGCGACACGCGAGACGTTCGAGAAGCTGTGGGGCGTCGCGCTCGACAATGAGCCGGGCCTGCGCATCCCCAACATGCTGGATGCGGCCGTGGAAGGCACGTTCAAGGGCATCTACATCCAGGGCGAGGACATCCTCCAATCAGACCCGAACACGAGGCATGTCGCGGCCGGACTCGAAGCGATGGAATGCGTCGTCGTCCATGATCTCTTCCTGAACGAGACGGCGAATTACGCCCATGTGTTCCTGCCCGGTTCGACCTTCCTCGAAAAGGACGGCACCTTCACCAATGCCGAACGCCGCATCAACCGCGTGCGCCGCGTGATGAGCCCGAAGAACGGCTTTGCCGATTGGGAGATCACGCAGAAGCTAGCGCAGGCGATGGGGCAAGGCTGGGCCTACACGCACCCGTCGCAGATCATGGATGAGATCGCTTTGACGACACCGAGCTTTGCCGGTGTGTCTTATGCGCTGCTTGAACAGAAAGGCTCGGTGCAGTGGCCATGCAACGAGAAAGCGCCAGAAGGCACGCCGATCATGCACATGGACGGCTTCGTGCGCGGCAAAGGCCAGTTCATCATCACCGAATATGTGGCGACCGACGAGCGGACCGGCCCGCGCTTCCCGCTGCTGCTGACAACGGGCCGCATCCTCAGCCAATACAATGTCGGTGCGCAGACACGGCGCACCGCCAATGTGGCGTGGCACGGCGAAGACCGGCTGGAGATCCACCCGCATGATGCCGAGCAACGCGGCGTCAAGGACGGCGACTGGGTGAAGCTCGCCAGCCGGGCGGGGGAAACAAGCCTGCGCGCGACGATCACCGACCGTGTCGCGCCGGGTGTGGTCTACACCACGTTCCATCACCCGGACACGCAGGCCAATGTGATCACGACAGACCATTCCGATTGGGCGACCAATTGCCCCGAATACAAGGTGACGGCGGTGCAGGTGTCGCCCTCCAACGGGCCGAGCCGCTGGCAGGAAGACTACAACCGCTTTGCCAATGATTCGCGGCGCATCCTGGCGGCCGAGTGATGCGTGGCAACGGACCGGACCTTCGTCCTTCGAGGCATTTGTCCCCTTATGGTGAGGTGCGAGCGAAGCGTGCCTCGAACCATGGAACAAAAGCACCTCGGGATGAAGGTTCGGCTTCCTTCATGCTTCATCTAGACGGGATGCGGAGCGCCGCCTCGAAGGACGAAGGAGCGGCCGCGATCCCCGCTTCGGGGCTGGCTTACGCCCATGGCCGGTTCACCCGATCAACCCGCCCGCTCGCGGATGAAACCGCGATTGCGTTCAGCGTCAACGGCTCGACCCATGCCGTTCTGATGGCGACGCCTGCCGACTTGCAGGATTTTGCCGTCGGCTTTGCGCTCACGGAACGAATCATCGATCAGCCTCAGGCAATTGAAAACATTGAGATTGTCCAGACACCGCTCGGCATCGACGTGCAGTTGCGTCTCGACGAGGCGGTCGCAGACCGGTTGGCGGCACGGCGCAGGAGCATGGTCGGCCCTGTCGGCTGCGGGCTGTGCGGCGTCGAAAGCCTTGAAGCGGCGATGCGCGACGTGCCGCAGGTCAGCGCCAGGGCCAGCCTGTGTCCTGCCCAGGTCGCGGAGGCGGTGTCTGAGCTGTCCCGGAGCCAGCCGCTCAACGATGCAACCCGGGCCATGCATGCGGCGGGATTCTACGTGCCGGGTATAGGTCTTGTCAGCGCGCGCGAGGATGTCGGCCGCCACAATGCACTCGACAAGTTGGTGGGTACGCTGGCACGTACCGGGGGTGATGCGGCGCGCGGTGTCATCGTCCTGACGAGCCGCGTGTCGGTCGAGATGGTGCAAAAAGCCGCCGTCGCCGGGGCTGGCGTCATCATCGCCGTTTCCGCGCCGACAGCCATGGCTGTCCGCGTTGCGGACAAGGCAGGCATCACGCTGATCGCCATCGCGCGTGGCGAGGAATTTGAACTGTTCACGCATCCGCATCGGATCCTCACGGGGACCAAGACCCATGCAGCCTGAATTGATCGATCACCACGCCGAAGTGCGCGCGAGGATCATCCGCATGGCGAACCAGATCGCCACGTTTTTTGCGTCGAAACCGCATGATGCAGGCGTGGCGGGCGTCGCCCAGCACATCAATGATTTCTGGGAGCCGCGCATGCGCGCGCAATTGCTGGAGATAGTGGCTGAGGGTGATGCAGCCTTAAGTGCGCCTTTGGGAGCCCCAGCGCTCAGCGCGCCTTTGGGAGCCCCCGCGCTCAGCGCGCTTGTCCGGGATGCCGCGCCGCTGGTGCGCAGGCCCGCACGCTGAGGCTCACCCCGCCGGCTCGGATGTGTAGCCTTTGGCCTCAAGCGCCTGCCGGATCGCCGCCAGCGGAGCCGCGCTTTCGATTTCGGCCGTCCGGTTTGACAGATCGACGCTGACGAGGGCGTCCGGATCGACGGAGGCGATCGCCTTTTCAACCGACGCCTTGCAGTGGCCGCAAGTCATGTCGGGGATGGAGAGCGTGACAGCGGTCCCGGCCATTGGTTGTCCTTCCATAAGCGGATGCTTATGTAATAAGGGAAGCGGGCTGCCGCCGTCAATCGGCGGCCCCCGCGGTCTGCGTCGGATAGGTGAGGACATGGGCCTGCAATCTCTGACATTCCCGGTTGACGGCATGACATGCGGTGCGTGCACGGGCAGGGTCGAGCGCGCGCTGGCGGCTGTTTCCGGCGTCGCGGACGCAGCCGCCAATCTGGCGACAGGCAGCGCCCGCGTGACGTTCGATGCGCCTGCCACGGCCGGTTCCATCGCGGAGGCATTGAAGGCGGCCGGTTATGCGCCGGTGACATCCGTCACACGGCTCGCCATCGAAGGCGCAACCTGCGGCTCCTGCGTGGCGCGCATCGAACAGGCTCTGAATGCGGTGCCGGGAGTCTTGTCGGCCAGCATGAATCTTGCGACCGGCATCGTCCGCGTGGAGCATATCGCGGCCCCGGACATGGCGCGCACGCTTGCGCAAGCCGCCGCCACAGCAGGCTACGGGGCGGAGATTGTCGCTGAATCCGGCCCTGCTGGCGATGCGTCAGAGCGGGCGGCGGCCGAGCTGAAAACGCTCAAGCGCGACGCCATCCTAGCCGGAACGCTGACGGTTCCGGTGTTCATCCTTGAAATGGGCGCGCACGCCTACACGCCGTTCCACCTCTGGGTGATCAACGAGATCGGCATGTTTGAAAGCTGGCGCATCCAGTTCGTGCTGGCCACCATCGTTCTGTTCGGGCCGGGCTTGCGCTTTTTCAAGAAGGGCATCCCGGCCTTGTTGCGCGGCGCGCCCGACATGAATTCGCTTGTCGCTGTCGGCGCGTTCGCCGCCTGGGCCTATTCGACGCGCAATGCGTGGTTTCCCGAACTGATCGTCGGCGACAATTGGTTTGTCTATTTCGAGGCGGCTGCCGTCATCGTCACGCTGGTGCTGACGGGGCGCTATTTCGAGGCGCGTGCCAAAGGGCGCACCGGAGAGGCGGTTCGCGCCCTGGCCGGTTTGCAGGTGAAAACGGCCCTCGTGCAGAAGGACGGCGCGCTTGTGGAAAAGCCGGTCGACGCGGTGCAGCGGGGCGACCTCGTCGTTGTGCGGCCCGGTGAACGTTTTGCCGTTGACGGCGTGGTGACAGAAGGCGAAAGCCACGCCGATGAATCCATGCTGACGGGCGAACCGCTGCCGGTGTTGAAGGCATTCGGCGCATCGGTGTCGGCGGGAACCGTGAATGGCGAGGGCACGCTCACCTATCGTGCCGAGGGCGTGGGCGCTAATACGATGCTCGCGTCGATCATCCGCATGGTCGACCGTGCGCAGGCGACCAAGCTTCCGGTGCAGGCGGTCATCGACCGGGTGACGCTCTGGTTCGTGCCGGCCGTCATGGCGCTGGCCGTCGCGACGTTCATTGGCTGGTTGATCCTCGGCGACCAGGATCCCAAGGCGGCGTTCGCGCTGGTTGCGGCAGTGTCCGTCCTGATCATCGCCTGCCCCTGCGCCATGGGGCTCGCGACGCCGACCTCGATCATTGTCGCGACAGGCCGCGCTGCGCAAAACGGCATGCTCTTCCGCAAAGGGGAGGCGTTGCAGACACTCGCCTCGATTGATGTCGTCGCCTTCGACAAGACGGGCACGCTGACGATGGGCAAGCCGCAGGTGACGGGTCTGCATGTTGCGCATGGGTTCCCGCGCGACGAGGTCCTCGCCTTGGCCGCCGCGCTGGAGGCGCGCTCGGAACATCCGCTGGCGCGTGCTGTGATCGCCTGCGCCGACGCCGAGCATGTCACCGCGGCCGGTGAGGTGAAGCGCTTCCGCGCGCGCTCCGGCCTCGGGGCAACAGGCGAGATTGACGGCAGGGCCGTTGCCGCCGGGTCGATGAAACTGATGCATGAACTCGGGGTGGATCCTGCCCCTTTGGCCGCACAGATCGCCGACGCGCTTGCGAGCGGCCGCACCACCATTGTGCTGGCCATCGATGGCAAAGCGGCCGCGCTGTTTGTCGTCGCCGATCCGGTGAAGCCGACAGCCAAGGCCGCTGTCGCAGCCCTGCATGCACGCGGCGTCAAGACAGCGCTGATCAGCGGAGACAATGCGGCGACCGCCAGGGCCATCGCGGGCGAGTTGGGCATTGACGATGTGCTCGGTGACCGTTTGCCGGCAGGCAAGGTCGAAGCGGTGAAAGCCCTGCAAGCCGGCGGCCGAAAGGTGGCGTTTGTCGGAGACGGCATCAATGATGCGCCGGTGCTGGCGGCCGCCGATGCCGGCATCGCGATGGGCACCGGCACGGATGTCGCGATGGAGGCTGCCGATATCGTGCTGGTTGCCGGTGATCCGGCGCGCGTGGCGGACGCCATCGCGCTTTCGCGCGCCACCATGCGCAACATCCGTCAGAACCTTGTCTGGGCGTTCGGCTACAATGTGCTGCTCATCCCTGTCGCGATGGGCGTGATTTACCCGTTCACGGGCTGGATGCTGTCGCCCATGCTGTCGGGTGCGGCCATGGCGCTGTCCAGCATTTTCGTGCTCAGCAACGCACTGCGGTTGAAGACCCAGCGTATCTGAACACTCGCCTTCATCCATTTGTGCATGGCGGATTGCCCGTCTTGCTGGCAGAAGGGACGCGGAGGAGTGCGCGGGCGCGCCGCGTGTTCAATCGGGAGAGCATCATGGCCATGGAATTGAAGGACGAAGTGCGCATCGCCGCACCGCGTGATGTGGTTTACGCCAAACTGAACGATCCGGCGGTGCTGAAAGCCTGCATCCCCGGTTGCGAGGAACTGACACAGACCTCCGACAATGAGATGGAAGCCAAGGTTGTGCTGAAGATTGGCCCGGTGAAGGCGAAGTTCGGCGGCAAGGTGAAGCTCGACCGCTCGAAAGCGCCGGGCGGCTTTTCGCTTGCGGGCGAGGGGTCGGGCGGGATTGCCGGTTTCGCCAAGGGCGGCGCGGATGTCGAACTGGTCGAGGACGGCAACGAGACCGTGCTGCGCTATCTCGCCAAGGCCGATGTCGGCGGCAAGATCGCCCAACTGGGCAGCCGTCTCATCGTGTCGACGTCGCAGAAGCTGGCGAAAGCGTTTTTCGAGAAATTCGCTGCGCAGGTGGAGGCCTGAGACGTTTCAGGTAAAGGTCGAAACCGGCGGCCGCCGGTCCGCCCAAGGGGCGGCGCGCTCCAGCTCTGCTGAAAGCGCGAAAATCAGGTCGTCGCGTCCGAAGGCTGCTGCGATGTGGATGCCGATGGGCAAGCCGTCTGCCGTCCAGTGCAAGGGCAATGAGGCCGCAGGCTGGCCGGACGCGTTGAAAGCGGCGCAGAACGGCGAATAATCGAACACCCGGCCCGGCCCCATGCGGAAATCGACATAGTCATCGGTCGTGTGGTTGAAGCGGCCGATGGCGGCGGGCGGCTCGGCGAGTGTTGCCGTCAGCAGAATGTCGAAATCATCGAAGAACATTTCCATTTCACGGCCAAAGGCATGGATGGTTGAAACGGCCGCGAGATAGTCCGCGCCGGAAACCGTGTCGGCATAGGCGCGCGCGCTTGCGGCCATCGGCTCGATGTCGCCCGGCTGCAAATCCCGGCCCTTGGCCTTCAAAGTCCCGTCGATGGCCAGCGCGGTGCCGCAGGCGACGATTTTCGTCCACGCGCGCATCATCGCCTCGACCCGTGCCTTCGGCCGCGCCTCCGTCACATGGTGGCCCATGGCTTCGAGCAAACGCGCTGTCGTCTCCACGCCTGCTCGGCACTGAGGGTCGATTGCGGCTCCGGTGAGCGTCGTGGCGCAGACAGCGATGCGCAATCCACGCAGACGACGTTGTGTTGCCGCAAGACAGCTTTCCGCCAGCGGCGGCGCGCGGTAGGGCGATGACGCATCGTGTCCGGCGGTCGCGTCGATCAGCGCGGCGCTGTCACGAACGGAGCGCGAGAGGAACCCTTCGATCGCCATGCCCGCCCAGCCTTCGCCCGCATAAGGCCCGTCAGGCAAGCGGGCGCGCGTCGCCTTGAAGCCGAAGAGCCCGCAATTGGAAGCCGGGATGCGGATCGAGCCGCCGCCATCCGAGCCATGGGCGGCGGGCACAATGCCTGCCGCGACCGCCGCCGCCGAGCCGCCGGACGAGCCGCCGGGCGTGCGCCCCAAATTCCACGGATTGCGCGCCGGGCCGCCATAGACCGTCGCCTCGCTCGCCGGACCCACGCAGAATTCCGGAACCGTCGTGCGTGCAAACGGCACGAGACCTGCCGCCTTGAGCCGCAGGAACACAGTGGAATCCTGATCCCAGACGGTGTTCGCCGTCAGCTTGGAGCCGCCGGTCGACGGGAAATCACGCGCTTCGGCGCCATTGTCCTTCAACAGCAACGGCACGCCGCTGAACGGTCCGGCAGGCAATTCGGCGGCAATCATGGCGCGGGCGGCGTCATAGGCCCGGATGGCGATGGCGTTCAGTTGCGGATTGACCGCTTCGGCGCGGCTGATCGCCTCATCCAGCAATTCGACAGGTGCGACATCGCCTGCGGCGACATGGGCCGCAAGGCCCAGCGCATCCGATGTGTCGTAGAGGGTGGCGATGCTCATTGGCTCAGCCCCTGTGCCGTCTGCGTTCCGCTACGGCCACAGCAAGCGCTGACGTCAACCCCATGGATGCCGAAAGCGAGCGGAAGCCGGCGAAATCGCTTTCGGACACCTCCAGCCAATGGGTGGCGAGAGCGGCGAGCGGCGAAAGCGCTGAATCCGTGATGGCCACCAGCGGCACTTTGCTTTTGCCAAGTCCGCGCGACAGTTCAAGGGTCTCCGGGGCATAGGGCGCGAAACTGCACGCAATCGCGGCATCCTTCGCCGTTGCATGGCTGGCGATTTCGCCATCAACGCCGTTCGGACTGTCGATCAGCACGGCCCTCACGCCCAGTTTGGCAAAGGCGTAGCCAAGATGAGCCGCCAAAGGGTAGGTCCGCCGCTTCGCCACCAGATAGATTGTGTCGGCTGCCGCCAGCGTCCGCACCGCTTGCGCGAACTGAACGCTGTCCACACGCGCGGCCAAGTGTTCGACCGATCGCCGCGCCGCCGTGAGGAAGCCCTCCAGCAACGCCGTTTCCCGGCTTTCCGGCTCTGTCCCGTGTTCCAACCGGGCCAAGCGTTCTTCATAGCTGGAAGCGCGTTCCCTCAACCGCTCGCGGAACACGCTCTGGAAATCGCTGAATCCTTGGTAACCCAGATGATGCGCAAGGCGCACCAGGGTCGAAGGCTGGACATCCGCCGCTTCGGCAATGCTTGCGGCGGTGCCGAGCGCCACCTCATCGGGATGGGCAAGGGCGTGACGCGCCGCCTGCGCCAACCGCTTTGGAAACGCATCCTCACCGGAGGCGATGCGTGCTTTCAACGCGTCGAAACTGGCGGGAGGGGCAAGAGGCGGCATGTCACAGGGCTGGCTGGCAAATGCTGGCCGCGCAACTGTTGCACGGTGCCGCTTCAATTGGAACAGGCGTTCCATCGCGCGCAATGCCAGCCTCGACTGGCGTCATGCACCGCTTACAGCACCTCGGATACGGCAACCAGGCGGCCTTCCTTGATGGATTTCAGCGCCGCATCGGCCAAGGCGAGCGCGATCAGGCCGTCTTCCCCGGAGGGGGAGGGCGCTGCATCGTTCCTGATCACGTCAACAAAAGCGGCGATTTCGGCGGCGTAGGCATCAAGATAACGCGTCATGAAGAAATCATGCAGGGGCGGGCGCGTATAGCCCAACCGGCCCGCGACCTCGATGGATACCGGCCGCTGGTTTTCCGCCCGCACCGCACCGTTCGAGCCGTGCGCTTCGATGCGCTGGTCATAGCCATAGGCCGCCCTACGCGAGTTGGAGATCGAGCAATGTTTTCCGCTCTCCGTCATCAGGATGACCGAGACGGAATCAAAGTCGCCCGCCTTGCCGATTTCCGCGTCGACCAGAACAGAGGCGGTGGCGAAGACGTGCGTCGGCTCTTCTCGCAGCAGAAAGCGCGCCATGTCGAAGTCATGGATCGTCATGTCACGCAGGATGCCGCCGGAGGTTTGAATATAGGACACCGGCGGGGCGCCCGGATCGCGGGAGACGATCTGAACCATCTCGACATCGCCGATCGCGCCGTCGTCGATGGCCTGGCGCACGGCCCTGAAATGCGGGTCGAACCGGCGGTTGAAGCCAACCATCAGCTTGGCCCCCGAGGCTTTGACAACGCCAAGACACGCCTTGACCCGGGCAAGCGAGAGATCGACCGGTTTCTCACAAAAGATCGCCTTGCCGGCCTTGGCGAAGCGCTCGATCAGGTCGGCGTGGGTGCTCGTCGGCGTGCAGATGATGACGGCGTCAATCGTATTGTCGGCTTCGATCTCGTCAATCGTGCTCACCGCGCAGCCATGGGTGTTGGCAAGTGCCTCAGCGGCCTCGACCGCGGAGTCAGCCACAGCCGCCAATGACGCGTCTGGGTTTGCGGCGATGGCGCGGGCATGAACCTTGCCGATGCGGCCGGCGCCGAGCACCGCGAACTTCAATGTCATGATCAGGTTCCATGGAGGGGGCCAAAGCGTGGGGCAGGAAATAGAATGAACGCTGCATCACGTCCATACGATAGAAGAAAAATATCGCATGGTGCGCGACGTCAGCATCCTTTCCAGACAGGGTGGCGCTTCTCCGCAAAGGCTCTTGCGCCCTCAAGCTGGTCCTCGCTTTCATACAGCGCCTTCACCGTTGGCAGGGCCTTGCGAGCGATGACGTGCATCAGATCGGCGAAGGCCATGGTTTCCGCCGCGCGTGCCACTTCCTTGATTGCGGCAAACACCAAGGGCGGTCCGGCAGCGAGAAGCCGCGCCGTTTCCCATGCCTTGTCCATCAGCGCCTGTTCGTCCGCCAACACGGCATTGACAAGGCCCCAGCGCGCGGCCTCGTCGGCCTCCATCCATCGGCCTGTCAGCAGCAGGTCCATCGCGACATGATGGGGGATGCGCTTCGGCAGACGGATCGTGCCGGAATCCGCCAGCGTTCCTGCATTGATTTCGGGCAGGGCGAAACGCGAATGCGCGGTCGCGTAGATCAGGTCGCAGGAGAGCGCCAGTTCAAACCCGCCGCCAACCGCCATGCCGTTTACTGCTGCGATTACCGGCTTGTTCAATCCGGGCAGCATTTGCAAACCACCGAAGCCGCCGACGCCATAGTCCGCGTCTACCGCATCCCCGGCCGCGGCGGCCTTCAGATCCCATCCGGCCGAGAAAAACCTTTCGCCCGCCGTGCGCAGGATGGCGACGCGCAAACTGGTGTCGTCGCGAAAGGCGCGGAAAGTCTCGCCCATCAGCCGCGAGGTCGCGAGGTCAATGGCGTTGGCCTTCGGCCGGTCGAGCGTGACTTCCAGCACCCCGCCCTCGCAGCGTGTGGTGATGATGTCAGGCATGGGCGGCCTCCACAAGCAGGGCGTCGGCGATCCAGGCGCCGTGCGGGGTTGCAATGACGGGGTTCAGATCCATCTCGATGATTGCCTCGGCATGGGTGGTGGCAAAATGCGCGGCGCGCTCAAGCGTATCGAGCACGGCCTCCAGATCCGCCTTCGGCCTGCCACGGTAGCCATCGAGCAGCGGGAACATCTTGAGGCTGCGCAATGCCGTCTCCAGCTCAGCGCGGTCGGCGGGGAGCAGCAGGGTGCACGCGTCATTGAGCAACTCGACCAGCACCCCGCCGGTCCCGATGGTCAGCACCGGACCAAAAACGGCGTCGCGCGTCACGCCGACGATCAGTTCGGCCACACCGTCTGCAACCATGCGTTCCACAAGCACGCTGTCGCCGAGCGTCAGCAGGCGGCGCGCCGCGTCCCCGACGGCAGCGGCGTCGGCGAGATGCAATCTCACGGCGTTGCGTTCGCTTTTGTGCGCAAGGCCCATCGTCTTGGCCGCAACCGGAAAACCCAGGTCCCGCGCCGCGGCGACAGCCTCGTCGATGGTCCGGCAGTCGCGGCCCTCCGGCACCGGCAGTCCGAAGGCACGGAGCCGCGCCTTGGCCTCGGCCTCTGTCAAAACGCGCCCGGCGAGCGGCGGCCTCGGCGCGACATTCATCGGTGCGCACACAGGCTGCCGCCATGCATGGCCGATCAAGGCTGCGCCGGCGATGGCGTCCATCGCTTCGGCAATGCCGCACAAGGGTGCGATGCCGCGCGCCATCAGATCGTCGGCCCAGTGTTCGGGCAGTGTCTCCGGCAATGACGCCACCACGGCGCCCTTCGCGGTGTTGGCCGCCAGCGCCGCGCGAAAGGCATCGACGGTGTTGATCCAGTCCGCATCCGAACAGCGGTCGCGGCGCGGAAAATCCAGCACCAGCAGGTTGAGATCGAAACCGCCAGCAGTGAAGGCGGTGAAGGTGCGCTGCATCGCCGGGCGGTCATTCCAGATGAAGGTGTGGTAATCGAGCGGATTTGCGATGGCGACAAGCGGCCCCAGCGTGTCTTTCACCATGCGGGCATGCGCTTCGGCCAGCGGCGGAAAACCCACCGGGCGACCGACAGCGGCGTCAGACATCAGCGACGCCTCGCCACCAGAACAGCTCATCGACGACAGGCGCATCCCGCCAAGCGGACCATGCACATGCAACAGCTTCAGTGTCTCAAGAAAGACCGGAATCGTGTCGACTCGCGCGATCCCCAGGCGCGCGAGAAACGCGTCGGACGCCGCATCATTGCCGGCGAGCGAGCCGGTATGGCTGACGGTCGCGCGCCGGGCCTGCTCGGAGCGTCCAACCTTCATTGCCACGACAGGTTTGCCAAGTTCGCGCGCGCGGGCCGCAAGCCGCTCGAAGCCAGACACGTTGTCGAACCCTTCGATATGCAGGCCCAGCACCGACACGCGCGGATCCTCGATCAGCCCAAGCGCGATGCCGGAAACGCCGGTCTGCGCCTGGTTGCCTGCGGTCATCACGAAGGCGATCGGCAGGCCGCGCGTCTGCATTGTCATGTTGAGCGCGATGTTGGAGGACTGCGTCACGATCGCTGCCCCCGACGCCCCGTCCGCCAGACGCCGCCCGCCATGCTGGTCTGGCCAGAGCGCGACGCCATCGGCATAGTTGAGCAATCCATAGCAATTCGGTCCGAGCACCGGCATCGCGCCTGCCGCCTTGATCAAATCCTCATGCAGCCGGGCCCCGGTCGCAGGGTCGGTCGCGTCTTCCTTGAAGCCTGAGGCAAAACAGATCGCGCCGCCCGCGCCGCGCGCCGAGAGGTCACGCACGACATCAATGGTGAGGAAGCGGTTCACGCCGATGAACGATGCATCCGGCGCGGCAGGCAAATCGGCGACGGACTTGAACGCGGGCAGGCCCTCGATCTCGGTCTTTTCCGGGTGCACGGGCCAAATGTCACCGGCAAAACCCATCTTGCGCGTCTGGCGGATGACGGCCGCCGCCCATGACCCGCCAAAGACGGCGACGGATTTCGGCTTGAGCAGGCGGGCGAGGGGGCTCATCGCCATCAGCTCTCCAATGGCCGCAGCAGCGCGCGCGAAATGATGTGGCGCTGGATCTCGCTCGTGCCTTCCCAGATGCGCTCGATGCGCGCGTCGCGCCAGATGCGCTCCAGCGGCAATTCATCCATCAGGCCCATGCCGCCATGGATCTGGATCGCCTCGTCGGCGACGAAGGCCAGCATCTCGGTCGCCTTGAGTTTCGCCATCGCCATGTCCATGTCGGTGACGGTGCCCTGGTCGAATTTCCAGCCGGCTTCGAGCACCATCAATTCGGCGGCCTTCATTTCAACCGCCATGTCGGCGAGCTTGAACGAGACGCCCTGGAACTTGCCGATGGCCTGCCCGAATTGCTCGCGTTGCGCAGCCCATTCGACGGCATGGGCAAAGGCGCGCTCGCCGCGTCCGAGACAGGTCGCGGCCACTTGCAGGCGGGTCGCGCCAAGCCAGCTGTTGGCGACATCGAAGCCCTTGTGCACCTCGCCCAGAATGGCGGAGGCAGGCAGGCGGCACTCATCAAACTCAAGGATTGAATTGGTGTAGCCGCGATGGCTGACATTGCGATAGCCTTCACGCACGGAAAAGCCTGGCGTGCCCTTGTCCACGAAGAAAGCCGTGATCCGCTTCTTCGGACCGCGCGGGCCCTGCTCTTCGCCCGTCGCCATGAAGACGATGGCGAAATCAGCGTGATCGGCATGGCTGATGAAATGCTTGACGCCGTTCAGCACCCAGTCTCCGCCGCGTTGAACGGCGGTCGCTTTCATGCCACGCAGATCGGACCCGGCACCCGGTTCCGTCATCGCAAGGCAATCGGATTTCTCGCCGCGCACGCAGGGCAGAAGGTAGCGCTCGCGCTGTTCAGGCGTGCCGGCAAGCAGGATGTTCGAGGGCCGCGCCACGCATGTCCAGTGCAGCGCATAATTGGCCCGGCCGAGCTCTTTTTCATAGAGAAGCCAGGTCAGCGTATCGAGTCCTGCACCGCCCACCTCCTCGGGCATGTTCGCCGCATAGAGCCCGGCCGCAATCGCCTTGCCCTTGAGTTCCGCGATCAAATCCGTCCGCAAATGGCCTGTGCGCTCGATTTCCGCCTCATGCGGATAGAGTTCGTTCTCGACGAAGGCGCGCGTCGTTTCGATGATCAGTTTCTGTTCGTCGGTGAGGGAGAAGTCCACGGTCTGGGTTCCGAAATCTGGTGTGGAGCTTCCCCTTCGTCCTTCGAGGCTCTTGTCCCGTCATGGTGAGGTGCGAGCGACGCGAGCCTCGAACCATGGGACAAAAGCACCTCAGGATGAAGGGGAGGGCATGCGTTCACGGTGCTTCACTTCTTCATCCCCACGCTGCGGCCCAGTCCATCCGGTACGGGCAAGGCCGCGTGCAGAGCCGCCAACTCCATCATCTTTCGCGCCACATGCGGCAGCGGATCGCAGGCGGCGCGGGTGACGAGCGACACATGCACCATCATGTGTTCGCCCGTTGCCAGCAAGCGGCCATCGGCGTGGCGCAGTTCATGGAACAGGTGCATCTTCTTTCCCGCCCCGCTGATCACCTGTGTCTCGGTGGTCACCACCTCGTTGACCCGCACTTCGTCCAGATGGCGGATATGCGTTTCCACAGTGAAGAAGGAATGGCCGCCGGCTACATAGTCGGCATCGCAGCCGACGATCCGCATCAAGGCATCGGTGGCGTCCCCGAAGGCTTGCAGGTAGCGCGCCTCGTTCATGTGGCCGTTGTAATCCGCCCAGTCGACCGGCACACGGCGCTCGGTGGTGCGGATGAGATGCGGCCCCGGCGTGATGGCATCGGCCCTGGCTGCGCGGTCGAACAGGCGCTTCTCATAGTCGGCGAGGAGCTTGCCTGCGCCCCAATTGTTCGCTTTCAGCGCCTGCTGAATGGCGATCAGATTGTCATCGCGCGCATGGATCAGTTCGCGGATCGTCATGTGGCCGGATTGCGCGTCGGATTGCCCCGCGATCAGGTCGACGAGTTCATCGGTGAATTCCGGAACATCGGTCAACCGGCTCCACGGCCATGTCAGGCAAGGCCCGAACTGCGCCATGAAATGACGCATCCCGGCATCGCCACCCGCCGTGCGATAGGTCTCGAACAGGCCCATCTGCGCCCAGCGCAGGCCGAAACCGAAGCGCATTATGTCGTCAAGCTCTTGCGTCGTGCAGATGCCGTCCTTGATGAGCCAGAGCGCTTCCCGCCAGAGCGTTTCGAGCAGCCGGTCGGCGACGAAGGCGTCGATCTCCTTGCGGATCAGGATCGGCTTCATGCCGATTTCCGGCAGGAACGCCATGATGCGTTCGACTGCCTCCTTTGACGTCGCCTTGCCCGCAACGATTTCCACGACCGGCAGCAAGTAGACCGGGTTGAACGGATGCGCGACAAGCAGGCGCTCAGGGTGCTTCATTCCCGCTTGCAAATCGGATGGCAGGAAGCCCGAGGTGGACGAGGCGATGATCGCGTCGGGGCGTGCCGACGCCTCCACTTCGGCATAGACCTTCAGCTTGATGTCGATGCGTTCCGGCACGGCCTCGATGATGAGGTCCGCATCGCGGACAGCATCGCCCATCGTCGCCGCCAATCGGACCGCCGCCGTCTGCGGGCGTTGCGCCATGGTGAGCTTGGCGTAGGCGCGGTCGGCGTTGTCCAGCACATCTGCCAGCTTCTTGGCCGCATCGGGTGCCGGGTCAAACACCGTGCAGGGAATGCCGTTTTCCCTCAGCCGCGCCGCCCACGCCGCGCCGATGACGCCGGCACCAAGGATCGCAGCCTGCATCATTTCGGCGCTCTTTTCGTCAGCCGCAATGTACGCCTGACCTCCTCCGGCCCGATCACCCGCGCGCCCAGGTTCTCGATGATCGTCACCGCGCGTTCGACCAGTTGGGCGTTGGTGGCGAGCACGCCCTTGTCGAGCCATAGATTGTCTTCCAGTCCGACGCGCACATTGCCACCGGCGAGCACGGCGGCGGCCACATAGGGCATCTGGTTGCGGCCGATGGAAAAAGCGCTCCACGTCCATTCCTTCGGCACATTGTTGACCATGGCCATGAAGGTGTTGAGGTCGTCCGGCGCGCCCCAAGGCACGCCCATGCAGAGTTGCACGAGTGCGTCGGGTTCGAGCGTGCCTTCCTCGACCAATTGCCTTGCGAACCAAAGGTGGCCGGTGTCGAACGCCTCGATTTCGGGTTTCACGCCGAGTTTCGTCATCATTGATCCCATCGCCCGCAGCATGCCGGGCGTGTTGGTCATGACATAGTCGGCTTCGGCGAAATTCATGGTGCCGCAATCCATCGTGCAGATTTCCGGCAGACAGGCGGCGATGTGCTCCATGCGGTTGGTCGCGCCGCCCATGTCGGTTCCGGGGAATTTCAAGGGCAGCGGGTTCTCGACGTCGCCGAACACCAGGTCGCCGCCCATGCCGGCAGTGAGGTTCAAGACGACATCGACATCTGCGTCTCGAATGCGCTCCGTCACCTCCCGGTAAAGATGCACGTCGCGGCGCGGCTTGCCCGTCTCCGGGTCGCGCACGTGGCAGTGCACGATGGCGGCGCCGGCCTTGGCCGCGTCGATGGCGGCCTCAGCGATCTGTTTGGGCGAGCGTGGCACATGGGGCGAGCGGTCTTGCGTGCCACCCGAACCTGTGACGGCGCAGGTAATGAAAACATGCTTGTTCATCGCCAATGGCATTTGCGCCGTGCTCCTTGATGCGCGCCGCGCATGTAACATGGTCAAGGGGCGCGCGCGCAATCCGTCAAACGCCACGACGTGTCGTTTCCAGTCGCCCGTCCGGGCATGTGTGGGCTAGTGTGGGGCGGGGTTGGGCATAGCGGGGGAGGCCGGTCATGCGCTATGGGTTCATTGGTCTGGGCAATCTGGGTGGGCATCTGGCGGCAAGCCTGCTGAGGGAAGGGTTTGCGGTCACGGTCAGCGATCTGAACCCGGCGCTTGCCCAACGGCACATCGCGCTCGGCGCATCGTTTGCGCCAACGCCCGAGGAGGTGGCGGGCAGTTGTGATGCCGTGTTCACCTGCCTGCCATCGCCCGCCGTGTCTGAAATGGTGCTCGGCCGGATGCTGGCGTCCGCACGCGTCGGCATGGACTGGATCGAAATGTCCACTCTTGGCCGCGATGATGTGCTGCGGCTTGCCGCACAGGCGGACAAGCACGGCGTGCGCATGATGGAATCCCCGGTCACCGGCGGCGTGCATCTGGCCGGGCAGGGCAAGATCACGGTTCTGGCCGGCGGCGATCTGGACGTGTTCGAGAAACACAAGCCCGCGCTCCAGGCGATGGGCGGCAAGATCCTGCACATGGGGCCGCTTGGCTCGGCGTCCGTCATCAAAGTGATCACCAACATGCTGGCCTTCATCCATCTGGTCGCCGATGGCGAGGCGCTGATGCTGGCCAAACGCGGAGGGCTTGACCTCGCGAAAAGCTGGGAGGCGATAGCGGCGTCGTCAGGCACGTCCTTCGTGCATGAAACGGAGGGCCAACTGATTCTCAATGGCTCCTATGACATCGCGTTCACGATGGATCTGGCGCTCAAGGATTTGGGTTTCGCCATGGCGTTCGGCCGCGAGTTCGGCGTGCCGCTCGACCTTGCCGGCATGACGCATCAGACTTTCATGCGCGGCGCGGCGGCCTATGGCGGGCAGGCGCAATCGACCCAGGTCGTGAAGCTGCTGGAGGATGCGCTCGGCACCGATCTTCGCGCGCCCGGCTTTCCTTCAAGACTGGAATGACTACAACGCTGTCCTGAGAGTGCAAGTGCTGGAGCCGGTCGTGGCTGAAAGTGTGGTGATCATCGGGGCGGGGCAGGCGGGGTTTTCCTGCGCCATGCGGCTGAGGAGCAAGGGCTTTCCCGGCACGGTGACCATCCTTGGCGATGAGCCGCATTTCCCGTATCAGCGCCCGCCGCTTTCAAAGGGCTATGTCACCGGCAAGACCGGCGTGGACGGGCTGGCGCTCAGCGGCGAGACCGCTTTTGCCGATCATGGCGTTACATTTCTAAAGGGCGCCGCCGCGCAATCGGTTGATGCGAATGCCCGCAGCGTCACACTCAAGGGCGGCCGGGCGATTGGCTATGACGCGCTTGTGTTTGCCACCGGCTCGCGCGCGCGCCGCCTGCCGGACGCCATGGGGATGGGGCTGAAAGGGGTGCATACCTTGCGCGGCCTGGCGGATGCCGACGCGCTGAGGGACGCCGTGCAAGACGCGCGCCATGCCGTCATCATCGGCGGCGGTTTCATCGGACTGGAATTTGCAGCGACGCTCGCCGCCCAAGGCGTGACGGTCACGCTTTTGGAAGCAGCGCCGCGCATCCTGAACCGCGTTGCGGGCGAAACCATGTCCCGTCTGGTTGCCGAGAAACACCGGTCGCACGGTGTCAGCATCCGAACCGGAGTGACGCTTGAACGGTTGGATGGCGTGGATGGCCGCTTCACCGGCGTCTCGCTGGCGGACGGATCGAATATTGCTGCCGATCTCGCGCTTGTCGGCATTGGCGGCCTCGCCAATGATGAACTGGCGGCAGGCGCGGGCTTGGAGACGAAAAACGGAATCACCGTTGACGCCCATGCGCGGACCGCCGATCCGGCTGTGTATGCGGCGGGGGACTGCGCGCTTTTCCCGATCGCAGGCACGATGATGCGGCTTGAATCAGTGCAAAACGCGATCGATCAGGCACACCATGTCGCTGACGAAATCATGGGTGTTCACATGCCTTACGCGCCGGTGCCCTGGTTTTGGTCGGATCAGTATGACTGGAAATTGCAGACGGCCGGTTTGGCTGTCGCACCGGACGGGGAGATCGCGCTGCAAGGGCATCGCGAGGGCGCGACCGCTGTCTGGTACATCAAGCATGGCCGGGCGATTGCGGTTGACACGATCAATGACGGCAAGACCCACATGGCGGCGCGGCGCATCTTCGCTGCCGGTCATGCGCTCACTGCCGCTGACATTTCCGCGCCGGATTTTGATCCGGTGCAGGTGATGCGCGGCCTGAAGAACTGATTCCGGCATTCCGGCAAGGAGATTGAAAAGATGGGCTTTCGTGCGCTTGTGGTTGAGAAAGAGGGCGACGCCCCGACATCGGCGTCGGTGCAGACCGTGGACGAATCGCGCCTGCCTGCGGGCGACGTGACGGTCGCGGTTGAGTATTCCACCGTCAACTACAAGGACGGGCTGTGCATCGGGCCGGGCGGCGGGCTGGTCAGAACCTACCCGCATGTGCCGGGGATTGATTTCGCGGGAACCGTCGAGGCTTCTGACGATGCCCGCTACAAGCCGGGCGACAGGGTGGTGCTGACGGGCTGGCGTGTGGGCGAAGTGCATTGGGGCGGCTTCGCAGAAAAGGCGCGCGTCAAGGCTGATTGGCTGGTGCCGCTGCCCGACGGGCTGTCGACGCGCCAAGCGATGGCGGTTGGCACGGCCGGGCTCACTTCCATGCTGGCGGTGATGGCGCTCGAAGCCCATGGCCTGAAGCCGGGCAGTGGCCCTGTTCTGGTCACCGGCGCTGCCGGCGGCGTCGGCTCGGTTGCCGTGGCGATCCTTGCCAAGCTCGGCCATGAGGTCGCGGCGGTCACGGGGCGGCCGGAAACGGAAGCCTATTTGCGCTCGCTTGGCGCAAGCCAGATCGTGGCGCGCGAAACGATCAACGAAACCGTGAAGCGCCCGCTGGAGGCCGAAACCTGGGCCGGATGCATCGATGCCGTGGGAGGCGCGATGCTGGCGCGTGTGCTTGGCCAAATGAAATATGGTGCCTCGGTGGCGGCGGTCGGTCTGGCGGGTGGCGCGAACCTTCCGGCCACCGTCATTCCGTTCCTGCTGCGTGGAGTCAATCTGCTCGGCATCGACAGCGTGATGCAGCCTTACCAAAACCGTGTCGCTGCCTGGACACGCATCGCCGCCGACCTGCCGTTGGACAAGCTTGAAGCCATGGTCCGCCCCGCCACATTGGCCGATCTTCCGCAACTGGGTGCCGACATCCTGAAGGGGCAAGTGCAAGGCCGCGTGGTCGTGGATGTTCGGGCCTGAACCTAAATCCGTGTCCGCACGCTGTGACCGGGCCTGTATGCCATCCTGGCAAAAGTGATCATCTGATCATCCAGCCACGTCGTGCGCTCCGACAGGAACAGGGCGGCGCCCGGTTTCTCGTGCAGCAGTCTGGCTTCCTCCGGCGAGGCGGACGCGGCGGAAAACGCGAATTCCGCATCCGTGAAGGGCATGGCGTCGACCAGCCATTCATTCGGATTGACGGCGCTGAAATCGGCTTCGCGCGCCGTTGGCACGATTGTGAGGTTGATGCGGCGCGTCTCGAACATGAACGGTTTGCCATTTGCACTGTGCAGGCATGATAGATGCAGCCAGGCTTGTGTGGCCCCATCCGGGATGATGGCGCGGGCGAGCAGCGCGTAGCCATAGGCAGCCCCTGTGGTCTCGACTTCGCGACGCACCAGCGGGATATCCAACCGTGCCTGACGAACGGGCCGCGCGGCGACGCGGGTGCCGGCGTTGCGGCGGCGCTCAAGGATGCCCTCATCCGAAAGGGCCGTCAGCACCTTGTTCATCGTGGCGCGGGCGACACCGAATTGCGAAGCCAGTTCGATTTCACCCGGTATGGCGTCGCCCGCCCGCCATTCGCGGGCGCGCACCCGGCGCATGATTTCCTCGCGTATGGCGCGGTGGCTGGTCACAGCCGTTCGACGAGCCGGCGCAAGGTCGCGCGGTAGCGCCGGGTGATCGCCTCATGGGCGTGGTGCCTGCCGCCGCGCACAATGTGGCGGCCGGCCGACCAGACATCCGAGACCACCCGGTCATCGGCGGCAAACAGCCAGCCGTCGATCCATTGTGAGTGCTGGAGCGGTGCAAGGGCCAGATGTTGAGTGTTGAGCGCAACGAGATCGGCCAGCATGCCCGGCGCAATCTCGCCAGCTCGCCGGCCGAGCGCCTGCGCTGAGCCGGCCGCGGCACGCCGGTAGAGCTGTTCACCGGTCGAGCCTTCGTCGACCGCGAGCGCGTTGCGCATGCCGGATTTCAGCCGCTGGCTATATTCAAGCTGAGCCAGTTCCCCCCCGAGCGTGATGCGGATGTTGGAATCAGATCCGGTGCCGAAAGCACCGCCGGCCCCCACATAGGCCTGACCGTTGAAAATCCCGTCGCCGAGATTGGCTTCGGTGACAGGGCAGAGCCCCGCAACCGCGCCCGAAGCGGCAAGTCTCACGGTTTCATCGTCGGTCATGTGGGTGCAATGGATGAGGCACCAGTTCCGCCCGAGCGGCGTGTTGTCGAGCAGCCATTCGACCGGGCGCTGGCCCAGCCATTGAACGGTGTCCGCCACCTCCTTGGGCTGTTCTGCCGCGTGGATGTGGATCGGCCTGTTGCTGTGCGATTGGCTGATCTGCCGCATCTGCTCCGGATTGACGGCGCGCAGCGAATGCGGCGCGACGCCGATGATTGCGTCGGCGGGGAGCTCACGCGCTGAATCAAGAACCGAATCGAAAAGCCGCTCGAAGCCGTTCCAATCATTGCCGAAACGCAGCTGGCCGCCGTGCAGCGGCGCCTCGCCTGTGCCGCCATACGCATAGAGAACCGGCAAATGCGTCAGCCCGATGCCGGTTTCGAGCGCGGCGGCAAACACCCGTCCCGACAACTCATCCACCCGCGCATAGGGCGCGCCGCCGGGCTGGTGATGCACGTAGTGAAACTCGCCCACCGACGCGAACCCGGCCTCCGCCATTTCCATGAACACGAGTGCGGCAACCGCTTCGTATTCCTCCGGCGTCAGATGATCGAGGAAGCGATACATGAGTTCGCGCCATGACCAGAAATCATCCCGGCCATGCGCGCGGTGTTCCGTCATGCCAGCCATGGCGCGCTGGAAACAATGCGAATGCAGGTTGCCGGGGGCAGGCAGCAATGCATCGACATGCACCGCATCCGGCAGGCGAGCCGCGCCTGCCTCCACGCCTGCGATTACGCCGCCGGAAAGCACGATGCGCACATCGCCGCGCCACCCTTCCGGCAGCAGCGCATATGCGGCGTGAATTGTCTGCATCGCGGCCTCTTATGTCTAGACATATTCACGCTAGTCGCCTAGCGTCGTCGCGTCAATGGGAGTTCGGTGACCATGCCTGTTCTGTTCAATGCGACGGTGGCGACCATGGCGGAAGGCGGCGCGCCCTATGGCCTGATCGCAAATGGTGCGCTGGCGTTGCGCGGCGCGGCGATTGAATGGGTCGGCCCGGCGGACCAGCTTCCAGCGCAGTTTTCCGGCGACGAGCACTTTGATTGCGGCGGGCGGCTGATCACGCCCGGCCTGATCGATTGCCACACCCATATTGTCCATGGCGGCAACCGCGCGCACGAGTTCGAAATGCGGCTCGGTGGCGCGACCTATGAGGAGATCGCGCGGGCGGGGGGCGGCATTCTCTCGACGGTTGCCGAAACGCGCCTTGCCAAGGATGCGGTGTTGCTCGCTGATGCCGCCAGGCGTGTCGACGCGCTGATGGCGGAGGGTGTCACCACGCTGGAGATCAAGTCGGGCTACGGGCTTGATGCGGCAACCGAAATGAAGATGCTGCGCATAGCCCGCGTGATCGGGCGCACACGGCCGCTCAGCGTGGTGACGAGCTTTCTCGGCGCCCATGCGGTTCCGGCGGAGTACAAGGGCAGGGCGGACGCCTATCTCGACGAAGTGTGCATTCCAGCGCTGGAAGCGGCCCATGCCGCCCGCTTCGTCGACGCGGTGGACGGTTTCTGCGAGGCGATCGCCTTTTCTCCGGCGCATATCGAGCGGCTGTTCCTCAAGGCCAAGGCGCTCGGCCTGCCTGTGAAGCTTCACGCCGAGCAATTGTCGAACTCCGGCGGGGCGGCGCTGGCCGCGCGCTTCGCCGCGCTGTCGGCCGATCATCTGGAACATCTCGACCATGAAGGCATTGACGCCATGAAAGCGGCAGGCACCGTGGCCGTGCTGCTGCCCGGCGCGGCATACACGCTGCGGGAAACGACGCTGCCGCCGGTTGCGAAGCTGCGGCAGGCGGGAGTGCCGATGGCGGTCGCAACCGATTGCAACCCCGGTTCCTCGCCGCTTTCCTCGATCCTGACGGCGATGAACATGGCCTGCACCCTGTTCCGCCTCACGCCCGAGGAAGCGCTGGCAGGTGCGACACGCAATGCGGCGCGCGCCCTCGGCCTTGCCGATCGCGGTGTGATAGCGGCCGGCAAACGTGCGGACCTTTGCCTGTGGGATGCGAGCCACCCGGCGGAACTGAGTTACCGCATCGGCTTCAACCCCTTGTCCGAACGCATTTTCGGAGGAGCGCTGTGAGCGCGCTGGTTCTCAACCCCGGCGCGGCGACGCTCGCCGAGCTTGAGACCGTGTGGCGCGAGGGCCGCGCCGTGCGGCTTGATCCAGCCTGCCATGGTTCCATCGAGGCGGCGGCGGCGCTCGTGCAGCGCGCTGTCTCGGCGGGCGCGCCGGTCTATGGCGTCAACACCGGCTTCGGAAAGCTCGCTTCCATCCCCATTGCTGCCGACGACACCGAAACGCTGCAACGCAATCTCATCGTGTCGCATTGCTGCGGCGTGGGCGAACCGATCCCGACACATGTGGCGCGGCTGATGATGGCGCTGAAGCTGCTCAGCCTCGGGCGCGGCGCGTCGGGCGTGCGCATGGAGATCATCACCCTGATTGAGGCGATGCTGGCGCGTGGTGTCACGCCGGTCATTCCGGGGCAGGGCTCGGTCGGCGCATCGGGCGACCTGGCACCGCTGGCGCATATGGCGGCGGCAATGTTGGGGGAGGGCGAGGCGGAATTCGAGGGACATGTGATGCATGCGCGCGCGGCCTTGCGCAAGGCCGGGCTTTCGCCGGTGACATTGGGCGCGAAAGAGGGGCTTGCGCTGATCAACGGTACGCAGTTCTCGACCGCATACGCGCTGGCCGGACTTTTCGCTGTCTGGCGCGCGGCGCAGAACGCGCTCGCCATCGCCTGCCTTTCGACCGACGCGATCATGGGCTCGACCGCACCGCTGGAGCCGGAGATCCATGCGCTGCGCGGCCATCGCGGCCAGATCGAAGCTGCCGATGCGATGCGCGCCATTCTCGCCGGATCCGACATCCGCGAAAGCCACCGCGATGGCGACACCCGCGTGCAGGATCCGTATTGCATCCGCTGCCAGCCGCAGGTGACGGGCGCGGCGATGGACCTTTTGCGCCACGCGGCGCGCACGCTCGAAATCGAAGCCAATGCGGCGACCGACAATCCGCTGATCCTGCGCGAGACCGGCCAGATCGTGTCCGGCGGCAATTTCCACGCCGAACCCGTCGCCTTCGCCGCCGACATGATCGCGATTGCGGCGGCCGAAATCGGTGCGATCAGCCAAAGGCGAATCGCTTTGATGGTGGACCCAACCTTGTCCTTCGATCTGCCGCCGTTCCTGACGCCCAACCCCGGCCTCAACTCCGGTTTCATGATCGCGGAAGTGACGAGCGCCGCCTTGATGAGCGAGAACAAGCATCTTGCCAATCCGTGCTCGACGGATTCAACGCCGACATCGGCCAACCAGGAAGACCATGTGTCGATGGCCGCCCATGGCGCGCGGCGCCTGATGCGGATGGCTGAAAATCTCGAACGCATCATCGCCATCGAAGCGCTGTGCGCGGCCCAGGGCGTCGGCTTCCGCGCGCCGGTCGAAACGAGCGTGCCTTTGCAGGGGCTGATGCAGCGGCTTCGGCAGGATGTGCCGCCGCTCGGTGACGACCGCTATCTCGCGCCCGATCTGGATGCGGCGCACAGGCTCGTGCGCGACGGCGACCTCATCGCCGCGCTCGGTGTCGCGCTGCCGGAGCTTGGCGCATGACGCCGGTCATCGTCATGCCGGGGGACGGGCCTGTCATTCTCGGCATGCCGCATGGCGGGCTGCATGTGCCTGCCGCGGTCGCCGCATCGCTGAACGCCAATGGCCGTCAACTTGCCGACACCGACTGGCACATCGTGCAGCTCTATGGCGGGCTCCTGCCCGGCGTCACCACCGTGCGCGCGACGTTCCACCGATATGTGATCGACGCCAACCGCGATCCGTCGGGCCACTCGCTTTACCCCGGCCAGAACACGACCGGGCTTGTGCCCATTACGGACTTCGACGGCGCGGCGATATGGGCGCACATCCCGGATGAGACGGAAATCCTGCGACGGATCAACACGTTCCACGGGCCCTATCATGCGGCGATTCAGGCTGAAATCGACCGCGTGAAGGCGCGCCATGGCGTGGCGATCCTCTATGATTGCCATTCGATCCGCAGCCGCATCCCGTTCCTGTTTGACGGTGAGTTGCCGGTTTTGAACATCGGCACGGACAATGGAACAACCTGCGATCCGCAGATCGCGGACGCCGCACGGGCGGTCGCCGCAGCGTCGGGCTTCACCCATGTCGTCAACGGCCGCTTCCGCGGCGGCTGGACCACGCGCCATTATGGCAGGCCCGAAACAGGCGTCCACGCGATCCAGATGGAGATCGCGCAATCTGCCTATCTTGAAACGGAAGCGCCGCCTTTCGCCTTCAGCGAGGCCAAAGCGGCCAATTTGCGCCCCGTGCTTGCATCCATCCTGAACCGCATTTCCGCACTCGCCCCGGAGTTGTCCCGATGAGCATCGACCGCCGTCACAACCAGCGTGATGTCTTCCCGCCGACAGGGCCGGAAATCAGCGCGAAAAGCTGGCTCACCGAAGCTCCGATGCGCATGCTGATGAACAACCTCCACCCCGATGTGGCGGAGAACCCGCATGAACTCGTTGTCTATGGCGGCATCGGCCGCGCCGCGCGCGATTGGGAGAGTTTCGACCGCATTGTCGCCGCGCTCAAGACACTGGAGGCCGACGAGACGCTGCTTGTCCAGTCCGGCAAGCCGGTCGGAGTGTTCAGGACCCACAAGGACGCGCCGCGCGTCCTGATCGCCAACTCAAATCTCGTGCCGCATTGGGCGAACTGGGCGCATTTCCACGAACTCGATCGCAAGGGCCTCATGATGTATGGCCAGATGACGGCCGGCTCTTGGATTTACATCGGCACGCAGGGCATCGTCCAAGGGACGTACGAGACCTTTGCCGAGGCGGGCCGACAGCACTATGGCGGCGATCTGAAAGGCCGCTGGATCCTGACGGGCGGGCTTGGCGGCATGGGCGGCGCACAGCCTTTGGCCGCCGTGTTTGCGGGCGCGTGCTGCCTCGCCGTCGAGTGCGATGAGACGCGCATCGATTTCCGCATCCGCACACGTTACCTCGATGCCAAGGCGCACACGCTGGACGAGGCGCTGGCGCTGATCGACCGGTGGACGACAGCGGGCGAGGCGAAATCCGTCGGTCTTGTCGGCAATGCGGCCGATGTGTTTCCTGAACTTGTGCGGCGCATGAAGGCGGGTGAAACGATGCCGAACGGACGCCCCGACATCGTGACCGACCAGACCTCCGCCCATGACCCGCTGAACGGCTACCTGCCGCAGGGTTGGAGCGTTGGCGAATGGCGCGCCAAACGTGAGAGCGACCCGAAAGCGGTGGAGGCCGCCGCCCGCGCTTCGATGAAGGTGCATGTGCAGGCGATGGTCGATTTCTGGAACGCAGGCGTGCCGACGCTCGATTACGGCAACAACATCCGGCAAGTGGCGAAGGAGGAGGGGCTCGACAACGCTTTCGCGTTTCCGGGCTTCGTGCCCGCCTACATCCGCCCGTTGTTTTGCCGCGGCATCGGACCCTTCCGCTGGTGTGCGCTGTCCGGCGACCCGGACGACATCCGCAAGACGGATGCGGCGATGAAGAAGCTGTTCCCCAACAACACGCATCTGCACCGTTGGCTCGACATGGCGGGCGAGCGGATTGCCTTCCAGGGCCTGCCCGCCCGCATCTGCTGGATCGGGCTCGGCGACCGGCACAAGGCCGGGCTGATGTTCAACCGGATGGTCGCCTCAGGCGAACTGAAAGCTCCGATTGTCATCGGGCGCGACCATCTGGATTCCGGTTCGGTCGCCTCGCCCAACCGCGAGACGGAAGCGATGAAGGATGGCTCGGATGCCGTGTCCGACTGGCCGCTTTTGAACGCACTCCTCAACACCGCCTCAGGTGCCACCTGGGTCAGCCTGCACCATGGCGGCGGTGTCGGCATGGGGTTCAGCCAGCATTCCGGCATGGTGGTTGTCGCCGACGGCACGCGCGGCGCTGCCGCGCGGCTGAAGCGTGTGTTGTGGAACGACCCGGCAACCGGCGTGATGCGCCATGCGGATGCCGGTTATGACATCGCCGTTGATTGCGCGAAGGAGCACGGACTGAGGCTGCCGGGCAGTTTGGGGTGACTTATCGTTCCGGTTGAAGAGCGCAGATCGAGTGCCATCCTAACCGTGAACGGGCCGCCCCTCACTCCGCCGCGATGCGTGTGGCGTCGGCGCGGTCGTCCTTCTTCAGCAGTTCGGCAACGAGGAACGCCAGTTCGAGCGCCTGTTCGGCGTTGAGGCGCGGGTCGCAGACCGTGTCATACTGCTGGCCGAGGTTTTCAGCCAGCACGGCGCGCGCGCCGCCGGTGCACTCGGTGACGTTCTTGCCCGTCATCTCGATATGGATGCCGCCCGCATGCGTGCCTTCGGCGCGGTGAACCTCGAAGAAGGTCTGCACTTCGCGCAGGATACGCTCGAAGGGCCGCGTCTTGTAGCCATTGGCCGTGACCGTGTTGCCATGCATCGGGTCGCAGGACCAGACGACCGTGCGCCCCTCGCGCTCGACGGCGCGCACAAGCTTCGGCAGATGCTCGCCCGCCTTGTCGGAACCGAAGCGCGCGATCAGCGTGAGCCGGCCTGCCTCGTTGTCGGGGTTGAGCGCGTCGATCAGGCGGATCAACCCGTCGGGCTCCATGGAGGGGCCGCATTTCAGGCCGACCGGGTTCTTGATGCCGCGGCAGAATTCAACATGGGCATGGTCGGGCTGGCGGGTGCGGTCGCCGATCCAGATCATGTGGCCGGACGTGGCATAGTGGTCGCCGGTGGTGGAGTCGATGCGGGTCAGCGCCTCCTCATAGCCGAGCAGCAGCGCTTCGTGGCTGGTGTAGAGGTCGGTCTCGCGCAGGCCCTCATGCGTGTCGGGCGTGATGCCGATGGCGCGCATGAAATCCATCGTTTCGGAAATGCGCGCGGCAACTGCCTCATAGCGATGTTTTTGCGGCGAATCCGACACGAAGCCGAGCATCCATTTGTGCACATTGTCGAGCGACGCATAGCCGCCCTGCGAGAAGGCCCGCAGCAGGTTCAGCGTCGCGGCGGACTGGCGATAGGCCATTTCCTGCCGGTTCGGATCGGGAATGCGCGCCTCCGGCGTGAAATCAAAGCCGTTGATGATGTCGCCGCGGTAGGAGGGCAATGTCACGCCGTCGCGCGATTCCACATCCGACGAGCGCGGCTTGGCAAACTGCCCGGCGATGCGGCCGACCTTGGTGACGGGCCGCGCACCGGCGAAGGTCAACACTACAGCCATTTGCAGGAAGACGCGGAAGAAGTCGCGGATATTGTCGGCGCCATGTTCGGCAAAGCTTTCGGCGCAATCCCCGCCCTGCAACAGGAAGCCACGGCCCTCGGCAACCGCCGCGAGCGATTTCTTCAGGGCGCGCGCTTCACCGGCAAAAACCAGCGGCGGCCAGGAGCGCAGCCTGTCCTCGACATCGGCCAGCGCCTTGCTGTCCGGATAGGCCGGAACCTGGCTGATCGGTTTGGAACGCCATGACGAAGGGGACCACTCAGGCAACATGGAAGCACTCTCGGTTTTCGGTTTGGGCTGCGCCGTGGCGCGGTCGGAAAAGGCGGCATGATCGGGAACGTGAAGGATGTTCTCGTCGGCCAGCGCACGGATTTTCAAAACGGCGATGGATTGATGCGCCTTGGCCGGATCATTTTCCAGCCGGAAGATCGTCGGCTGCGACACGCCGACCCGTGCCGCCATCTCGGCCTGGCTGAGCTTCAGCGCGTCGCGGATGTAGCGGACCTGGCGTCCGGTGAGTGTGGGGATGTCCATGGAAGGGGTCCGGAATTGGCGATGTCGG
>JALOTE010000176.1 GCA_025458045.1 Rhizobiaceae bacterium
GCCGTAGACGACCTTCGGGTTGATCGCGCGCACCGCCTCAAAGCCGAACCCGAGCCGTTCCATCACACCCGGACGGAAATTCTGCAGCACGACGTCGGCACCACGGACCAATTCGCGCAGCGCCGCGCGATCCGCGTCGGACTTCATGTCCACTGCTACCGAGCGCTTGTTGCGATTGATCGCATGGAAGATTGTGCTTTCGCCGCCGATCCGCGTGTCGGTCAGATAGAGATGGCGCGACAGATCGCCGGTGCCGACCCGCTCGACCTTGACGACATCAGCTCCCATATCCGCGAGCTTCAGGGCGGCATACGGCCCGGCAAGGAACTGGCTGAAGTCGAGGATGCGCAAACCTTCAAGCGGCAGGATGGAAAGGGTCATTCCGGGAAGCTCTCGATAAAACTCTGGTCCAAGGCATCCAGCGCGGCTGCGTGCGGGGTGCTGCCGGCAATCGCGTCAAGGACGATGTGGCTGCCCGCCTCCTGGAAGGCCATGTAGTGGCGCGGTCTGAGCCAGGCGGCCTCATGGGTCAGGCGGGTGTCGGCATAGGCGTTCCCCACGGCCGCGTTCACCGCCGCATCGCCCCAAGCGCGGGAATTTCCGGGCTGGCCGTTGTTGGCCGAATACAGCCCCCGCTGCACCTCGGCCGACGCCAGCCAGAGGGCGAAACGGGTGCACAAGCCGGGCTGTGCGGTGCGGGCCGAAATCGCGATGCCGGTCCCTCCCAGCGCCGAGCCGATGGGGCCGCTCATGCCGATCTCGGGAATGTCATGGAACGCGATGCGATTCGTCCGATAGCCTGCGCGTGCATAGGGCGCATAAAGGTAGGTCAAGGGAATGAGCCGGTGCGTCCTGCTTTCCGCCAGCGTGTTCAACGCTGCAATGGGGTCCATCTCCCGGCAGGCCGGGTCGACCAGATCAGACACGGTCTTCAAGGCGGCCAGCACCTTCATGCCCGCCGGGCGGCTGACCAACGGACCGCGGGTGACCGAGCACGGATCACCCATGTTGGCGGCGAGCGTGTAGAAACACATCAGGACGTGCGGCGGCCGCAAAGGCAGAAGCACCCTGCCATCGCGCGCCGCCGAGATGACCTGCGCCCAGCGGGCGACAGGTTTCGACAGCCGGTCGGGCCGTATCGCCTGCACCTGCGTTGCGGCATCGATCGGGAGCGCGCATTGACGGCCCGCGAGACGGTAGGAGGCAAAACTCTTGCCCACCGTCTCGGCTTCCAGCCGCAGCAGGCTTTCAACATCCCCGTGCTCGTCCATCGGCAAAAGGCAACCATCCGCCACCACCGCGCCGACATGGGGATGGTCGATCACCATCAGGTCATAGGTCGCAGCCAGTTCATCGACCGGCGTCGATTCAAAACCTTGCAGCGATCTCTTGTCCCAATGGATTTGAACGCCGGGGTGAAGCCTGGAAAACTCCTCGGAAGCCGCCACCAAAGGGTCATATCCGCGCGGATCAGACCACGTCATACCCTTGAGGACGATGTCCGCTGTCAAGTTCTGCTCCCCCCGCATGGCCAGATATGTAGCAGGCATGCATTTACAAGTAAAACACAATTTCACATTTCAAAACTGTAGATGGAATTGATTTCAAATTTGAAACCATGCTAGCGCTGGCGAAAGGGGGATCGGCATGCGTGGTGACCGTCAGGACGATGAGGCTTTCGACGAGATCGCCGAGGCGGATGACAAGTACCGTGCGCCCGCTCTGTCAAAGGGGTTGGACATCTTGGAGTATCTGGCGAGCGAGGCCGGCGGCAAGACGCAAGCCGAGATCGCCAAAACCTTGGGCAGGACCACGTCCGAGATTTTTCGGATGCTGCTGGTCTTGCGGAAGCGCGGCTATGTGCATTTGAGCGACGAGGATGACCGTTACAACCTGACGACCAAGTTGTTCGAGATCGCGCATCGCCATCCGCCTGTGCGAAGGCTCACCAGCATTGCCGGGGAAGCGATGCAGAAGCTGGCCAACCGCATCAACCAATCGATGCACATGGCGATCCTGCATTCCGGAAAAGTCCTGGTCATCGCGCAAGTCGACTGCAGCGACAACAACATCACCGCCGTGCGGCTCGGCGCCCAGATTTCACTTTACGACACGTCCTCCGGGCGCGTGCTTGCCGCTTGGATGGACAAGGACACCTTGGCCGGATTGCTGGCCGATGCCGGGCCCGGGACGGATGGACGGCAGGCTGATTTCGTTCGCGACCTGCCCGCCGTTCGCACGTCCGGCTATGCGCAGAACGAGTCTTTCACGATCGCCGGCGTGACCAACATCGCGGCTCCCGTTCGCGACATTTCCGGGCGCGTTGTCGCGGCGATCACGATACCTTTTGTCCGGCGGCTCTCTGGCACCAACACGGCCTCGGTTGACGAGGCGCGCGAGGCTTTGGTTGCGATGGCAGCGAACATTTCGCAGCGGCTGGGCGCCGGTGCCACTCACGAGAGCTGAAGGCATCTTGCATGACGTTCGAGTGTGCCGTTTCTCCTTAGGGGCCATCACTTTTCGGTCCGCATCCCATACTGTGAGGTTTATCGCGGTCGCTTACGCAGATCGGCAGCTTTTGGGACATCGGCGAATTGACTTGGATGTCCACAATGACGCGCATTGGTTTCGGTCGGCTTGGGGGGCCGGGAGCGGACGGGCAGGCTTCGGCGGCGGCGCTATCGGAGGCGTACGATTTCGACCACCTTCGCTTTGGCCAATAGTTGCGAGGTGATCATCGCTCCGCAGACTTCGGCCACACCCTCCACGCCGTCCGTGCTGCAAGCAAGAGCGTTGATGCCGGGCAAGTGCAGCCCGCTGGCTCGTTTCGTCAATTGCGCTGAACGGAGATCAATTTTTCCGCCTCCGGCTCAAGTTTGGTTGCACTTTCGTCGAAGAATGTCGCCCACCCTATCGGCGGAAATCATGGCCGCCACTGAACGTGAAGGAACAAATCCCATGCGTCGTACCTTGAGCACCGTCCTTTTTCCGGCATTCGCGCTTGCACTTGCATCGTCCGGTTCCGCGTTTGCCGCCGGGCTGGATGGCGGCCCACTTGTCACTGTTGACTGGCTGGAAAAGAACATCGCCAATCCGGCTGTCGTCGTCATCGACGTCCGCGATCCGGTCAAGGAGCAGGACGCTTACAAGGCCGGTCATATCGCCGGGTCGGTTCCGGCGGCCTATGAGGGCTTCGGCTGGCGCACGGAAGTGAATGGCTTTCCCGGCATGCTGCCGCCCGTTGAACAGGTTGCGGGCAAGATCGGCAGCCTCGGCATCGACAACAGCAAACACGTCGTAATCGTGTCGGACGGCGCGGACTCAACCGAGTTCGGCAAGGCGACCCGCGTCTACTGGACGTTCAAAGTGCTTGGCCACGACGCCGTTTCCATCCTCGAT
>JALOTE010000105.1 GCA_025458045.1 Rhizobiaceae bacterium
GAGACTGCGGCGCGGCGGCCGATTTCGGCCATGGTCGGGTAAGGCGGGACATAGGCTGCAATGTCGTGGACGCGCATCGACTTTGCAACTGCAAGCGCCCAGATGTTGATCATCTCCCCGGCGCCCGCCCCGGCAATGCCCGCCCCGAGGATGCGGCCTTTGGTATCCACAATCACCTTGATCAGCCCGGTTGTCTTGCCTTCCGCTTGCGCGCGGTCGTTTTCGGCATAGGGCCAGCGCAGGATCTGGAATGACAGATTCGCTTCACGTGCCTGCGTTTCCGTCATGCCGACATTGGCAAGCTCAGGGTCTGTATAGGTCGCCCATGGAATGTGGCGTGTCTCGTTCCTCACCGGCAGGCGGAACAGGGCCGAGCGGATGACAAGCCCCGCGTGATAGCCGGCCACATGGGTGAACTGCAGCCCGCCCGCCACATCGCCGATGGCATAGACGCGGCGGTTGGAGGCGCGCAGCCCCTTGTCGACGCTCACGCCGCGCCGGTCATGTTTCACGCCGGCCGCCTCCAATCCCAGCCCATCCACATTGGCCTTGCGCCCGGCCGCAACCAGCAAATGCGAGCCATCAACGGCAACCGCACCATCGGCCGTTTCAGCATTGATGCGGATGATGCCTTTGGCCCGCTTTTCGACCGACGACACTTTCGCGCCTTCGATGATGCGGATGCCCTCTCCGCGCATTTTTTCCAGCACGATGCCTGCCAGTTCCGGATCGTCCTTGCCGAGCGCCTTTGCGCCTTCGATGACCGTCACGTCCGATCCGAGGCGGCGATGCGCCTGCGCCATCTCCAGCCCGATCGGCCCGCCGCCGATGATGATGAGATGCGCTGGCCGCTTGACCAGATCAAACAGTGTTTCGTTCGTCAGATACGGCACCTGATCAAGGCCGGGGATCGGCGGCACGAACGCGCTTGAGCCTGTGGCGATGACAAAGCGGCGTGCCTTGATTGTGAAGCCGCCCGCCTCCACCGTGCGTTTGTCGACGAAGCGGGCGGCGGCGCGGATCACCCTGACTCCGAGCGCGGTGAATCGCTCCTCACTGTCGTTCGGCGCGATCTCGCCGATCACGTGGCGGATGTGGGCGTTGACCGCCTTGAAATCCACTTCCGGTTCGACGGGCGCGATACCGAATTTCGCCGAAGTGCGGAAACTTTGCGCCGCTTTTCCTGCCGCGATGATCGCCTTGGAGGGCACGCATCCATAATTCAGGCAATCACCCCCCATCTTGCCCTTCTCGATCAGCACGACGGAGACCCCGAACGCGGCAGCGCCGGCGGCCACGCTGAGCCCGCCCGACCCCGCCCCGATCACGCAGATGTCGGGGGTCAACACAGTGGACATGGCAAGCTCCGGAACTCAGCCGCGCTGGCGCAGCCGCTTGATGACAACGGGGATCAGCGCGACAACGCCGAGCGCGAAGAATGCGCCAAGAAGCTGCGGCGTGACAAGGTCGGCAACCGAGACCATGGTGCCCGCCGCACGCGCTGCATCCAGCGACGCGCCGACACCCTGGCCGAGGAAGGCATAGGCGAATGTGCCGGGCAGGATGCCGAGGATGGTTGCCGTCGCATAGGTGGGAAGCGGCACTTTGAACAAGGCGGGCACGATGTTGACGACGAAGAACGGGAACACCGGCGCCAGCCGCAATGCCAGCAGATAGTTGAAGGCATCCCGCTCGAAGCCTTCCGCCATCGCCTTGGCAAAACCGCCGACGCGGCTCCTCAGCGCGTCGCCAAAGGCCGAGCGCGCGGCAAGGAACAGGGCTGACGCGCCCAGCGTTGCCGCGCCCGCGACAAGCAAGCCGCCCTGAAGCCAGCCAAACAGGAAGCCGGCGAAAATCGTCAGCACGGAGGCGGCCGGAAAGGAGACCGCCACCGCAACGGCATAGGTGGCAAAAAAACCCGCGCGCGAAAGAACGGGACTGGCCGTCACATGGGCGCTGAGCGCCTGCTGGCTTTCTGCGAGGAACTGCAGGGTGAAATAGCGCTGCCAACCCATGAGATAACCGAAGGCCAGCACGGCGATGATCAACGCCAGAGGCGCAAAGCGGCGAAGGCCCGCGTGCCGCGCGGGCATGGCCAACAGTGGTTCAGGGGCCGGTGCGTCCGGCAGCCGGGCTTCAGGCGCGGGCGACATCGTTGAGCGTCCAATCATAGGTGAAGCGGCCCATGGCCGCAGCGCGGATGGCGTCCGCCTTGTCAGGTGTGGCAAAGGCCAGCCAGTGGTCTTTCAAACTGTCCTTGCCGCCGAAGTCATCGGCATACCACGAGTAAATCTTGGAGGCCGTGATGCGCCCGTCGGAGATGGTCAAGCCGCGCGGGTGGTTGACATAGAGCCTTGCGCTTTCAGCCATCTGCGTGTCGATATTGGCCGCCGTGTAGGCACGCGGCATCAGGTTCGGGCAGGAGAATGACGCGCAGTTCAATGCGTAGTGGCTGAGCGGATCATTGAACAACGCCCGCACGATACGGTGCTCCACATCATCGAGTGACAGGTCCGTGCCCGACACCTGCATCATCTTCCTCGACCACGGACCGCGACCGAAAAAGCCGCCGCCAAGGTTGATGTCGCGGATCGATTTCACCGGATAGCGCTCCAGCACCACGTCGAGGGTCTTGGCGTTGTAGAGGTTGACCCAGTAGGCATGCGCTTCCTTGCGCGAAAGCCCCGCCGCGTCGACGGCTTCAAGCGCCTTCACATAGGCCGTCACCTCGCCATGGCGGCGCTTCAGCCCGGCATAGTCGACGGCGGCATAGCCTGCCCCATCAAGCCGGACGAATTGGCCAAGGATCGCGTCAAACGCCGAGTGGTCGACCCGACCCGATCCTGACGGCTTGAAAGCGCGCAGCGGCGACGCGGCCCAAGCGACATCGGCCTGTTGGGCCATGCCGCCAAGGCCGAGACCGGCGGCAGCGGCAGACAGCATGAATGTGCGGCGATGCATGTGCGGAACCCTTGCTTCATGTCCTGCCTTACGCTCCTGACCCCTGCGCCGGATTGCCGCAAGCACCTCGCGCATGCTCTCACCGCGAAGTGACGCGATGATCAGCCGCGCCTCACGTCCGCGTGATGCGCGGCGGCGGGGGTGGCCGCGGGCTTGAGCGCAAAAAGCGCACCGCCTTGGCCGCGATGAGTTGACTTTGCTTCTGCCTTGCGGCACACGGCCCCGACTTTGGCGCGGGCGCGCCTGGGCCGGGAGCCCTGTTGCGCCCGCTCACCTCCAGACGCTTTCTGCTTGAAGGGCCGCGCACGCGGCAAAATGACATGAAACGCACATATCAGCCCTCCAAACTCGTCCGCAAGCGCCGTCACGGTTTCCGTTCGCGCATGGAAACGCCGGGTGGCCGCAAGGTCATCGCCCGCCGCCGCGCGCGTGGCCGCAAGCGCCTGTCGGCCTGATACGCGCGGTCGGGCGCGCTGCGGCTGACGGCCATGGTCGAAAAGCTGCGCAAGCGCGCCGATTTTCTCAAGACGCAGAACGGCACGCGCCTGCGCGGGCCGTTTTTTTTGCTGTCGACGGCGGAAAACGGGCTCGAATTCGCACGTGTCGGATTCACTGTCACGAAGAAGCAAGGCAATGCGGTGAAACGCAACCGCATCCGCCGCCGCCTGAAGGCCCAGGTCCGGGCGCATGCCGGCTCACTGCCAGGCGGCCGCGACTATGTGATCACCGGCAGCGCCGATGTGTTGAATGCCAAGGCCGCAACGCTTACAGCAGAGTTCGAACGGCGCTTCGCCGCAGCGGGGCGCCCGGGTTTGCCGCAGGCGCGCCGGGATGCCCCTGCCGACCAACGCCGAACGCAAGACAATCCGCGCCCAGCGCCCCTGACCTCCGACCGGACCGACAATGGACAATAATCGCAACCTCTTCATCACGATCGCGCTTTCCATCGTCATCCTGACGGCCTGGCAGTTCCTCTACATCAATCCGCGCATCGAGGCGCAGCGTCAGGCGCAGCAGGTCGAGCTTGACCGTCAGGCGGCGGCCCAAAGCGGGGTCGCGCAAGCGCCGGCCGGTGACGGGAGCCTGCCTGCGCCGGTGGCGGGGGCGGACACTGTGCCGGGCGCGGCCATGCCGGCCGCCGGAGCGTCGACGCGCGAGGCGGCGATTGCCGGCCAGCCGCGCATCCTGATCGAGACACCAAAACTCTCCGGCACGCTGAACCTGCAAGGGGCGCGCTTCGACGACATCCTGCTGAATGAATATCGTGTCGAGGTGGACCCGGCTTCTCCAAAAGTCGAGTTGCTGCACCCGGCGTCCATGCCGAACGGCTATTTCGCCGAAGTCGGCTTCACCGGCGGTGCCGATGCCGGCACCTTGCCCGGCCCGGACACGCTCTGGACCGCACCTGCCGGCGCCAAGCTGACGGTTGAAACCCCGGTGACGCTCACCCACACCAATGATCGCGGCCTGACCTTCACCCGCGTCATCGCGATTGATGCCGACTATCTCATCACCGTCACGGATACGGTGCGGAACGGCGGGTCGGCACCCGTGGCGCTCAACGCCTATGGCCGTGTGACGCGGTTCGACAAGCCGACAACGCCATCGAACTTCGTGCTGCATGAGGGCCTGATCGGCGTCACCGGCGAGGAGGGTTTGCAGGAGATCGACTATTCGACGCTGGAGGACGACAAGGAAGTGCGGCCGGGCAAGTCCACCGATGGCTGGCTCGGCATCACCGACAAATACTGGGCGACTGCGCTCATCCCGCCATCGGGCGCGTTCCAGCCGCGCTATTCCTATTTCGAGGGCGACCGGCCGCGCTTCCAGGCCGATTACCTGTCCGACGCGGTGTCCGTTGCGGCGGGCGGAGAGGCATCGTTCACCTCTCGCATCTTTGCAGGCGCGAAGGTTGTTTCCGTCATCGACCGCTACGAGGCCGAGCAGGACATCCGCCAGTTCGAGTTGATGATCGACTGGGGCTGGTTCTATTTCATCACAAAGCCGATGTTCCACCTGATGGACTGGCTTTACCGCCTTGCCGGCAATTTCGGCGTCGCCATCCTTCTGACGACCGTTGTGGTGAAACTCATCTTCTTCCCGCTGGCCAACAAGAGCTATGTCTCGATGGCCCGCATGAAGGTCGTCCAGCCCAAGATGCTGGAAATCCGCGAAAAATATGCGGATGACAAGATGAAGCAGCAGCAGATGATGATGGAGCTCTACAAGAAGGAGAAGATCAACCCGATCGCCGGATGCTGGCCGGTCCTGGTGCAGATTCCCGTCTTCTTCGCGCTCTACAAGGTGCTCTATGTCACCATCGAGATGCGCCACGCGCCCTTCTTCGGCTGGATCCAGGATCTGGCCGCACCCGACCCGACATCGCTGTTCAACCTGTTCGGCCTCATCCCGGTGGATCTGCCGCAGGTGCTGACCATCGGCGTCTGGCCGCTGCTGATGGGCATCACCATGTTCATCCAGATGCAGATGAACCCGCCGCCGCCGGACCCGACGCAGGCGCTCATCTTCAAATGGATGCCGATCGTGTTCACCTTCATGATGGCGGCGTTCCCGGCTGGCCTCATCATCTACTGGGCATGGAACAACCTGCTTTCCATCTTGCAGCAAGGCTTCATCATGAAGCGGCAGGGCGCAAAGATCGAATTGTGGGACAATCTCAAGGGTTTGTTCTCCAAAGGTGCGCCACCGGCAGGAAAGACCTGATGGCGATGGCTGAAGCAGGCGACCACGCGCCGGAAACCCTGTTCGGCAATCGCTGGACATTCCTGCGCGGCATCGCCAACCTCGCCGATCTGCCGCCGCAAGGGCCGCCGGAAATCGCCTTTGCCGGCCGCTCCAATGTGGGCAAATCGTCGTTGATCAATGCCGTCCTTCAGCAGACCGGCCTGGCGCGGACATCCAACACGCCCGGCCGCACGCAGGAACTCAACTATTTCGTGCCGGAGGCATCCGCGCTTGCGGGCGACGAACCGCCGCTCGCCGTGGTGGACATGCCGGGCTATGGCTTTGCCGAAGCGCCAAAGGACATGGTCTCACGCTGGACCAAGCTCGTCTTTGACTATCTGCGCGGCCGGGTGACGCTGAAACGGGTTTTCGTGCTGATCGACGCGCGCCACGGCCTGAAAAAGAACGATCTTGAAGTGCTCGATCTGCTCGACAAGGCGGCCGTCAGCTATCAGATCGTGCTGACCAAGATCGACAAGATCAAGCCGCCCGCCGTGGACAAGCTCGTCACCGAGACAGCCGAAGCGATCCGCAAACGCCCGGCGGCATTTCCGGTGATCCACGCGACTTCATCGGAAAAGGGCACGGGCGTTTCCGCTCTGCAAGCCGAAATCGCCGCGCTGGCGCGGTGAGACCCATCAGACCCCGAACCAATCACGGATAAAGCGCCCGTAGATTGCCGTCAGTTGCTCAAGGTCGCTGACCGCCACGCGCTCATCGACCATGTGCATCGTCTGGCCGACAAGGCCGAATTCCACAACCGGGCAATGATCCTTGATGAAGCGGGCGTCAGACGTGCCGCCTGTCGTGGAAAGTTTTGGCGTGCGGCCGGTCTCAGCCTGGATCGAACCGGACAGGGTGGACACGAGCTTTTCGTCCCGCGTCAGGAACACATCGGACGCGCCGTCCTTCCATTCGACCTGGAAAGCCACAGGCGGCCGGTTTGTCCCGCGCAGCCGGTTGGTGGCGGCGGCAGCGTCAAGCCGCCGCAGCACTTCGGCCTTCAGCGTCTCATGCGTCCATTGGGTGTTGAAACGGATGTTGAAGGCGGCAGATGCCTCGGCGGCAATCACGTTTGCGGCGCGGTTGCCAATGTCGATGCTTGTCACTTCAAGGTTTGAGGGCTGGAAGTCGGCGGTGCCTGCATCGAGCGGGTCGGCCATCAGCGCGTCACACAACGTGACAATGCCGCGCGCCGGATTGTCGGCCAGATGCGGATAGGCGACGTGGCCCTGTCGCCCTTCGACCGTGAGCACGCCGGAGAGCGAACCCCGCCTGCCGATCTTGATCATGTCGCCTAGCGCATCCGGGTTCGTCGGCTCGCCGACAAGGCTTGCATCCCAGCGCTCGCCGCGTTTTGCCGCCCAATCGAGCAGTTTCACCGTGCCGTTGATGGCTGGGCCCTCTTCGTCGCCGGTGATGAGCAACGACACCGCGCCGGGCAGCGTCACACCCGCCGCATCCAGGCGGGCCAGCGCCGCGATGAAACAGGCGATGCCGCCTTTCATGTCCACCGCGCCGCGCCCATAAAGCGTTCCATCGACGATGGCGCCGTCAAACGGGCCGTGCGTCCAGCGCGCCGTATCGCCTTCCGGCACCACATCCGTATGGCCTGCAAACATCAGATGCGGGCCTGACCCGCCGCGCCGCGCGTAGAGGTTCTCGATGTCGGGCGTGCCGTGGTCGGAAAAAACCGGCCGCGACACGGAAAACCCCATGGGTTCCAGCACAGCTTGAAGAAGGCCGAGCGCCCCGCCTTCGGCCGGCGTGACGGAATTGCAGCGGACCAGCGCTTTCAACAGCGCCGCGGGATCGGCGGGGTCGGGCGCGGCGGAGTGAGCCATGGTCATCATGGCCCCGCGCTTTAGCCCAAGCGCGCGCCTTGGGCAAACCGACAGCTGTCCAGAAACAATCATCCGGTGCTTTCAACGCAATCGCTTGATCCACGTCATCGGCGTGTCTTGGCGTTTGGCGCAGATTTGAACTGTCCATGCAACCGACTGCCGTGACTGAAAGGGCCTTCCATGCCGAACCCGACGATGCGTGCCGCTGTTGTGACAGAACTGGGCCAGCCGCTCGACATCCGCGAGATTGCGCGGCCGGAACCGGGCGACACCGAAATCCTTGTGCGCACACAGGCATCGGGCGTCTGCCACACCGACCTGCATGCCGCGATGGGCGACTGGCCGGTGAAGCCGACGCCGCCCTTCATCCCCGGCCATGAGGGTGTCGGCTATGTCGCCGCCGTCGGGCGCGCGGTGAAGGGCATCAAGGAGGGGGACAGGGTCGGCGTGCCCTGGCTTTATTCGGCCTGCGGCCATTGCGAACATTGCGTCGGCGGCTGGGAAACCCTGTGCGAGAGCCAGAAGAACACAGGCTATTCGGTCAATGGCGGCTATGCCGATTACATCCTCGCCAATCCGGATTATGTCGGCCACATCCCGTCCGCGCTCGATTGGGGTGCCGCCGCGCCCGTCCTCTGCGCCGGAGTGACGGTCTACAAGGGCTTGAAGGAAACCGAAGTGAAGCCCGGCCAGTGGGTGGCGGTTTCCGGCATTGGCGGCCTTGGCCACATGGCGGTGCAATATGCCAAGGCGATGGGCATGCGCTGCGTCGCCGTCGACATCGCCGATGACAAGCTGGACCTCGCAAAATCGCTCGGCGCCGACGAGGTGATCAATGCCGCCAAGGAGGACCCGGCCGCGCGTATCGCCCGCGAAATCGGCGGCGTGCATGGCGCTCTCGTCACTGCCGTCTCGACCACCGCCTTTTCGCAGGCCGTCGGCATGCTGCGGCGGCGCGGCACCTTGTCTCTTGTCGGTCTGCCGCCCGGCGCGTTCCCGCTCAACATCTTCGAGGTGGTGCTGAAGCGGTTGACGATCCGCGGCTCGATTGTCGGCACCCGGCTCGACCTGACGGAAGCGCTCGATTTTGCCGCCAATGGTTTTGTCGGCTCGCATTTCTCATGGGGCAAGCTCGACGACATCAATGCCGTGTTTGACCGCATGAAGGCCGGGCAGATCGACGGGCGCGTGGTGCTTGATCTGAGCTGAGCCAAATCAGAACATCGGCATGCCGCGCGCTTCCTCGTCGCGTGTGCGCAGTCCGGACAGGACAAGCACCGTGATCAGCGAAACGACAGGAATGAGCGTCATCAGGCCCAGCATGGGCGGCCAGCCAAGTGTCCGCGCGCGCTTGGCGGCGAGGATGGCCACCGACACCGTGTCGACAATCGAAACGGCGACCAGCATCAAGGTCGCGAGGCTGTTGCCCGGGCCGTCCTCGCCCGCATTGATCAGCATCAGCAGCAGCGCACCCTCGACGGCAAGCCAGAACAGCCAGCCGAGGGTGAAGCTGCGACGGTCGACCGTTCCGGCGGGGGAAAAGAAAAATTCCAGCATGAGCGATCCGTCACCTATGCCCCGGCGCGCTGTCCGGATGTTTGCTGCCGCGACATATGGTGATCTGAATCGCGTTTTTCTGCCCTTGATGCTCGCGAAGCCGTGAAAATTCCGCGCGCATGGCAGCGCATCGTTTCACGGCTGATCACGAGCCGTTGACGATCAGTGCACAATGGCGGCCGCCGTCACCGGACGTCACATTTTCGCCGTCATGAAAAGTGCCGCCTGCTCAACCGGTTAGCCGGTGAGGGGAACGGATTGTGGCGGTTTCCAGCGCACAATCCCGTGACAATGCTCATCTTTTTGTCATTTGAACGTTTTGGGGCGGCTCCCCAGCTTGGGCTCAGTCGATGACACTCAGCCATCGGCGCCACACGGACCCGATCCGGTCCAGCCACAGTTGAGAAGGAACAAAACCATGAAACGCATCGCACTCGCCTCCCTCGCCCTCGGTTTCCTCGCCG
>JALOTE010000106.1 GCA_025458045.1 Rhizobiaceae bacterium
ATCGGCTTTCGGATCGGGCAACACCCGTCGCTTGATCTTCGCGCCTTGTTCCTGACGGTTCGCTTTCACGAAAGCCCGGAAGGTGAGGCCGCCATGCAGCGCGTGGCGCGGGGAGAGTTGACCGGAGTTTCAATCGGCTATCGCCGCGACAAGGTGGAGAGGTCCGGAAGCTTTGACCGCAATACCTACCGTGAGGACGTGACGAAATGGACTTTCTTTGAAGTGAGCCTTGTTCCGCTTCCGGCGGACCCGGCTGCAAAAGTGAGAGGATTGGAGACTATGGAAGAAGAAGATGAAGTCGCCGTTCAGGATCGACCGGCGGACAATATGAGGTCGCGCCCGCAAGGCGCGCCGCGCGTGACAACGGCCAATCGCGCCGAACAGGCGCGGATCACGGAAATTCGCTCCATCGCGACGGCGGGTGGTTTCGATGACGGCCACGCCGAAGCCGCAATTCGCAGCAGCCTGACCGCCGAGGAATACCGGCAAAACTGCTTCAGGGAGCTGGCTGAACGGTCTCGCAACAATTCAACGTCAAGCATTCGCAGCACGGAAGCGGCTGGCGTCTTTGACACACGCCACCGCGTTGAAGATCAAGCGGTGCGCGCGCTTGCGAATCTTATGGACGGCCGGGTTGCGGCTGGGGAAAACAACCCCTTCTCTGGACGGGGAGCGAAGGACATTGCCCGTGGCTATCTGAACGACCCGCGCGCATCGGAAAACGATGTTGTGGCCTTCATGGTTGGCGACCCCTCATTCTGGGGTGGACGTTCACGCGGCATGCACACCACTTCCGACTTCCCGACCATCCTTTCGGCGGCGGCCGGATTGGTGTTGGTTGAGGCTTTCAACGCTTCGCCAACGCCGTTGAAAACGCTTTCGCGTCAGCGCGACGCGATCGACTTCCGGCCGCAAACGATGGTTCGCCCTGGCGAAGTGCCGATGCTTGTGCCGGTAACTGAGTCTGGCGAAATCAAACACGGAACGTTTGGTGAAGAGTCTCAGGCTTTCAAGCTTCAGACATTTGCCCGCAACATTTCCCTTTCGCGTGAGGTCCTGGTCAACGATGCGACCGGGGCGATTGCCGATCGCGTCAACAACTTCGCGACTGCGGCCATCGCGACTGAGGCGGCGGAGTTCTTCGGCCTGCTTTCCGCCAACAGTTTCGGCGGCAAGACGCTGGCTGACGGTCTGCCGTTCTTCCATGCGGATCACGGCAACCGCGCCGCAACCGGCACGCTGCTTGAGATCAACGCCCTGTCGGCGGCGCGCCAAGCGATGCGCCTTCAAAAGGGTGTGGACGGGGTGCAGAATGCTGGTGTGACGCCCGCCTATCTGGTTGTCGGGCCGAAGCTTGAAACGCAGGCCGAGGCCGTCACGGCCGCGCTTGCGGCGGCGACTGTCGGCGACGTGAACCCCTTCGCCGGGCGGCTGAAGGTCTTGGTGGTCAATGAGTATGCCGGCAATGGCTGGTGGCTCTTTGGCGACCCGGCGACGCGCCCGGCCTTGGTGCACGGCTATCTGAACGGCCGCGCCGCGCCTCAGGTCGAGACGCAAGAAGGCTGGAACCGGTTCGGAATCGAATTGCGCTGCTTCCTTGATTTCGGGTGCGGCGTTCAGGATTGGCGCGCCGCCTATTTCAACCCCGGCGTTGCCGAATAATGAGATTGCGCCGCCCGGCTGATCCGGGCGGCCGACCTTCCGCGCGGTTTTTTGATCCTCAATCGTGACGCGCGGCGGCAAGGGTAGCGGCGACGCCCTTGCCATCCCGCCGGGCGCTGGTCACTCGCCCGGCGGGCCTTCATCCTGGAGCACATGCAATGCCGGTCACATTCAAACAGGCTGATTTGAAGCGGGCGATCCGAGGCGTTCAGGCCGCCGGGATCACGCCGTCGCGTGTCGAAATTCGCCCGTCCGGCGAAATCGTCATCATCACCGGCGCGGATCAAGCCGCGCCCGACAACGCCCTTGATCAATGGCTGGCGAACCGCAATGCACGTCCGGATTAAGGGTCTCAATTGGACGAACAAGCGACTCGCGGACGGTCGCGTGGTGCGCCACTATTACGCTTATCGCGGCGGCCCGCGCTTGCCCGGCAAGCCTGGCTCCCAAGAATTCATGGACGCTTACAACGAGGCCATAAAGGCCCGGATCAAGGCCGCGCCCGGCACTTTGCAACACCTGTTCGACGCCTACCAGCGTAGTTCCGAGTGGGACCGGCTTGGGGAGCGCACGCGGCTTGACTATGCCAAACTGTTCAGGGTGCTTGAACCCCTCTTCGGAGACTTTCCGGTGACGGCGCTCGATGACCGGCGCACGCGCGGGCTGATGCTTGCTGAGCGCGACCGGCTGGCAAAGGGGAAGAGCGGGCGGCAAGCCGATTACGCCTTCACAGTGCTTGCGCGCGCCCTGGCATGGGCGAAGGGGCGCGGCCTGATTGAGACGAACCCCTTGACCGCCATTGGCCGGATCTATCGCGCATCGCGCGCTGACAAGGTTTGGACGCCGGACGATGAAGCCCGCTTCATGGCAGCCGCGCCGGAGCATTTGCACTTGGTGTTCCTCTTGGCGGTGTGGACCGGCCAACGGCAAGGCGACCTGTTGCGCCTGACCTGGCCGCAATATGACGGGGCGGTGATCCGCCTGAAGCAGGGCAAGACCGGTGTCCGTGTGGTTGTGCCGGTTGGCGCGCCGCTGAAGGCTGCGCTTGATGCGCGCCGTGACGGGCAGAAGCTTGGCCGTATCCTGCTGACGAGCGCAGGCACGCCATGGACGGCGGGCGGCTTCCAGGCAAGCTGGCGCAAGGCGGTGCAGCGCGCCGGAGTGACCGGCCTGACATTCCATGATTTGCGCGGCACGGCGGTTCACCGGCTGGCGCTGGCGGGCGCGACGGAAGCCGAGATTGCCACCTTGACCGGCCATTCCATGCAGCAAGTGCGGTCCGTGCTGGACGCCAGCTATCTGCACCGCGACCCGAAACTTGCGGAATCAGCGGTGCGCAAACGTGAGCGCCACGAGGCCGAAACGAAGGCCGAAAGCACCGCGACGAACGAGGGCGAAAAGCCCGAATCGGGAACTGGTTTTCAAACCGGACATCAAACCGGCGCAATTCGTCTAAGGAAAGGGAAGCAAAAAACCCAATGAAATCAGTTGGCTGGGGGACCTGGATTCGAACCAAGACGAACGGAGTCAGAGTCCGCTATTCTACCGTTAAATTATCCCCCAAGCGCCGACCGTGATCGCCCACGCGCGTGCCGAGGCAGCCATTGCGTCGCAATCTCAAAAGACGGCGTGCAAGTCAACTCCAAATCATGCGCCGCGATCCGGTTGACGGATGCACGCATCATTCGCCGTCAAGGTGCTTTCGCCTTCGACTTCCGGCTGATAGGGATGTGCCAACTTGAAACCGCGCAGGCAGTGACGGTGGCGTCCGAAGGTTTGCCACGCGGTTGCGCCGCGCCAGAATGATCGGTGTGGCATGTCGTCCCGCGATGACGGAGACATGCCGTCTCCCGTTTCGCCGGAATTGTCCGGCACGGGAAGCGGCGGAGCTTCTTCCACCCCGGCCAACCGGTCGGGACAGAACCCGCGCGGCCAGCATCTAGGCGCAACGCATCCTGGCGGTCCGCCGATGCCGCTTTATGCGGCGCTTGATCTTGGCACCAACAATTGCCGCCTGCTGGTTGCAACGCCGACAAAGCCCGGCCGCTTCCGCGTGACAGACAGTTTTTCGCGCATCGTGCGGCTGGGGGAAGGCCTTGCCGCCCATGGCCGCCTGTCGGACGCGGCGATGACGCGCGCCATCGATGCGCTGGCGATTTGCGCGGGCAAGCTGCGCCAGCGCCCGGTGCGGCGCATGCGGTTGATTGCAACCGAAGCCTGCCGCGCCGCCGACAATGGAGCCGTGTTCCTCGCCCGTGTGCGCGAAAGGACAGGCCTCAAGCTTGAAATCGTTTCGCGCGAGACGGAAGCGAAACTGGCCGTGGCAGGCTGCGCTCCGCTGGTGGCCCGCAACGCTCCGGCAGCGGTGTTGTTCGATATTGGCGGAGGTTCGACCGAGATCATCCTGTGCGATCTGCGTGAGTGGCGGGGCCGCAGACTGGATCAGCATGTCGTGGCGTGGACGTCGTTGCCTGTCGGTGTCGTGACGCTCGCCGAGCGTTTTGGCGGTCGCGATGTGACGCCAGCGATCTATCAGGGCATGGTCGATCATTGCCTCAATCTGATTGCCGGGTTTGAACAGCGCGGCGCGCTGGGCGAACTCGCTGAGCACTCCGATTTCCATCTGCTGGGCACATCCGGCACGGTGACGACGCTGGCCGGCTTGCAGCTCGGGCTCGAGCGCTATGACCGCCGGCAGGTGGACGGCCTCTGGGTGGATGATGCCGACATCGAGGCTGTCACTGCGGGCCTGCGCGCGTCGTCCTTTGCTGACCGTGTTGCCAATGCCTGTATCGGGCCGGACAGGGCGGACCTCGTTCTGGCCGGTTGCGCGGTGCTCGACGCGATCCGGCTGACATGGCCCGCAACGCGGCTGCGCGTTGCCGACCGGGGCTTGCGCGAAGGCGTGCTCATGCATTTGATGGGGGCCGACGGCGCATGGCGGCGTGCGCGCCAGCAGGCGCAAGCCTACTCCGCAGGCAACGGGCGAGGGGAGTGATCGATGGCGCGCGGAGGGGATGGCTCGCGGTCGCTTCATACACGGGTGAAGAACACCAAGGTCAAGGAAAGCTCACGCCGCTGGCTGGAGCGTCATTTGAACGACCCCTATGTGAAGCGCTCCAAAATGGACGGCTACCGCAGCCGCGCCGCCTACAAGTTCCTTGAGATCAATGAGCGCCACAAACTGGTGAAAAAAGGCGACCGCGTGGTGGATCTTGGCGCGGCGCCGGGCGGCTGGAGTCAAATCGTGTCCAGTGTCACAGGCTCGACCGATGAAGCGCCCCGCGTGGTGGCGATCGACTATCTCGACATCGACCCGATCCCCGGCGTCATCATCCTGAAGAAGGATTTTCTTGACGAGGATGCGCCCGCCGCGCTGATGGCGGCGCTTGGCGGCGCGCCTGACCTCGTCATCTCCGACATGGCTGCCCCGACCGTCGGCCACCGCCAGACCGACCACATCCGCACCATGCATCTGGTTGAGGTGGCGGCGGATTTCGCGATCTCTGTGCTGAAGCCGGGCGGCCATTTCCTCGCCAAGGCATTCCAGGGCGGCACGGAGCGCGAATTGCTGACGCTGTTGAAGCAGCGCTTCGCCTCAGTGCACCATGTCAAGCCGCCCGCCTCGCGCCAGGAGTCGGTCGAGAGCTTCATCCTCGCCAAGGGGTTCAAGGGCAGGGGCGTGTCCGGCGCCGGGATGGAAACCGCATGAAACGGACCGGACGCTGACCCGGCCATGATCGCACATGACGAGACCTTGACCAGACCATGACTTTCGCCGGTTTCGCCCTCGTGTTTGCCGCCGCGCTCTGCCATGCGGGTTGGAACTTCCTGATGAAACGGCTGGGCGGCGGGCTCGAATTGATCTGGCTGTTTTCGGCTGTCAGCGCCGTGCTCTATCTGCCCTTGGCGGTCTGGGTCTTCTGGTCGGCACCCGGTGGGCTTTCAGCCACGCAATGGGCCTTCATCGCGGGGTCGACCGCGCTGCACCTGACCTATTTCGCGGTGCTGCAACAAGGCTACCGCGTGGGGGACCTGTCGGTGGTCTATCCGACGGCGCGCGCCACCGGACCGGCGCTAACGGCGCTCGTGGCGGTGCTCGCCTTCGGGGAGACCGTCACGATGCAGGCGGGGGCGGGCATCGCGCTCATCATTTTCGGCGTGCTGATGCTGTCGGGCGTTGTCGGCCGGCGCGTCGCCCTGTCGCCGGCGTCGCTCGGCTTCGGGCTTGGGATCGGCGTCCTGATTGCCGCCTACACGCTGTGGGACAGCCACGCCGTCGCGGTGCTGGTCATCCCGCCTCTGCTGCTCGACTACGTGCCGTCGCTTGCGCGCACCGGCCTGCTTGCGCCGTTGGCGTGGAAGCGGCGCAGACTTGTCGCCCGGCATTGGCGGCAAGGCTGGCCGTCTGTCGTCGGCATCGCGGTGCTTGCGCCGCTGGCCTATATCCTGGTTCTCTATGCGCTCACCTTCACGCCGGTCACCTATGTCGCCCCCGTGCGGGAATTGTCGGTCCTGTTCACGGTCCTGCTCGGCACGCTGGTGTTGAAGGAAGCCGAGCCCGGCCGCCGCCTGTTCTGGGCGGGCGTGATGGTGGCGGGCGTCATCCTGCTGGCCACCGGCTGAGCCACCGTTCACCATCGCGTGACACTGCGTTTCGCTGCGCTTCTTGCCATTGAACAGAGCACGGCCCGGTCCATCTGCCTGCACATCCCGCCCACCTGAACCAGACTGGAGACGACCATGAGTCCTGACCGCAAGCCCTTTGATCGTTTATCCCGCCGCACCCTGTTCAAGACTGCAAGCCTTGGCGCGGTCGCCCTGGCTGCACCGCAACTGATGACGCGCGCCGCCAGCGCCGCCACCCCGCCGGTTGGCGCAATGCCGCAGGCGTTCAGCCGCTTCACGCTCGGGACATTTGAAGTGACCGTGCTGAATGATGGCGGCCGCATCGGTGAAAAACCGTGGGAAACATTCGGCACCAATGCCGGCCAGGCTGAAGTGGAAGCGCTGCTGGCCGCCAATCTGCTGCCCGGCGACAAGTTCCGCAACGGGTTCGCGCCTGTGCTCGTCAACACCGGCACGGATCTCGTGCTTTTCGATACCGGTCTCGGAGCCAATGGCCGCGAAGGCGGCATGGGCCAGACGCTGACCGCTCTGGCCGCATCGGGCTACACGCCTGAACAGGTGACCATTGTCGTCATCACCCACATGCATGGCGACCATATTGGCGGCCTGACCGAGAATGGCGCGCCGGCATTCCCGAATGCGCGCTATGTCACCGCACAGACCGAATTTGACTTCTGGTCTTCGGCAGACCGCATGGGCACGCCGGCGGAAAACGGCCACAAGGGCGTGGTTGCCAATGTCGTGCCGCTCGCCGACAAATTCACGTTCATCGGGGATGGCGGCGCGGTTGTGCCGGGCATCACCGGCATGGCGGCCTTCGGCCACTCGCCGGGCCACATGGTCTATCGCCTTGAATCGGAGGGCAGGGGCCTCGTCATCACTGCTGACACCGCCAACCATTTCGTCCTGTCCTTGCAACGGCCGGATTGGGAAGTGCGTTTCGACATGGACAAGGCCGCCGCGGCGGCGACGCGCAAGGCCGTATTCGACATGATCGCCACCGAACGCCTGCCCTTCATCGGCTATCACATGCCGTTTCCGGCGGTCGGATATGTCGAGAAGATGGATGTCGGCTACCGCTGGGTGCCGGAGACATATCAGCTCGATATCTGACAGGCTGATTGCGCGCCTCAAGGCTTGGCGAAGCGAAAATTTAATGTGGGCCGCCGTTCCGGCCGGCCCGCAAAGGCTGCTACTGTCAAGCGATGAACCGCCGCCCCCGTCCCGGCCTGATCGACACGATGGTGGCGAGCCCCCGTCTGTCGGCGGCCTTCATCCTGTTCAGCCTGATTGCGCTGGCTTTCGCGGCAAGCCTCGCCGTGAAGGCCGTGCGACATTCCGGCACCGAAACTGAGCCGATCCGGCCATGGATGACGGTCGGATACATCGCCCGCGCGCGCGGGCTTGATCCCCGCCGGATCGACGCCATCGCCGATCTTCCGACGCCGGTCGACGGACGGCCCCTCACGCTCGAAGACATAGCCGCCATGCGGGGCGTCCCGGTGGACGAGGTGATCGGACAGGTGAGGGATGCGGTGCAGTCGCTCCGCCGCGATGCGTCGCAGGAAAAAGCCGTTCCACCTGCATCGAAATCGCCATGACGGAATGGTTGCTCGCCCTTGTGCCGCAATACGGCATCTGGCTGCTGGCTTTGGCCACATTCGCGTCCTGCCTCGCCTTGCCCATCCCCGCATCGCTGCTGATGCTTGCCGGCGGTGGGTTCGCCTCCGCAGGTGACTTGTCCCTTGCCGGAACGCTCGCCGCGTCACTTGCAGGGGCGATCGCCGGCGATCAGGCAGGCTATGCGGCCGGACGCTGGGGCGGAACGGCGATCGCGCACGCCATGAGCGCTCCCGGCGGCGGATTCGCCAAAGCGGGCGCAATTCTGGCCAAGGATGGCGCGGCAGCGGTGTTCTTGACGCGCTGGCTCATCTCGGCGCTCGGCCCCTATGTCAATCTCGCGGCCGGCGCCGCAGGCCAGCCCTGGTCCGTCTTCACCCTGTCGGCGGTGCTTGGTGAGTGTGTGTGGGTGACGCTCTATGTGGGGCTCGGCTGGATGTTCACCGGCAATCTCGAGACGGCTTCGGCGATGGCTGTCGACATTCTCGGCCTGCTTGCCGCCGGCGCCATTGCGCTCGCCCTTGGCTGGTGGCTGTTCCGGCGGCCAAGCGCAACCAGCGTGGAACACCAAACCTGAATCCAAGCCGCCGGCGGGCATTGGCCGGCGGACGTCCCGCGGCCCTTTCCCTTCGCGGCGCAGCATGCTACCCGCCGGCCGCAATCCAATCTGAGTCCGCAGGCTGCCGACGCCCCGATGGCGCGGCGGTTCCACACAACCGCAAGGGATTGCACATGGCCCGCATTGTCACATCCGCCACAGGCGCTGAAGCGCTCACCTTCGATGATGTGCTGTTGCAGCCTGCGCATTCCACCGTCATGCCGGCCGAGGTGGATGTCTCGACGCGGATCGCGGGCGACATCGACCTGAACATCCCCATCCTTTCGGCAGCGATGGACACGGTGACGGAATCGCGCCTCGCCATCGCCATGGCGCAGGCGGGCGGCATCGGCGTCATCCACCGCAATCTGACGCCGGAGGAACAGGCCGAGGAAGTGCGGCAGGTCAAGAAGTTTGAAAGCGGCATGGTGGTCAACCCGCTGGTCATCGGCCCCGACGCGACGCTGGGTGACGCGCAGGCGCTGATGGCGCGCCACCGGATATCCGGTATTCCGGTCGTGGAGAACGCCGGGTCAGGCGGCCATCTCGTCGGCCGCCTCGTCGGTATCCTCACCAACCGCGATGTGCGTTTTGCCTCCGATCCGTCGCAGCGCGTCTATGAGCTGATGACGCGCGAAAACCTTGTCACCGTGCGCGAAAATGTCACGCAGGATGAGGCCAAGCGCCTTCTCCACAAGCACCGCATCGAAAAGCTTCTCGTGGTTGACGGCGACGGCAATTGCATCGGCCTGATCACCGTCAAGGACATGGAGAAGAGCCGGCTCAACCCGCATGCGACCAAGGATGCGCAGGGGCGCCTGCGCGTCGCCGCCGCCTGCACGGTGGGTGCAGACGGGCTTGCCCGCGCGGAACGCCTGATCGATGCGGGCGTGGATTTGCTGGTCATCGACACGGCGCATGGCCACTCGCAGCGCGTGCTCGACACGGTTGCCAAAGTCAAAACCATGTCGAATGCGGTGCGCATCCTGGCGGGCAACATCGCCACCGCCGATGGGGCGAAAGCGACGCGGTGAAGGTGGGCATCGGGCCGGGCTCGATCTGCACCACGCGCGTTGTGGCCGGCGTCGGCGTGCCGCAATTGACGGCAATCATGGCGGCCGCTGAGGAGGCCGCCAAACAAGGCGTCACCGTCATCGCCGATGGCGGCATCAAGTTTTCCGGCGATCTCGCAAAGGCGCTCGCCGCAGGCGCCGGCGCGGCGATGATCGGCTCGCTGCTGGCGGGCACGGATGAAAGCCCCGGCGAGGTCTATCTGCATCAGGGCCGCTCCGAAGGGCAGGTGCCCTACAAGGGCCCGGTATCAGGCGTGCTGCACCAGTTGGCGGGCGGCTTGCGCGCCGCCATGGGCTATGTCGGTGCCGCCAGCCTCGCCGACTTCCGCGACAAGGCGACGTTCGTGCGCATATCCGGCGCGGGCCTGCGCGAAAGCCATGTGCATGACGTGCAGATCGTGCGCGAAAGCCCGAACTATCCGGGAAGTGTTTGACGGCATGTGCCGTCACGGCACGGCTTGCGCCGTGGCCAAAGACGAGTAGCTTCCGCAAACGTCAATTTCAGGAAACCGACTCATGACCGCTTCCACCGCCATCCTGTGGCCCGTCTTCGTTCAGGCCTTCGCCACGCTCGCGCTTTATGTCGCGATGAGCCGGGTGCGGGTCGCCGCCGTCAAGACGGGCAAGGTGGAAGCCAAGGCGTTCAAATATGTCGAAGGCGAGCCGGAGGAAACGCGCAACTACACGCGCGCGCTTGCCAACCAGTTTGAATCGCCGGTGCTGTTTTACACCGCCTGCATCATCGCCTTCATCACCGGCACGGCGAACATAACGGTGCTGGTTTTGGCTTGGGGCTATGCTGTCGCCAAGCTCATCCACATGGTGGTGCACGCCACGCAAAACCGCCTGCGCCACCGCCGGCCGGCCTTTATCGCCGCCTTCGGCTTCCTCGTCCTGCTCTGGGTGGCGCTGGCCGTCAGCGTGGCGTTGAAGTGACATCCTATGTCCGTTTTGTTTCGGCTGTCGGTTTCACCAATCTGGCCGATGGCATCGCCACCGTGGCATGGGCTTGGCTTGCCACGCTGCTGACGCGTGATCCGTTGCTGGTCGCCATCGTGCCGGTCGCGCTTCGGCTGCCCTGGTTCCTGTTTGCCATTCCGGCGGGCCTTGTCACTGACCGGGTGAACCGCCGCACGCTCATTCTGGCGATGGATGGAGCGCGCGCGCTTGCCTTCCTGCTTGCCACCCTGTCGATCTGGCTGGCGCTGCCGCTTGGCGCGGCGCCGACTGAAGGCGTGTCAAATGTCTGGCTGTTTGCGGCAATCATCGCGGCTGCGCTGCTTGTCGGGCTGGCGGAAGTGTTCCGTGACAACGCGGCGCAAACCATGCTGCCAGCCTTTGTGCCGCATGACAGGCTGGAAGGCGCCAACGCCCGCATGTGGACAGTCGAGAACATCGCCAACCAGTTGATCGGCCCGGTGGCGGGTGCTTTCCTTGTCGGCCTGTTCCTGCCGTCGCCTTTTCTCTTCAATGCCGCCTGTTTCGGCCTCGCGGCTTGGCTGGTCTTTTCCATCAAGGGGAACTTCCAGCCTGCGAAGCGCGAAACGCGCAATGTGAAGGCGGAACTGGCCGAGGCCTTCACATTCCTGCGCTCCAATCCGCTGCTCAGCACGCTCGCATGGACAACCGGATTCTGGAACATGTTCCACCAGATGACGGTGGTGGCGCTGGTGCTCTACGCGCAGGAGACGCTCGGCCTCAACGCCACCCAATACGGCCTGTTGCTGACGGCAGGAGCTTTCGGCGCGATCCTTGGCGGGTTGGTCGCCGAACCGCTGATCCGCCGCTTCGGCGCGCCTGTGCTGGCACCGGCGATGCTGTCGGTATCGATCCTCGATTTCGGGCTGCTTGCCGCCATCCCGCACGCCGCCGCCGCGGCCTTCGCGCTGTTTGTCGGCGGCGTGAGCGCCATCGTCTGGGACACGATCTCGGTGTCGAACCGCCAGCGCATCATCCCGGACGCCATGCTCGGCCGCGTCAATTCCATGTATCGCCTGATGGCTTGGGGGATGATGCCGCTCGGCCTTGCGCTCTCCGGCCTCATCACGCGCGCAGCCGAAGGCCCTTTGTCGCGCGAGGTGGCGCTGGCCTTGCCGTTCTGGGTCGCGACGATCGGCATTGCCGTGCTGACCGCGCTGGCCTGGCGCGGCATCCGCGATGGATTGCGGGGGTTGGCTGGAAGCCCGGCGTGACACGTTTCGGAAAATCCCGAAAAGAAAACGCTCTGTCGCCATTGGAAAACACGAATCGGCTTTATCTATGGTGCAGGCGTTTGGGGCGTTTGCCCCGGCCGAGCGCTGTCGGCCCTGCCGGGCGGCGCGCAACGGACACTGAAGAGCGGTCAACCGAGATTGACCATCGCATGAAGAGGCATCGATCATGAACGCAGTATTCCCAACCCCCTCGGGCAAATGCCCGGTCGCTCATGGCGCGCAGACCGCGACAGGGGCAGGCGTGATGGATTGGTGGCCGAAGGCCCTCAACCTCGACATCCTCCACCAGCACGACAGCAAGGTGAACCCGCTCTCCGGCTTCAACTATCGCAAGGCCGTGCGCACGCTGGACCATGAGGCCGTCCGCCGGGACCTTCACGCTCTGATGACCGACAGCCAGCCCTGGTGGCCGGCCGACTGGGGCCATTATGGCGGCCTGATGATACGCATGTCCTGGCATGCGGCGGGCACCTATCGCATGGCCGATGGCCGCGGCGGCGGCGGCACCGGCAACCATCGCTTCGCGCCGCTCGCAAGCTGGCCTGACAACGCCAATCTCGACAAGGCGCGCCGCCTGCTGTGGCCGATCAAGAAAAAATATGGCAACGCGCTTTCCTGGGCCGACCTGATGATCCTCGCCGGAACCATCGCTTACGAATCGATGGGCCTGAAAACGTTTGGCTTCGCCTTCGGCCGCCAGGACATCTGGCACCCCGAAAAAGACGTCTACTGGGGCGCGGAGAAGGAATGGCTCGGCTCCGAGCGCTACCCTTCGGTCGATGATCGCGCCAGCCTCGACAACCCGCTTGCCGCTGTGCAGATGGGCCTGATCTACGTGAACCCGCAGGGCGTGATGGGCCAGCCCGATCCGCAGCGCACCGCCCATGACATCCGCGTCACCTTCGCCCGCATGGCGATGAATGACGAGGAAACGGTCGCGCTGACGGCCGGAGGCCACACCGTCGGCAAGGCGCATGGCAATGGCCGCGCCGAAGTGCTGGGGCCGGAGCCGGATGGCGCCGGCATCGAGGAACAGGGCCTCGGCTGGATGAACCATGTGGCGCGCGGCATCGGCCGCGACACCGTGACATCAGGCATCGAAGGAGCGTGGACCACGCACCCGACCAAATGGGACAATGGCTATTTCCACCTGCTGCTCAATCACGATTGGCAGCTGGTCAAATCGCCGGCGGGCGCCTGGCAATATGAGCCGGTGGACATCCGCGAAGAGGACAAGCCGGTCGACGCCGAAAACCCGGCGCTCCGAGTCATGCCGATGATGACGGATGCGGACATGGCGATGAAGGTTGACCCGGAATACCGCCGCATTTCCGAGCATTATTACGCCAATCCGGACGCCTTCTCGGATGCCTTCGCGCGCGCCTGGTTCAAGCTGACCCACCGCGACATGGGTCCGAAGGTGCGCTATCTCGGCCCGTGGGTGCCGCAGGAAGACCTGATCTGGCAGGACCCGGTTCCGGCGGGCAATGCCGGTTTCGATGTCGCCGCTGCCAAGGCGAAGATTGCCGCCTCCGGCCTGTCGCAGACCGACATGATCGCCACCGCCTGGGATTCCGCCCGCACCTTCCGCGGCTCCGACATGCGCGGCGGCGCCAATGGCGCACGCATCCGCCTCGCCCCGCAGAAGGACTGGGAAGGCAACGAGCCCGCCCGTCTCGCCCGCGTGCTGGCCGTGCTGGAGCCGATCGCCAAAGCGGTCAATGCCAGCCTTGCCGACATCATCGTGCTCGCCGGCGTGGTCGGCCTTGAACAGGCGGTCAAGGCCGCAGGCTTCGACATCGCCGTGCCGTTCACCCCGGGCCGCGGTGACGCGACCGACGCGCATACTGATGCCGATTCTTTCTCTGTGCTGGAACCGGTCGCCGATGGTTTCCGCAACTGGCTGAAACAGGATTATGTCGTATCGCCGGAAGAATTGCTGCTCGACCGCGCGCAACTGATGGGCCTCACCGCCCATGAGATGACATGCCTTGTCGGCGGCATGCGCGCGCTCGGCGCAAACCACGGCGGAACCAAGCACGGCGTGTTCACGGATCGTGCTGGCGCGCTGACGACCGATTACTTCGTCAACCTCACGGACATGGCTTATTCGTGGGTGCCGAAGGGCGAAAACCTCTACGACATCGTGGAGCGTGGGACCGGCCGCACCAAATGGACGGCGACGCGCGTCGACCTCGTGTTCGGCTCGAACTCTGTCTTGCGCGCCTATGCGGAAGTGTATGCGCAAGATGACAACCGCGAGAAGTTCGCGCGTGATTTCGTTGCCGCGTGGACCAAGGTGATGGACGCGGACCGTTTCGACATCGCGTCCGCCTGACCATTTCTCAGGTCAACATGACGCCGGACCTGACGCATGGTCCGGCGTCTTTGCGTGCAAGCTCATTTCCCCTTCGCAGCAATTGCACTACAGCCGCGGCGTCAACGGAGAAGCATGATGCGTTTGGGCGGCAGGCTAGCGGCAGCCATCGAAATTCTGGAAGGCTTGGAGGCGCGTCCTCAGCCTTCATCCGTCGCTCTCAATGATTGGGCGAAGGCGCATCGCTTCGCCGGCTCCGGCGATCGCAACGCCATCGGTTCGCTGGTGCATGACGCGCTGCGCAACAAGGCGTTGAATGCTTGGCGGCTTGGCGCAGAGGTGGGCGCACCTGAAACCATGCGCTTCGCCGCTTGGGGCGCGCTCCTGTTCCAATGGGGCATGGACCTGGTCGAGCTTGAAGCGGTCATGGCAGGTGATCCGCATGCGCCGGACCCGCTTGACGATGCCGCGCGCGCCGCTTTGGCTTCACGCCAGCCGGAAGACGCGCCGGCGTATGTGCGCGTCAACATGTCGGAACACCTGCTGGCTCGGTTTCAGCCAGCCTTTGGCGACGACTGGGAGCGCCAATTGGCAGCCTTTGGCGACCGGCCCGCACTGGATCTGCGGGTCAACTCGCTGAAAGCCAAACGCGACGACGTGCTGGATGCGCTGGCCATGCATGGCGCTGTTGCCGCCCCGTTGCTGGCGTCCGCCATCCGCATCGCGCCGTCGGAAGGCGAACAGCGCCTGCCCAATGTGACGGCAGAACCCGTCTTTGCGCGCGGCGCGTTCGAGGTGCAGGATCTTGGCTCGCAATTGGTTGCAGCCCTTGTGGACCCCGAACCCCACAGCGAAGTTCTCGATTTCTGCGCCGGGGCTGGCGGCAAGTCGCTCGCAATGGCCGCCGCGATGGGCGGCACAGGCAAAGTGCATGCCCATGACATCGACCGCCGCCGCCTGTCCCCGCTGGTCGAACGGGCGGCGCGCGCCGGTGCCGCGAACATCACGCTGGTTGAGCGCCCGGCGCAATTGCAGCCGTTGCAGGGGCGGATGGCGCGTGTCGTGGTGGACGCGCCCTGCACGGGCACGGGAACATGGCGCAGGCGGCCCGACATCAAATGGCGCCTGTCGGAAGGCAATCTGGCAACACGGCTGAAGGAGCAGGAGCAAGCGCTGGATGCGGCAACCGTCTTCGTCGCGCCGGGCGGTCGGCTGATTTACATCACCTGTTCCATCTTGCCGGAGGAAAACTCCGCCCAGATCAAGGCATTCCGCCGCCGCCATCCCGGCTTCCATCCCATCGCGATCAGCGCGCTGTGGCAGAGGATCCTCGGTGTTCCCGCGAAGGGGCATGCCCTGCCGCAAGGCGATGGCTCGCTGCTGACCCCTGCAACCACCGGGACTGATGGTTTCTTTGTTTGCGTGCTCGAAAAGACAGGCTGACGGGCAGCAAGCCCCTCGACGATGGTCGTACGACCCCCTATGTACTCCACCATGAGCGACGCGATCCACAGACCGACCCCGTCTCCGGCATCCACGCGCGACTACGCGTTGCTGGCAGGCTTCATCCTTGTTGTCTTCGGCATCGGCAGTGCCATTGGGATATTCTTTGCGCCGGGCGGGTGGTACGCCGCGCTGGAAAAGCCGGCCTTCAACCCGCCGGATTGGCTGTTTGGCCCGGTTTGGACCATCCTCTACATCATGATCGCTGTCGCCGGGTGGCGCACCGTGCGCGCCGACAAGGCGGGCCTGCAAACGACCTTGTGGTTTGCACAGCTTGGGTTCAACTTCCTCTGGTCTCCGGTTTTCTTCGGCCTGCATCTGATGTGGGTCGCGGCCTTCGTTGCCGCAGGCATGCTGATGACCTCGCTGGCATTCGCGCTCACGGCAAGGCGCAACGGCGACACGGTTTCGGCCCTGCTGTTCGTGCCTTATCTGGCTTGGATCAGCTTTGCCCTGCTCCTCAACATCACGCTGGCGGCGATGAACGCGGGCTGACATCAGCCCCGTGGCACCCCCTTATCGGGCGGTCGAAATCCGCTCTGAATCGCGCTATCACATGCCCGGCCATCCATGATGGAGGGGAGCATGCCGACTGTCACACTGGATCTCGACGCGCTTGTGAAGGATGGCCGGCTGAGCGATGCCGAAGCAGAGCGCCTGCGCGCCATGGCCCTGCCGTCGCGCGCGGTTGGCCAGTTGGTGCAGGTGTTTGCCATTCTGGGCGCGCTCGGCCTTGCGGCCGGCGTCATCATGCTCGACCCGTCAGCCACGCTGGGCTTGCTGCTGGCTCTTGGCGCGCTTGGTTTTGCCGCCTTCGTGCAAGTGCGCGGCAAGGATGATCTGGCGATCCTCGGCACCGGCATGGCGATCGCCGGAACAATGGGGCTTGCGGGCTGGTTCGGCCTCAAGTTCGGCGAAATCTGGCCGGCGGTGCTGGTCAATGGCGTCGGCACGCTCATCACGCTTGCTTCGGCCTTGTTTTTTCGCTCCCGATTTCTCGTCGCGTTCGTGCCGCTTGGCCTTGCGGCCATGATCGGATCTGGCACGGCCTATTGGCATGCATCCTACGCGATCTTCATCTCCGAGGCGCTGGTGACGGTGCTGCTGTTCGGGGCGCTGTCGCTCGCCTTGTTTGCCGCAGCACCGCGCCTTCAGGCAGTCCACTCCGGCCTTTCGGTGATCGCGGGCCGTGTCTCCTGGCTGGTCATGAATTTCGGCTTCTGGGTCGGCTCGCTCTGGGGCGACCATGTCGGCGACCATTTCGCCGAGGTCTGGAGCGGGCGCGATTCGTCTTGGGAGGAAATGGAAGCCTGGCGGCAGACGGCCCTCTTCATCCCCGACTGGGTCTTCATCATCGGCTGGGCTTCGGTCTCGATCGCCACCATTGTCGCGCTCAGGCACAACCGATTTGCCGTCAACGCGTCGATCACGTTTCTTGCGATCAATGCCTATACCCAGTTCTTCGAGCATTTCGGTGACAGCCCGTTTGCGCTGCTGGTCGGCGGCGCGTCGCTGCTCGCATTCGCGTGGGGCCTGTTCCATCTCGACAAGCGGATGCATGCCGCAGGCCGGGGCTTCTGATGCAGACGGCGTCGAGTCGTGCCGGTCTGCCGGTCCTGTTCGTGATGGCAACCGAGGCGGAATATGGCGCGCATCTGCGCCAGCGTTTCCGGCCATTCATCACCGGCGTCGGCCCGGTCGAAGGCGGCGTCATGCTTGCTGCAGCGCTGGCCGAAGCCCGTATGACTGGCCGCCTGCCGGGGTTGATCGTCTCGCTCGGCTCCGCCGGTTCGCGCAGACTTGAACAAGGCGAGGTCTACCAGGCGACGGCGGTTGCCTATCGCGACATGGACGCGTCTCCGCTCGGTTTTGTGAAAGGCCGGACACCTTTTCTCGATCTGCCCGCACGGATAGATCTCGCCCATCGCATTGACGGTGTGAAACCGGCGACCTTGTCCACCGGCGGCAATGTGGTCAGCGGGGCCGCCTATGACGCGATCGCCGAGGACATGGTGGACATGGAGACCTTCGCGCATCTGCGCGCCGCCATGCATTTCGACGTGCCGCTGATCGCGCTGCGCGGCATCTCGGACGGTGCCGAGGAGTTGCAGCATTACGGCTCTTGGGCTGATGCGTTGCCCGCCCTGGATGCGCATCTGGCGGCGGCGGTGGACAGGCTGCTGGCGCAATTTTGACGGAGATGGAGCCCCTTCCTGCTGAAGTGCTTTTGCCTCGTTGTTCGAGGGTCGCTTCGCCAGGGCGAGCCACGGGTCTCGCCCGTCGGAAGACGGACCCTCACCATGAAGGCAAATAGCCTAAGCCTGCCCCGGACTTGATCCGGGGAAGCACGAAGGGAAACGCCATGGGATTGTGCACAGTCGATCTTAAGCTTTGGCG
>JALOTE010000017.1 GCA_025458045.1 Rhizobiaceae bacterium
TGCGTGATGCGGCAATGCGTGACGTGCGTGACGGCGGCTGAAGCGTGCGGGTCCATTTGGCAGGTTTGGCAAAGGGGGAGCGCGCGTGGTTCGAGGCGGCGCTGGCGCGGCTTGATCATGAAGTTGTGGAGGCCGGACAGGCCGAACTGACAGTGCGGTTTGCCGATCACCCCGCCGTGGCCGGCGGCGACGGCAAGCCAAGGACCGTTCATCTGGTTGCATTGCCCCATGGCATTCCGCTGGCTGCCCCGGACATGGAGCGTATGGCCGCGGCAGCCAAAACGAGGCATGAAACCCTGCTTTGGCATGCGCCTTGGGCGCTTGACGGATCGGCTTCTCCGTTTCGCCAGCGGCTCGCACGGGCTTGGCGGGCGCAGGCCCGACCGGAAACCGTGCTCAAGCAGGCGCTGGCGGACGACACAAGGGCTCACGGTCGCGCCATCGCGGAACGGCAGGGGTTGGGGCAGGGGCCGGGGCCGCTCTACGCCATGACCAAACGCCTGCTCGACCTGGCCTTCGCGCTCGGCGTTCTCATCCTTGCCGGTTGGCTGATTGTGCTGCTTTGGCTTGCCGTCAAGGCGACTTCCCCCGGCCCCGGGTTCTTTGCGCAAGTCCGCATGGGGCGAGACGAAGTTCCCTTCACGCTCTATAAGCTGCGCTCGATGCGGGACGGAACGCCCGACATGGCAACGCATCAGGCGGGCCAATCCGTTGTCACGCCCGTCGGGCGGTTTCTGAGAGCCACCAAGCTCGATGAACTGCCACAAGTGGTCAACATGCTTCGCGGGGAATTGAGCCTGATCGGCCCGCGCCCCGGGCTGCCGGTCCAGGCGGAATTGAACATGGCGCGGCGCACCCAAGGCGTGTTCAGCGTCACGCCCGGCTTGACCGGATTGGCGCAGGTGCAGGGCATCGACATGCGCGACCCGGAGCGGCTCGCCCTGATCGACCAGCATTATGTCGCGCTGCAATCGCTGGCGCTCGATCTGCGCATCGCGCTCGCAACGCTGAAGCTGGCGCGGTTTCCAACAGCACGGCAGTAATCCCGGGCTATTCGGCCGCCTGCCGGTCAATCGAGTGGTTCGACGGGGCGTAGTCGATCACGCTGGCGATGTCGCCCGGCAGCGGCTGGCGCGGATGCATGGCGCGCAGCGGCTCGATCAGCGTCAGATAGTCGGCAAGCGGCACGCTCTTTTCATGCGCCGAGGTGATCTTCGGGTGCATGGTCGGGCGAAGTTCTGTTCCGATCACCAGTTCCTCATGCAGCTTCTCGCCTGCCTTCAGCCCGGTGATCTGGATGGCGATGTCCCCGTCCGGATTGGCGTCGGTCGCCTCGCTGAGGCCTGCCGCCGCAATCATCCGCCGCGCCAGATCGATGATGCGGACAGGCTTGCCCATGTCGAGAACGAAGATCTCGCCTCCTTCCGCCATTGCCGCCGCCTGGATGACAAGCTGGGCGGCTTCCGGGATGGCCATGAAATAGCGTGTCGCATCCGCATGGCGCACGGTCAGCGGTCCGCCGGCGAGAATTTGCTGGCGGAAGATCGGCACGACGGAGCCGCTTGAATCCAGCACATTGCCGAAGCGGACCGCACAGAACACCGTGCCACGCGCGACCGGCTGCTCCATGCCGGGCAGGCGGATGACGGCCTCGTTGCCAAGGGCCTGAATGCCGAGTTCGGCGAGCCGCTTTGATGCACCCATCATGCTGGAGGGGCGCACCGCCTTGTCTGTCGAGACGAAGACGAAGCGGCCGACGCCTGCCTCAAGAGCTGCCTGCGCGATGTTGAGCGTGCCGAACAGATTGGTCGCCATGCCTTCAGCAGGGTTCGCTTCGACAATGGGCACATGCTTGTAGGCGGCGGCGTGGAACACGATGTCAGGCCGGAACTCCGCCATGATCTGCTGCATGGCGGACAGGATGCGCACATTGCCGAGCCGCGGCGACAGCGCCGCCTTTCCGGCAATGGCGCGCGGCTGCAATTCCTGCGTCATCTGGAACAGCAGGCGTTCGCTCTGGTCGACCATGATGAGGTGGCGCGCGCCGAACGCCAAGGCCTGTCGGCACAGCTCTGAACCGATGCTGCCGCCCGCACCTGTCACCAGCACCACGCGGCCGGCGACACAATTGCGCATCAGCGCTTCATCCGGCGCGATGACCGGCCGGTTGAGAAGCTTGACCGGATCGAACTCGCCGCTCGCTGCGATGCGGAACTTGCCTGACAGCAAATCCTCGATCGCCGGGATCCAGTTGACCTTGAACCCCATGGCCTCGATGCGGGTGCGCAGCCGCGCGGCATCCGAGCGTGTCAGATGCGGCATGGCGATCAGAACTTCGTGGATGTCGCTCTTTGGCCCGGTGCGCGCCAGCCATTCCGGGCCGTAAATGCGGTGCTTGCCAAGAATTCCGCCCCAATGTTCCTGGTTCTCGTCGATGAAAGCGATCACACGGTGGGTGGTCGAGCCGGTCAGCGTGGCGGCGATATGGCCTCCGAGGCTGTTTGCGCCCCAAACCACGATCCGTTTGTGGTCGGCATCAAGCTTGACCAGTTTGCGCACGATGGTGCGCAGGGCAAAGCGCGAGGCGAGCACCAGAATGCCGAAATAGATCGGCTGCAGCAGTGCGACGCTGCGTGGGAAGCGCGGCCCCAACTCATGCAGGAAACTGAAGACCAGGAAGAACAGGCACCCATGCACCAGCAGTGCAAGCAATGTGGATTCGGCGGCGTGATAGTTGTTGAAGCGCAACAGGGACCGGTAGAGCCCGAAACGGACGAATGGCGGGATGAACACCAGCATCGACGCCACATAGAGCAGCAATTGCTCGCGGTCGGGCACGTGAAAGGTTTCCAGCCGCACCGAATAGGCAAGCCACGTCGCAAATGCTCCAGCGGCCATGTCGAAGGCCAAAAGCGCGATCTGCCGCGAATTGCGCGGCAGCGAATCCATGAAACGGTTTATGATCGCGACAAATTTGAGCATGCGGAAACTTGGATTCCGGTCCGGGCATGGCGCAGGCGATGCCGTTCGGCTAAACGCGATTGCGATAGTCCCGTCGGACGGTCATGGCAATGGAGGAATTGCCCTGAGGTCACGCCGGTTCAGCCATCCGGGACAACCGGACATGACCAATTCGCCCCGGAAGCCATGAATTGACACGCATCGCCATATTGCTTGCCACCTACAACGGCCGGGCGTTCATCGAAGAGCAACTATCCTCGATCATGGTGCCGCAGGGTGCGGCGTTGACGCTCTACTGCTCGGATGACGGTTCGACTGACGGCACGCCCGAGTGTGTCGCGGCCCATTGCGCACGCGTTGGCTGGACACATGTCGCGCTCAAGGGGCCGAGCCTGGGAGCATTTCAGGAGAATTTCCGGCATCTGATTTTGCAAGCCGGTGCGGATCATGACTTCTACGCCTATTGCGACCAGGATGACATCTGGCTGCCCGACAAGCTTGAGCGGGCGCTTGCGGCGTTGGCGCCGGTGCCGGTGGGAACGCCCTCACTGTATTGCGGGCGCACATTCATCCTCGAACCGGATGGCAGGCGGGACAGGATGTCCCCGCTTTTTGCAAAGCCGCCCTGTTTTGCCAATGCCATCGTCCAGAGCATTGCCGGCGGCAACACGATGCTGATCAATCGGACAGGCTTCCTCTTGTTGCGGCAGGCTGCGGCCAAAGGCGGCTTCGTCGCGCATGACTGGTTCACCTATCAGATCATCAGCGGGGCGGGGGGCCGTGTCATCTATGACCCGGAGCCTTGCCTGCTCTATCGGCAGCATGACGGCAATCTGATTGGCAAGAACACCGGTTGGCGCAGTTCCGTCCGACGCATGTGGTGGGCGTTGAACGGCCGCTTTCACGGCTGGAACACGATCAACGCAGTCTTGATTGCTGCCAATCAGGATCTGATGACGCCGGACTCGCGCCGCGTTTTCGGCCTTTTCGCCGGAGCACGCACGGCGGGACTGCCCGCACGGCTGCAGGCGCTGTGGCGTTCCGGCGCGCACCGCCAGACGAAGCGCGGCCAGGTCAGCCTGTGGGCGGGGTGTCTGCTCAAGCGCCTGTGACGGCCCTGCCCGGGGATTGCCCGGCCTGTCTGTTCCCGCATTGCGCGGACAATCCACCCTTGCGTGAACGTCAAAACGCAAGGGAGCCATGGACCGATGAGCCAGAACGAATTTGAGACGCCGATCCTCGGGCTTCCGGTGATTGCCCCGGCGCAGGCGCAAAAGCATGTCACCCACAATGAGGCACTGCGCATTCTTGACGCGGTTGCGCAACTGGCTGTCACCTCGTTCATCGCCGCGCCGCCCGCCCAGCCCGCCGAAGGCGATCGCTACATTGTCGCCGCCAACCCGACCGGCGCTTTTGCCGGGCAAACGGGAAAGGTGGCTGCATTCCTCGACGGGGCCTGGATGTTCATCACCCCGCGCGCCGGTTTCACGGCGTGGGTTGCGGCCGAGAACCGCCGTCATGTCCATGTCGGCAGCGGCTGGGTGGCGGACGCGACCGGGCCGGGAAGCGACGTCCTCACATCGCGTCTCGCGGTCAACACCACGCTGGACGCGGCAAACCGTGTGGCCGTGAAAGCCAATTCCGCCTTGTTCAGCCATGACGATGTGACGCCCGGCAGTGGCGACATGCGCCTGACACTGAACAAGGCCGCACCCGCGCGGACGACGGCGCTCGTCCTCCAATCCGCATGGTCGGGCCGTGCCGAGATCGGCCTTGCAGGCAACGACACATTGTCGTTCAAGGTATCCGCCAATGGCGCGGACTGGAAACAGGCGCTGACCATCGATCCCGCGTCCGGTGTCGTCGAACTGCCGCTTACGCCACAGCGCCGGTTGCTGACCGGGCCGCGCACATATTTCGTGCGGACAGACGGCAACGACGCCAACCTCGGACTGACCGACAGTGCAGCGGGCGCGTTCCGCACGATCCAGAAAGCCCTGACGACCGTCTATTCCACTTTGGACACCGCCACGCATGACGTGACGATCAAGGTCGCCAATGGCACCTATGCGGAAGCGCTCTCCATTCCGGGCGCGCAGGTGGGGGCGGGCCGGATCATCATTCTTGGCGACACCGCCGTGCCGTCCAATGTCACACTGTCATCGGGAAGCGCGATCGGCATCAATGTGGCGGGCGTCGGCGCGCGCCTGTTCATCGGTGGCATCAAGCTGACAGGAACCGGCTTCGCCTCGCTCTATGCCCATCAAGGCGGGACGATCCTCACCTTCGGGCCAATCGAATTCGGAACGGGCGGTGCCTACCACATGGCGGCCCTGAATACCGGATCTCTGCTGGTCAACCATGGCGTGACCGTCTCCGGTGGCTGCGCCGGCTCGCATGTCTTGGTGCTGGGGCAGGGCTATGCCAGCTTGCAGGCAGCGCCCTGGACCTTTGTCGGCGGCCCGGTGCTCGGCGGGTCATTTGTCGAAGCGGTCGCCGGCAGCGTGGTCTCCACCGGCTCGAACAGCTTTTCCGGCGCGGTGACAGGTCGGCGTTATGCGTGCAGCCTCAACAGCGTGATCCTGACCAATTCCGGTGGCGATCCGAACTATTTTCCCGGCACGACAGCTGGTCTGGTGAATGGCGGAGGGCAATACTCGTGATCGGGCATCACAGCAGACGGCCAAAACGGCGCGGCAGACCTTTGTAAAATTTCTCGTCTTCTGAATTATATTTTTCCAGAAAGCTCATCATTCTGGAGTTAAAAAATATTGTAGGGTCAAAATGATAACGACTGACATTTGTCCTAGGCAAACGTGAGTTCTTCGTTCCTGTCATCATCGCCAGCAGACGTTCCATGGTGTCCTCTCGACCGATGAATTCATATCGCTCGATCAGGTCGAAATTTTTGGCGTAGCCGAACAAGACACGGCACTGGTGATTGCTGAACAGACCAGGGTAGTGTTGCAGGTTCTCGATCACAGCATCCGTGGTCAGCGGACTTGAACGGATCTTTGCCGAGATGGCGTGCATGACCGGCGGATGAGCGTTGTAAAAGTCCGGACCTTTCGCATGGATCTCGATCAGCCAGTTGTAATGCGACATGATCTGCTTGAGGGGATTGCGCATGCAGGCAAACACTCGCACCCGCCTTTCGGTCAGGCTGTCGATCAAATTGACAGCAAGGTCGAAATCCACATGGCCCGAAAGCCACGGCAGAGTGGACAAAGCGAGTTTGAACTTCTCCGGATCCTTGACCAACGCCTCGCAATGGTCGCGCCCGTTTGGAAGCGCTTTCTTCAAGACGGCGTTGACGCTGGAACCGGCTGTTTTCGGAACGTGCACGAAGTAGAGCAGCGGATTTTCGCAGGCGGGAGCCCCGGCTCTCAGTTCAAATTGACCGTGCTTCTCAAAGTGGTCGAGACCTGACCTGAAGGCTCCGCGAGAAACGGCGTCACGGACATCCGGGTTTGCTGCCAAATAAGCGGCTTCATCGAAGCCGCGGACATTGCAATTTCCGCTTCCAGGCACACAGAGCCTCGTCATTGGTGGAGTTTGCCGCCTATCTGCATTCAGGAACAAGCAAACGCAACCACGACTTGAGATCGGACTTATGTCTTGTTCAGCCGGGATTGTTGCAAATAGGTTTCGTCACCATTGGCAATGGTGGCGGACACAGTGCGCCGAATGACTTCATTGAGTTCAACACCGCAAAACTCTGCAGTTGCCGTTACGAAGTGTGCGGGGTCGAGCAGAGCTTTCTCATAGCTCACAAGAAGGACGGGAACCTTTGTCGATTGCACGAAGGCGGCAAGACGGCGCGTCTGCTCGATGGCAAGGCCAAGCGCCGGCATCAACTTGAACTCCATCGAGATCACGTTGCGCATCGCGATGGCCACCGGATCACGGAACGGCACGATCAGGCGCGGATTGCGAAACGGGGTCAGGTCGGGCGTGAATGTCTCGTAGGCGCTGGGCCGCTTGAAGCCCCATTTCCGGTTGCTTTCATTGCTGCGCGAAACGAACTGGTTCAACTTTTTCAACACGACCTCGCCGCGTTCGGCCAAGGCGGCACGGTCGTCATCGTTCTGCGGCTTTGTCGCGGTGCGCATGTCCTTGACCAATGCGCGCACGATGGCGATGCTGCGCTGGATCTGTTCGGCCGGTTTGGCGATTTCGTGCCCCATCATCGCCAACATCCGTTCTGAAAACCGTTTTCCCGCTGGCGGTTGTGGCGTCCCGAGAGCCTTCAAACGCTTCGCGATGTCGTCGAGTTCCGTGACAATGCCTGCAATCTGACGGTCCTCGAACACGGCATCATCCATGAACATGCCCATCGGAATGCCCATGGTGTTGAGCGCCTTCGAGACCATGGATGTGCCGCTGCGCGGCGCGCCGAGCACGATGATGGTGGCTTCGACACCACACGGCGCGGGATTGATGATGGCAGTTCCGTGGTTTTGAAGGTCGTGCATGGGTATTGGCCATTGAACATGTGCGTCAGTGGTCCGGTTATCAGGTGCGCGCGCCAAGGGCAAACCGGCGATTGGTTTCACGTGCCGATGGATGACGGAAAGGCGCAGCCTCCCGACCTTCGGCTCAAAGCCGTGACCTGTGGAACAGGGATACGGGAAGGGCACGGACCGCAAGCATCGCCGGCCGCCAAAACCATGGCAGGTAGATGATGGGTTTGGACTTGCCGCGCGCCAGTCGGGCCAGCGGCGTCGCGATGCTTTCAGGCGAAACGCGAAGCACCGATGCGCCGTTGCGGCCTTCGGTCATCGGTGTCTCGACCATGCCAAGTTTGACGGCGACGGCGCGCGCGCCGCTCGGTGCGAGCCGATGCGCGATGCCCTCGACAAACACCGACAACCCCGCCTTCGCGGCACCGTAGGCGTAGTTGGATTGGCGGCCACGATCGCCTGCAACCGATGTGATTGCAATCAGGCCGCCGGACTTCTGTTTCTCGAGGATTGTCGCCGCCGCTTGGCACCAGTGGGCGGCCGCCGTGAAATTGGTCACCAAAATGGCTTCAAGTTCGGCGAGGTCGGATCTTGCCGCTTCTTGATCACCGAGGATGCCGAAAAACAGATAGACCGCGTCGACTTTCCCGCCGAGGTTTGCGACCCACCCGGCTGTCAGGCGCTGCGCATCCGCGGCCAGTGACAGGTCCTGCACGCTGACATGGCAGGCGCGCGCGCCACGCGCCATCAAGTCGGCCGCGATGGCTTCGAGCCGGAGTGCCGCGCGGCCGACAAGCATGAGTTCCGCGCCGTCGCGCGCCAGCACACGGCACATCTGGATCGCGATGGCGGATGTGGCGCCCAGCACGATGATTCTCGCCGCGTTCGTGCCGCGGGTTCCGCGTCGTGCCATCACCGCGAAACCGCCTGCCAGAAGTCCGACGAAAAGGCGGGATCGACGAAGCGTGCGAACGCATCCGCATCCGGGTAGCCCGATTCAAACATCGCACGGCTCATGCGCGCATCCTTTGCGGCGTAGAGGCGGCCGCCCGCCGCGCGCACGATGTCATCAAGACGGCCGAGCAGTTCCAACGTCAGCGCACCCCGATTCGGGAAATCGAGCGCCAGAGTCAGCCCTTCCATCGGGAATGACAAGAGACCGGGCGACCGGCGCGCGCCGAACCGCTTCAGCACGGCGAGAAAGGACGCGTTGCCGGTGCGCGTGATCGCGTCCAGCATGTCGCGCACGGGAGCGACGCCTTCGCGTTCAGGAATCACGCATTGGTACTGATGGAACCCGCGCGCGCCATAGAGGCGGTTCCATTTCCCGATGGCGTCAAGCGGATAAAAGAAGCCGGAGTAATGTTGCCGGAACGGGCCGGACTTGGCCTTTTTCACGCGGAAATGCAGCGCGTTGAAGGTCCGCACTGTCGGGTGCGAGATGGTCATCGACGGTGCATTGACCGGAACGCTGAGCGCCGGAGCCGGAGCATGCACCTCACCAAGCGGTCCTTGTGCCCAGTTGGCGGCTTCGAAAATGCCGCGTCCGAAGGCTCTCCCCGTGCTGGCGCAATCGATCCAGGCAACCGTATGCTCGAACGTCTTTTCCGCTTCGGCCGCAAGCGCCATGAATTCATCCAGCGCATGGAAAGCGGTTCTCTCGCCGCTGACGTTTGTGCCATTGATCGCGCTCAGCGCGACCTCGACCCAGAGGATCAGACCTGTCAGCCCGAGGCCGCCGATGGTTGCCGCAAACAGCGGGTCGCCGGGCCTGAGTTCGAGCATCTCGCCGCCGGAGCGCAGCAGGCCCAAGGCGCGCACGTGGCAACCGAGCGTGCCCGCGGAATGGTGGTTCTTGCCGTGCACATCATTGGCGACCGCGCCGCCCAGCGTCACGAAGCGTGTGCCCGGGGTGGTCGGAAGGAACCAACCGCAAGGCACGATGACGGCGAGGGCGTCGTTGAGGGACAGCCCCGCTTCCGCCCGCAGGATGCCGGCCGCGTGGTCAAAGGACAGGATGCGGTCGAGCTTGGTCATGTCAAGCAATGCGCCGCCGGACAGCGTGTTGCTTGTCCCGTATGAGCGGCCAAGCCCGACGGCAAGCACATTGGCAAGAGGCCGTGAGGCCAGCAGGCCGCGCGCCTCGTCGGCAAAGCGCAGGGTCGCCATCGGGTAGTGGTCCCGCTTGAGGCCACCCCATGCCATGAAGCGCCTTGGCCGAAAGGCGGCGGGGCCGGTCCGCGATTGCATGTCAGTTGACCGCCAGAATGAACGTCGCCAGGATTGTGAGGCCGAGCACCCATGACGGTGGGTCCTTGATGGCAAACACCACCGGATCATCATGGAGTTCGCCACGATGGCTTTTCAGCCAGACGCGCGACGCCCAGAGGAACACGACCGGACCAATCACCCAGAGCCACCCTGGCTGGTTGTAAAGGCCGACCGGGAAGGCGTCATTGACAACGTAGAGCTGGATCAGGAGCACGGCGGCCAATGACGACGACACGCCGAGCGCCAGCGTCAGCGGCGCGTCGCGCACGTCGTATCCGCGTCCATGGATGATCCCGACATGGCCGCGCTCGCCAGCCTTGACAATTTCGACGTGCCGCTTGGCAAGCGACAGGGACAGGAAGAAAAACAGAGAGAACACCAGAAGCCATGGCGACGCCGCCGCGCCTGTGAGGACCGTGCCCATATAGACGCGCACCATATACAGCATGCCGAGCACGAAGACGTCGATCAGCGCGTAGGTTTTCAGCTTGAGCGAATAGGACACCGTGAAGGCGACATAGACCAGAACCAGCGCGGCAAAGAGCGGCGACAGGACGAGCGCTCCGGCAAGCCCTGTCAGCCCGAGCGCCGCCGCGCACAGCACGGCCGGTTTTGCCGGGATGGCGCCGGAGGCGATGGGGCGCCGGCACTTGGTGCTGTGACGCCGGTCGGATTCGAGATCACCCAGATCGTTGACGATGTAGGTGGCTGAGGCGACCAGCCCCATGCACAGCATGCCAAGCACGACAGCGAGCACCGCCTCGGTGTTCGTGTATTGATGGGCGAGCACCAGCGGCACCAGCATCAGCCCGTTCTTTGACCATTGATGCAGCCGCACCAGTTTGAGCCAGCTTTTCCAAGCGATTGCCTTCGCTGGAAAATCGCGTTCGACCGGCTTGCCAAGCGCATGGGCCGATGCCCGGACATCCGCTGCGGTGGCAACCGTCACCACGCCGCTTGCAGCCTCCCAGATATGCAGGTCGCTCGAATCATTGCCGGCATAGACGAACCCGTCCGGGAACCGCGCCTTGAGGTGTTCCGCCTTGGCACGCCCCTTGAGATTCACGGCGCCGGTCGTTCCCGTCGCGGAAGCGAAGATGGGGTGCAGGCGGAGCGCGATCGCGTCGGCGACGGCCTGCGGCGAGGCCGTGACCAGGTGGATTTCCCGGCCCGCCGCGAATTCCTCTTCCAGCCAGGCGACGAATTCCGGGCGCAGGGGCAGCGTGTCTGTCGGATAGGCCCACAGGTCGGCCAGATGCTGCTTGAACGCGACGCGGCCGCCCAGCGCCAGCGAAGCAAGGGCAGCGATGATGTCGCGTTTCCTGCGGGTCGCCAAAACAGCCAGCGCATCATGCAGGCTGTCGCCCAGTGCGAGCGTTCCGTCCAGATCGACGATCAACGGCAACGCCGCCGATCTGTCTGACGCAGACACATCGGGCGCCGCGGTCTTGCGCCGTCCATCTGCCAAATCTTGCAGTGCCATCCGCCCGCCCTTGCAATGTCCCTGGGCAACAATGCCATGGAACGACTAAGATTCCTGAAAGAGGTGCGCTGGCATTTGAGCGATCAACTGCCCCGCCGATCAAGTCGGACGGCCGCGACCAGGGTCAATCACCGCCATTGCCAGAAAAGCGAGATTGCCAAGGCGCAAAACTCAGTGTTAGGCGGCGCAACAGGGCGCGGCAGCGGCCCATGTCCATCTTGTGGAGCCGACATTGTCCGAGCCCGCCACCTCCGTTTCCGTCATCATCCCGGTCTATTGCGGTGAGAACTATCTCCGGCGGCTTGTCGAGGAGATCCGTCTGGTGCGCGAGCGCTGGCGCGACAGCGGCGCGCCACTGGTTTTGGCCGAAGCGATTTTTGTCGACGACAGCGCGGTCGATGGCTCGCCTGCGCTGATCGACGCGCTTGCCGCCGAGCATCCCTGGATCGTGCCGCTGCACATGATGCGCAATTTCGGCCAGCACCCGGCGACCATCGCCGGCGTCCTGCACAGTTCCGGCGACTGGGTCGTGACGATCGACGAGGACATGCAGCATCCGCCGGCCTCGATCGAGGCACTGCTGCGCCATGCGGTCCGGCAGCAGGCCGACATTGTCTATGCCAAGCCCGATCATGCCGTGCACGAGGCGAAATCGCGGGACTGGACGTCGCGCACGTTCAAGGGCTTGATGTCGGTGCTGACCGGCAACAAGCATATCCGCGATTTCAACAGCTTCCGGCTGATCCGCGGGCCGCTGGCGCGCGCTGCATCCAGCGTGTGCGGGCACGAAACCTATTTCGACATCGCGCTGTCCTGGTACACCAAGCGCGTTTCGGTGCTGCCGCTGACGCTCAAGGACGAGCGCTTCATCGAAAGCGGCAAGAGCGGCTACACGTTCCGCAAGTTGCTCACCCATGCGCGCCGCCTGCTCATCTCCAGCCAGGTGAAGATCGTCCGCATGTTCGGCGCGGTCGGCCTGCTGGTGGTGCTGATGAGCCTTGTCGGCTTCCTCTGGATCATCGGCGCCAAAACACTCGCGCCCGACACCTATGCGCCGTCGGGCTGGGCGTCGATCATGGTGCTGATCCTGTTCTTTGGCGGGTTCATCACATTGATGCTCGCCGTCGTGCTTGAATATCTTTCCACGCTGGTGCTGGCTGCAAACGGCAAGCCCATTTTTTTCACCGTCGACCGTTCGGCGGACAAGGTGCTGATCACGCATTTCGGTGGATCAGCACATTGATCGTGATGGGGCCAGCCCGAACCGGAGCTTCTGCCGGTGCCGGCCCGGTGGTTGCCCTGTTCGGGTCCGGGCTCGTCGGCGGCGCCATCCGCGATGCGCTGCGCCTCGATGGGCTTGCGATCCTGGCAGACATTGCTGTGCCGTGGGCCGATGCCAGGCAACGCGCGCTTTCGCTGGCCCGTGCCGCCGCGACCCATCTCGCCTTGGCCGGGGGCCATCCGCTGGCCGTGATCTGGGCTGCGGGCCGCACCGGGTTTAACTCCGGCGAGGCTGAGGCTGCGGCGGAGCGGGAGGCGTTCACCGGCATCTGCGAGTGGGTGCGGGACATCGCACAACAGCGCCGCACGGCTTCGACCAGCTTTCATGTCGTCAGTTCGGCAGGTGGCCTTTTTGAAGGCCAGCGTTTCGTTGACGCCCAGACCCTGCCGCGACCGCTGCGCCCTTATGGCGCGCTGAAGCTTGAGCAGGAGCAGATCGCGCGGCGCATCTGCGATGGATTACCAGTGGCGGTTTACCGGCCGAGCTCGGTCTATGGCCATGCCGGCCCGAAAGGCCGGTCCGGACTTGTCACGACACTCGCCATGAATGCCAAAACAGGGACGCAGTCGCGCATTTTCGGCAGCCTCGACACGGTGCGCGATTACGTGCTGGCTGCTGACATCGGCCACTTCATCGCGGGCCAGGCTTTGCGCCCCGGGCAGAAAACCTTGACTTTCCTGCTGGCGAGCGGCAGACCCGCGACGCTTGGAGAGGTCGTGGCGATGATCCGCCGCCTCGTCGGGCGGCCGCTCTATTTGAAACTGGATCCCGTCCCGTCCAATGCCGGGCACATCACTTATCGCTCGTCGGCCTTGCCGGAACACTGGCGGCCGACAGACCTTGAAACCGGCGTGAGGCAGGTGTTGCGCCATCTGTCGCAAGCCTATGAGGCGGCAGATCGCGGATGACCGGCCGCGCCGGACGCCCGTTCAGCCGAGACAACCCCGTTCCTTTCGCTCCTGGATGACGACAATGGACCCGCAACAGGCCCGCACCGCCGAAACCTTCGACCAGTACAAGGATAATTACTCCGACGCGGTCGACAAGGCGGTGGCATTCACCGGCCTGAAGACCGATTTCTTCACCCGCGTGAAGGCGGATTACCTGCTGGACGCCGCGGCGGCCATGCCGGGCGGTGCCGCGACGCTTGACGTGCTGGATGTCGGCTGCGGCGTCGGGAATTACCATCCGCTGCTTGCGCCGCAGTTCAGGTCGCTGACCGGCGTCGACGTTTCCGGTGCCTGCATCGACACGGCGCGGCGCCGCAATGCCGACGTGCGCTACGAGGTCTATGGCGGGGAGAAGCTGCCCTTTGACGACGCCTCGTTTGATGCCGCCTTCACCATCTGCGTGATGCACCATGTGCCGCCCGCCAATTGGGGCGGCTTTGCCCGCGAGATGATGCGCGTGCTGAAACCGGGCGGCACAGCACTCGTTTTCGAGCACAATCCGCGCAACCCGCTCACGATGCGTGCCGTCAACAATTGCCCGTTCGACGCGGACGCTGTCTTGATGCGCAGCGAGACAACCGAGCAATTGTTCAAGGATGCGGGCTTCAAGGACATCCGCACGCGCTACATCCTCAACATCCCTCCGTTCAACCGCTTGATGCGCAAGGCCGACGTTCTGTTCACGCCGTTGCATCTGGGGGCGCAGTATTTCGTGACATCACGAAAATGAACCGGATCTTCTCCTGGGGTCAGCGCCATATCCGCGGGGACGTGCTGGAAACCGGGCTGAAGTTTCTGCGTTTCGCGCTTGTCGGGGTGCTGAGCGGGCTCATCTATTTCATCGTGACGCATCTTTGCGTGCGGTATGGGGCCGTCGAGCCGAAACTGGCGGCGTTGATCGGCTATTGCGCGGCGATCCCCACCAATTTCGTGTTCAACCGGCGCTTTTCCTTCCGCTCCACCGGGGCCGTCGCGCCGGAACTCGCCAAATTCCTGATCACCCATGGCGCGGGCATGGCCGTCGCCTGGGGGATGATGGCGCTGTTTGTCGACCGGCTTGGTTGGAGCCATCTCCTGCCTGCGGCCTTCACCGTGTTCGTCGTGCCGCTGGTGAATTTCGTGGTGCTCAACCTGTGGGTGTTCGCCCGGCAGGCCGGGCGGGTCTGACCGGCGTTCGCCGTCCTGATCGCGCCTCACTCACCCGGCAGCCGCATATCCGTATCGGCGGCCGGTCTGCGCCGCCGAATACTCCATATACGCAGTCGAGCCTCGGTCTCGCTTCATGCAGACATCCCTGCAAGGTCTCACACGTCATGCATAATTCCAGCGCAGGCGGATACCGGCAAAGACATCCAGGATGCGCTTGATCTCTTCATCTGTCAAAATGTCGACGAAACGCCCAACGCGTGTCGGGGTTACAGGTTCGCTGTAGGTATGGACAAAAAACGGATCGTTCTCATCCAATGTCCAGGCTTCGTTCCTGTCCCATGAAAATGGAAATCCCAGAAATTTTTCCAATCCATTGACAACCAAGGGATCGCGATTGACAATATCCTCATAACGCACGACGTGCGAATTCTGGTCGTCCAAATCGGCAAATTTGGCAATCTGGAAATAGGCCAGATAAACCGTCTCCATGACCGCCTGCAAATCCCATGCTTTTGACGAGCGCGCCTGGACCTCTTTCATCGAGGCCATCACATCGAATGGCTCGCGCACAATCGATATGATTTTGGAGCCGGGAAACAATTTGCGAACGCTTGGCAAGACAACACTCAACCCCGGGTCCTTGAGGATCAACCGCTCCTCATGATCGAGATCGTCAACCAGTGGTTGAAGGATGAGCCTTGAGATTTCCCGAAAGGTTGCCAAAGCAGTGTCTTCATCGCGCAGAAACACAAAAAATCGCGTTGGATCAACAAACGTGGTCCACTCTTGGTAGAGTGCAATTTGCTTGGTCAGATATGTGCACTCCGGCACATAGCGCTTCCCGTTTTGCAACATACGTTGAATGAGTGTGGTGCCTGAACGCGGGGGGCCGGATACAAAAACAATGTTCATCTGAAACTCTGTGCAGTTGACACACACCGCCCCTGTGCCGAGGACGATTTGACCGTCGATCCTTGGCGAAACAAGACGGCGCAAACCCGGCTTCCTCACGTCCAGGCCGGAGACCATACGTTGCCGCGGCGCCGGTGATCAAGGGATCAGTGCGCGCTCCGCTGCATGACTCCGGCATTCCTGGCTCGTTCTACGATCGACGACAAAGCGTGTTCCGATACCGGCTGGATTTCACGCCTTTCCGTCACTAAACTGTCACATGACGGCGTTCTGCGCGCGACTTGCCGTCGGGTGTGACCAGCCCCCGGGCTGGTGACGCCTTTTTGTGTCCGGTCGTGCGCAACATTCGCAGGCCGGCCTTGCCGCCGCGTCCTGCACCGGCTTGGCGATGTGGCGGCGCTACTGGCATATGGGCGTTTCCCCCCGGACCGAACCCGTCCTGTTCGCCGTTCTCACGCGCGGGCGCACAGGATCGACACCTGTCTGCGAAGATCTGGACATGCATCCTGACGTCACATGCCATCAGGAGGTGTTCCGCCTTGGGCCGCTGCACACATACACGGACAAGGCGGAGAGTTTTCTCGCCTACCGTGAACGAACGGGCGGCACGGTTGAAGCGTATCTGGCCCATTTAGGCGTGCTGGAGCCCGGCAAACGGCGTGTCGGTTTCAAGCTGCTGATCAATCATTTTGAAGAGCGTCAGGCGGACGGTCTGGAGGAAGCGTTCTACAGGCTGCGCATCCCTGCCATTTATCTTGTGCGCGATCCTCTGTCCGCCGGCTTGTCGGCGGCGATCGCCGCGGCGCGCGGCGTCTACAACATGCGGCGTGACGAGACATACACCGACAGCCGGCGATTGATGGCGGCCCGCGTCTCTCTCGACATCGACGTGCTCCGCGACGAGATCGCCTTCTTTGAATATTGGCAGCAGCATTGGCAAAGCCAGCTGGCCAGGAGCGGGCTGCCGTTCATGACATTGCGCTATGAGGATTATGTCAGCGACCGGCTGGCCGCGATGAACCGCGTTTTCGTGTTCCTCGGCGTCGCGCCGCTTCTGGAACTGGCCGAGAATCCCTACCAGCGCGTCACCGGCGAACACCCGCTCGACGGCATCGAGAACGCCGAAGCGGTTTCAAAGGTTCTGTCTGAGATGGCACGCAAGGTGAATTATGCAGCCTTGCTTGGCTGATGCATCAGGTGGACCGGCACCTTCGCTTGCCAAGCCACCTGTCCGTGCGCTACTTCAGCTGCGCGATGTCCAACATTCCAAACAATCAAACAAATTTGTTTTGTGTGCTCACTCGTGGCCGCACCGGCTCGACCGCCATCTGTGAAGACCTTGACGCGCACCCGGGTTTGGCATGCCATCAAGAAGTGTTCCGGCTGGGTCCGCGGCACACATACACGGACAAGGCCGACTCGTTCCTCGCGTATCGCGAGAAGACATCCGCTACCATCTCAGATTATCTTGCTTATTTGGTGGCGACGGACCCTGCCGCAACGCGCGTCGGGTTCAAGTTGCTTATCAATCACTTTGAAGAGCGTAAGGCCGAAGCGCTTGAGGCGGAATTCGAGAACCGTCGCATTCCGACAATTTTTCTGGTGCGCGACCCGCAAGCTGCGGGACTTTCATCGGCGATCGCAGCAGCGCGCGGCGTCTATAATATGCGGAATGACGCAAAACGTATCGAAGAATTAAAACAACGCGCGGCAATGAATGTCTCTGTCGACACTAAAATGCTGCGAGACGAGATCATGTTTTTTGCCGGCTGGCAGCAGCGATGGAAGCAACATTTGAGCAGCACTGGCATTCCGTTCATGATCATGCGCTATGAAGACTATTGCGCTGACAGGCTTGGAACCTTGAACCACGCCTTCGATTTTCTTGGCGTCAAGCCTCTGGAGGCGCTTGCCGAAAATCCCTACCTGCGTGTCACCGGCGACAACAAGCTGGACGGAATCGAAAATGCAGGTGACGTTGCAGCCGTGCTTGCAGAGATGGATGATCGTTTCACATACGCGGCAATCATCGACTGATCCATGCCCGGCACAGTGTCATGGTCTGGCATAAATTTGGATCCGCAAGCCGCTGATCGTTGTCTGATCACGCCACGCCAGCACCGCCTGCCCGTAAGCGGCAAGACAACTGCCGATGTTCACCCTGTAAAACGCCACTGCGTCAACCACCGCCCGGGACGTGCTTTCAACGAGATTGACGACCGGGCCGCCCCCGCATGGCGGTATGCGGCGTTCTCCAAGCCTGAACTCGGTCTCAAGGCGGTAGCCCTTTTCGGCGATGAAAGCCTGATAGGAAGTGGCGTCAAAATGCGCGTAGTCCGGGCTGAACACCACATAATCAGGGTCGAAATCCGACAGTGCGGCTGCGTTTGCACAGCCCTGCCAGGCATGGCACCCGCTCTGCTTCAGCGGATCAAGCACCGCGACATTGGGCGAATAGGCGATCTTCGTGCCGGCAGGTTTGGCGGCCATGTGATTCCAGGCCAGATGCGCCGTGGTCAGGCCGTCCAGCAGCAACATGCTGTGGGCGCGATAGGTCGAGAAGACGGCATTTGAACAGATGACAACCAGCGCTGGTGCGATGGCCATCGCGGCGACACCCCGCGCCGCGGGCGTGCCGAAACCTGCCTTCAAAACCGGCATGACGCGGGACGTGACAATGTAGAACACGTTGAAAAACACGAAGGCGAATGCCGGGTAGAGATAGGTCGCCACCACAAACAGCCGCGCCTGATAGATGAAGACCGAAAGCGCCAGCGCGGTCAGCACGAGGCTGAGCTTGAAGGGAAAATCCGGCCTTGGCAGGAACGGTACCACCAGCGTGGCGAGCAGGGCGAAAAGAACCATCGGGTTGGACGACAGGACGCCTGCCCACCGCATCGCGACATCTGAAAAAGGGGGCGCGGCGTGCTCGTTCATGAGGGCCAGTTGCGCGTGAAGGAAGCGGTCAAATTCCAGCACGACATTGGGATGAATGACCATCAGGACCAGAAAGGCGATGCCGACCGTCAAAGCGGCGAGCTGACGCAGCATCGCCGCCGATGCAACGCCCGACCCGCCGGGACGTTTCCATTGCGCCAACGCGAAACCGATGAAGATGAGCCCATTGGCGATCACAAACGCCTGCTTGCACAAGGCCGACAGCGAAAGGAACAGGACCGCCAGCATGTAGGCGCGGCGATCGAGGCCCGGAGCGTCATAGACGGCGATGAAGAAGCGCAGGGCCACGATTTGCAGCAGAACGCCAAGCGATTCGGGATGGATCGTGATGAAGAAATGGCTCGCAACCGGATTGGCCATGAAAGCGAAGGTGCCGAAAGCGGCCCAAGGCAGCGAGAAAAACCGGCGCGCCAGCCGGAACATCTGGTGGACAAGAAGGGCCCCGATCACAAACAGCACCACGCGCGCGGTGAGATTGAGCGTGACTTCGGTGGCAAGCCCCGAAGCCTTCAGCGCCATCACAATCGGGAAATGCAACGCGAAATAGGTCCAGCCGTAAAACTGCGAGTGATACTGCGCGTTCATGTTGTAATAGGGAGACGATGTCAGCCCGTCGATCGAGTCCATGATCGACTGGGGGTCGATGTCCATGAAGGCCGAGTTGGACAATTGTGCAAACGCAGCCGGGCCGAACATCAGCGTGTAAAGAGCGAGCAAGACAGCAATGCAAAGAGCCTCGACCGAGATCGACACACTTGGCGTAGCCTGACGGATTGTCATCCCGGTCATCGTCATCCTTCACACCTGTGTTGCCGCGCGGAGCACCCTTATCGCGGGGGCGCGGGATTTGCACCATCCCATGGCAACAGGGGAAGCCGGTTTCGCGTGAAGCTTGCCCGAATGCTGGCTTGGCAAACAGATCGTTGCGGTTTAGAGCGGCTCAACGATGACACTCTGCGCGAAACGGTCCGCGTCATCGGGGGCTGTGCACGTCAGGGATAGCGAAGCAATCAGCAATGCTGCCGCGCCATTGCACGTTCCGGACCGAAGCCAACCCGCGGTCGGGTGAAACGCTGGACGGATGGGCGATTGGTGGGCGATGAGCGCGGATGCACCTGACTTGATGGTCGGCAAGGACCACTTTCTGACCAAGCTGCACGTGGTTCCCGATGAGCGCGGGAAGCTCTGCGTCATCGAGCGCGGCACCGGCCTGCCCTTCGACATCCACAGGGTCTATTATCTTTACGATGTGCCATCGGGCACCGACCGCGGCGGCCATGCGCATCTGCAACTTCAGCAGTTGTTGATCCCGATTTCCGGCAGCTTTTCGGTGCGGGCGACGTCCCGTTCGGGCGAGCACACCTATCGCCTCTACGAGCCGAACACGGCACTCTACATCGGACCCGGTGTCTGGCGCGAATTGCTGGAGTTCTCGTCAAACGCGGTATGCCTCGTCCTCGCGTCGATGGAGTATGACGAGGCGGATTACATCCGCTCGCGCGAGGCGTTCGACAGACGTATGAAAAGCGCGTGATCGGCATGATGGTGGGCAACGCATGAAAGTCCCTTTCGTAGATTTCAAAGCCTCCGTCATTGGTGACAAGGCGGCCATGTTGGCAGCCATCGAACGGTCTCTTGATGGCGGCAGCATCATCCTTGGCGCTGAATTGGCGGCGTTCGAGAGCGAATTCGCCGCCTGGTGCGGCGCATCGCATTGCGTCGGTGTCGGCAACGGGCTGGATGCGATCAGTTTTGTCCTGCGCGCCTGGGGCATCGGCCCCGGCGATGAGGTGATTGTTCCGTCCCAGACCTTTGTCGCGACTTGGCTGGCCGTGTCCCATGTCGGCGCGACGCCGGTGGAGGTGGATGTCGAGCCGGACACGGTCTTGCTCGATGCCGCGCTGATCGAGGCTGCGATCACGCCGCGCACGCGCGCCATCATCCCGGTTCACCTGTTCGGCCAGACGGTCGACATGGATTCGGTGGTGGCTGTGGCACGGCGTCACGGTCTGAAGGTCATCGAGGATGCGGCGCAGGCACACGGCGCGCTCTACAAAGGGCGCAGGGCCGGAACGCTGGCGGATGCGGCGGCCTTCAGCTTCTACCCGACGAAAAATCTTGGCGCCCTCGGCGATGCCGGAGCGATCACGACCGACGATGCGGAGCTTGCCGCCAAGCTGCGGATGCTGCGCAATTATGGCAGCACGGTGAAGTATCATCATGACGTCGCCGGCTACAACTCCCGGCTCGATGACGTGCAGGCGGCGGTGCTGCGGGTGAAGTTGAGGGCGCTCGACGAGGCCAATGCCGACCGTCGCGCAGCGGCGGCGCGCTATGACCGGATGCTGGCCGGGTTTGCGCCCGTCGGCGGTCTCGTCACACGGCCGGACTGCGCGCATGTGTTCCATCTTTATGTGGTGATGGTGGATGACCGCGACGGCGTGTTGCAGCGCATGAAGGCGCGTGGTGTCGATGCCGCCATCCACTACCCGGTCGCGCCCGGTGATCAGAAAGCCTATGGCATGGCGGCCGGTCGGGTGTCGGCAATTCATGGCCGGGCAGCCGCTGCAAGAGCCTTGTCACTGCCATTCTGGCCGCAAATCACGCAAGAGCAGCAAGTCGCGGTTGTCGACGCATTGCGGGTGGCGGTACGTCGGGAGCAGGCGGCGTGACGGGACGTTCTCCGCTTCGCCGCGCGGCAGGCCGCATCAAGCGCGCGGTCCTGCTTCAGCCTGCACCGGTTCCGCCCGTTGTGGTGCCGTTCGTGTCGCAGTGTTTCGATGCGCATTGGTATTGCCTCCGCGTGGCCGACGCGAACACGGGGGACATCACGCCTTGGGAGCATTATCTGCGCATCGGCGCGCCCCGCGGCGAGGACCCTTGTCCGTTCTTCGCCTCGGCCTGGTACCTTGAACAGAACCCGGACGTGGCGCAGGCACGGTTCAACCCGCTTGTCCACTATGAGCAGCACGGCGCGCGCGAGGGGCGCAGCCCGTCGCCAGTGTTCGACGGGCGCTGGTATTGCCGTTCTTATGGCATTGATCCGTCGGTCACCAACCCGCTTGTCCATTATGTCCGGGTCGGACGCGCGCTCGGGTTTGCCACCCAAGCACTGGGCCCCGCCTCGCGGCCGGCGCAGTGTTTCGACGCCGATTGGTACCGCAAGACCTATCTGACGGACGGCGAAGCGGGCATTGATGCGTGGCAGCATTATCTCGCCGTCGGTGCCGACAAAGGCTTCGATCCGTCGCCTTACTTCTCGACACGCTGGTATCTTGAGAACAATCCGGATGTCGCGGCAGCCGGCGTCAACCCGCTCGTCCACTACGAGACGACGGGCGCGCGCGAAGGGCGGCAGCCTTCGCCCAAGTTCGACAATGCGTGGTACTCGGCCCGCTACAGCGGATCACCGGAACTCACCAACCCGCTTGCCCATTTCATGCAGATCGGGAGAGCGGCTGGTTTTTTGCCCGAACGTCCGCAACGGGAAACCAAGCTCAAGCAGAGTGACCTGTTTGACGCCGATTGGTACGTCGCAGCATATCCCGAATCCAATTCGTCCGGCATTTCACCCTGGAGCCATTTTGTGATTGTCGGCTCGGCGCTCGGCCATGACCCGAATGCGTTTTTCGATGTCGCGGCCTATGCGGCGCAGCAGGGAACGCCGGAGCGCGACAGCCTGGCTGCGATGCGCCACTATGAAGCGAAGGGCGCGAAGGCCGGTGTCAACCCCGGCCCGGATTTCGACACACAGTGGTATGCGCGCGTCTATGCCGCCGAGATCGGGAAGCGGAATCCGCTGGCGCATTACCTTCAGGAAGGGCGCAAGGCCGGCTTTCATCCAACCCCGGCGCAGCATCTGAAGTCGGGCAGCGGCATCGCCTGTTTCGACGCCGAATGGTATCTCGCCCAGCATCCGGAACTGGTTGAAATGGGTCTGTCGCCATGGGCGCATTACGATGCGATCGGCTGGCGCAAGGGTTACGATCCGTGCTCGCATTTCTGGACGTCGTGGTATCTTGAGCACTATCCCGATGTCGCGGGCTCGGGCATGAACCCGCTGGTGCATTACGAGCTGCATGGTGCCAAGGAGGGACGTGCGCCCTGTCCGTTGTTTGACGGCGCATGGTATGCCAACCACTACCGGATCAAGCCTGACGGCACCAATCCGCTGGCGCATTATCTTGCGGTTGGACGTGACAGGGGCTGGCACACGACCGAGCGCATCGCGCTTGACGCGTTCAAGCGCGGCGACGGCGGGTTCAATGCCAACATGCCGTTTCACGCCGCGCTTGACCGGCGGATCGAGCGGGCGGGCCAGCAGGCTTATTTCGATGGCATCCTGCATGACGGGCGCAGCTACGCTAAACAAAACGACGCGCCATTGGAGGAAACCCGCGAGATGAAGGCGCTGGCGCGGCTGATGGCCGAACAGGGCGCCCACTGCCTGCCGCCTTATCTTGCCGAGTTCAAGGACGTCTTCATCATCCCCGGCTCGACGGTCATCCTGACGCGGGATGGCATTGTCAATGACGAGATTTTTGCTCAGGCAAGCATCACGCCGCCTGTCAAGCAGCAGAAACTCTGGGACCGCGTCTGGGTGAAGGATGACCGCATAGCGGTGCGCTACAACATGGAGATCGCGCCGCGCATCAAGGCGGGCATCCATCTCTTCAAGGAGCATGAGCAGAACTATTTCCATTTCGTCTGCGAGTTGATGCCGAAGCTGCATCTGATCGAGCAGATGGGCCTTGATGCTCGCCTGCCGTTGCTGGTGTCCGACGATCTCGACGGGCGTCTTTATGACGTGATCAATGCCATCAAGGCGCCGGCGCGCAAGGTGATCAAGCTGAAGCGCAACGTGCCCTATGCCGTCGGCACGCTGCACTACCTTTCCGATCTGTCGAATGTGACGGATGTCTACAATGCCAAGCCGGAACCGCATCACACCTTCCTGCCGGAGGCGACATTGGCGGCGATGGCCAAACGGCTGACGGCCGCAGTGAAGCCGCAAAAGGCTGTCGGCCGGAAGCTCTATCTGCCAAGGGACACCAAACGCCGCGCGATCCTCAATGAGCGTGCCATAGCGGAAGCCATGCTGCAGGACGGCTACGAGATCGTGAACGTGGAAACGCTCACGTTTCCGGCGCAGATCGCCCTGTTTTCAAGCGCAGACACCATCGTCGGCGGCACAGGGGCCGCCTTCACCAATCTTCTTTGGTGCAGGCCCGGAACCAAGGCCGTGATCCTCTATCCGGATCACGAGTACAGCAACTTCACATTCTGGGACAGGCTGGCGCGCACCAGCCAGGTCCAACTGACGTATGTCCTGGGTAAGCTTTCCGGACATGTGCAGGGCATCTACGGAATGCATGATGATTTCACCATTGATCTGGCGAAATTGCGCAAGGCGCTGGCCTGACCATGCCTGCCCGGCAGGCAACGGGTGCTTGCATCGCCGTGGAGCGGCCTTCATCATGCGGACCGGGGCAGGCCGGTGATGGGAATGTCGGCGGATTGAAAGGTGGGCACTGTGATTCATCCAACAGCGATCATTGAACCGGGCGCCAAGATCGGCAGCAATGTCTCAATCGGGGCCTACAGCTTTGTCGGGGCCAACACGGTGATCGGGGACGGGGTGACGATCCAGAACGGCTGCGAGATCGGCATCCACTCGGTTCCGGGAAACGACCGGCCGCTGGTCATCGGTGATGGCAGCATGATCCGTTCCATGAGCATATTTTACACCGGATCATCCTTCGGCAACCGGCTGGTGACGGGCCACCGTGTGACGGTGCGCGAAGGGGTGGAGGCGGGCCAGAACCTGCAACTCGGCACACTGACCGACCTGCAAGGCGACTGCACGATTGGCGACTATGTGCGCATGCACAGCAATGTCCATATCGGCAAACGGTCGCGCATCGGCAATTTCGTTTGGATATTCCCCTATGTCGTGCTGACCAATGACCCGCACCCGCCGTCAGACGTCATGAAGGGCGTGGTGCTTGAGGATTTCGCCGCTGTCTCCACCATGGCCGTCATCCTTCCCGGTGTGGTGGTCAAAAAGGGGACGCTCGTCGGCGCGCACAGCCTTGTTTCAAAGAGCACCAATGAGGACGTTCTCGTTGCGGGCAACCCGGCGAAGGAAATCTGCCCGGCAGCGAAAATCCGCCTGCAGGACGGAACGCGCGAACCGGCCTATCCGTGGCGGCGGCATTTCCATCGCGGCTATCCGGTCGATGTCGTCAATGATTGGAAAGCGGAATTTGAAGTCTGAATAGACATGTCGTCCGCCCTGCCGGGATGGCACGGGCCGATGATTTTCTGCGGGGGGAGCCGCCCGACATGATCAAGATGTCGATCGAAGAGGTCAGGGTCGGCGATTTCGCCGAGATCGAAAAGACCATGACGCTTGAGATGGTGCGGAGCTTCGCCGCCATTTCCGAGGATTTCAATCCGGTTCATCTGGACAAGGACTATGCAGAGCAATCCCGCTACAAGCGGCAGATCATCCACGGATTGATGGCAACGTCTTTGTTCAGCGGACTGTTCGGCACAAGGCTGCCTGGGGAAGGCTGTGTCTACAAGTCGCAGAACATCCGGTTCAAGCGCGCCATATCGATTGGTGATACTGTCACGGCACGTGTGGAGGTGGCAGGAGTCGATGTGGAGGGCAAGGTGATCGCCTTCAAGACGCGTTGCCTCGTCAATGGAAAGGTGATGATCGACGGGGAGGCCGAGATTTTCATCCCCTGATCACCAAGACCGAACCCGGGACCGCCCGAACCGGGCATTGACACCAAACCGCCAGCCGTCATTGGTCTTTGCCAAGGGGTTGGCGTCACAGGATTGAACCATGGTTGTGGCCAAAGCCGCCAAGACAAAGCGCAAAACCGGGAGCGGGAAAAGTCGCGTGCCGGAGGGCAGGGTTGCAACCCCGGCGGGCCAGACGAAGCCGCGCCCGACGGTTTCCGTTGTCCTGACCACATACAACCATGCGCGCTACATTGCGGAAGCTCTGGACAGCATCATCGGCCAGTCGCGGCGTCCAGATGAGATCATTGTCGTCAATGATGGCTCGACCGACGAGACCGCAAGCATTGTGGAGCGGTTCGTTCGCCATGGCGTTCAACTGATCACCCGTGAGAATGGCGGCCCAAGCCGGGCGTTCAACCAAGGTGCCGCGCTCGCAACCGGCGAGCATCTGGTTGTGTTCTCCGGCGATGACGTGATGACCAAGGACAGCGTCGCTCTCAGAGCGGACACGCTCGCCGCCGGCCATTGTGACTTTGTCTGCTCGCCGCCGGTCTGGATCGGCGGCGATGGCCGTGAGCTTGGCGGGGCGGAGCACCCGCCCTTGTTTCCCCATTTCGAGGAGTTGCGTCCGGCCGAGATGTTTGCGCGTCTCTATTATGCCGGCAATTTCGTGTGCGCGCCGTCTGTCGCGATGACACGGGCGGCATGGGCGGCCGCGGGGCCGTTCCATCCTGAGCTTTTCCAATTGCAAGACTACGCGCTGTGGCTGCGGGCGAGCGGGCAGGGCATGCGCTTCCGGTGCCTTGGCGAGCCATGCGTGCGCTATCGTTGGCACGGTGGCAATTTGTCCGGTGCAGGCAGCGGTTTACGCAGCGACATGGAACTGGAAGCCGTGTGGCTTGATGCCCCGCGCGACGTCGGGCGCGCGATCCTGATGGAGGTCCTGTTTGGCAAGAGCCTTGCTGAACTCGAAACACCCATGAGCGATGATGATCTGGCGATGCTGGTGCGCGCCAAGCACCAGAGTCCGGTTGTGCGCCAGCACGGACGCGGCGAGATTCAGGCCGCCTTTCAGGTGCCGGAGCGTGCCCTTCGCCTCGCTGAAGGCGTCTTCTGAGCAACCAATCAAGGCTTGGCCATCAAGGCTTGGCCATCAAGGCTTGGCCATCAAGGCTTGGCGGTCTTCGCCTTGCCTGACGGTTTGTTTTCCGGCTTTCCGGCCGGTTTTCCGGTGCCCGGTCTTGCACCCGGCTTCAGACCTGCGCCCGGTTTTGCTCCCGCAGAACCGTGCCGGGATGTGTTGTAGGCTGACAACACCTCCTCGATCGGCCCTTGCAGGATAGGTTTTCCGTGCTCCAGCCACACGCCTTCCGTGCACCAGGTGCGCAGCAATTGCAGCGAATGGGTGGCGATCACCAGCACGCCCGCGCTACCGATGAAGCTGTGCAGGCGGTCCTGTGCCTGCTTGAGAAAGCCCGCATCGCCCGTGCCGATTCCTTCGTCGATCAGCAGGATTTCCGGCTTGATCGAACTCGAGATGGCAAAGGCGAGGCGTGTTTTCATGCCGGTCGAATAGGTCCGGATCGGCACGTCGAGGAACTCGCCCAGCCCTGACAGCGCGCCGATTTCGGGTGCCAGCGCCGCGATCTCGCGGCGGGAATGGCCAAGCATCATGCCCCTTATGATGATGTTGTCCCAGCCGGTCGCATCGGCATCCATGCCAAAGCCGATATTGAACAAGGATGCGATTTCGCCCTCGATGGTGACGGAGCCGCCGGTCGGCTCGTAAATGCCGGCCATCACCCGGAGCAAGGTGGATTTGCCCGCGCCATTATGTCCGATCAGGCCCAGCCGTGCGCCATGGTTGAGCGTCAGCGACACATCATGAAGCGCGCGCACGATCTTCACGCCGCTGTCATGCGCCTTCAGTTTCCCGCCGGTGACGCTGCGCAGCACCTCGTTTTTCAAAGAGCGGCCGCCCGCATCGAAAATCGGGATGTCCACCGTGACCCGGTCAAGGACGATTCTGCCCATGGTTCAACTCCAATAGGCGATGCGCGTGCGGTGCCGCGCAAAGAACAGCGTGGCGGCAATGCCGAGCACAAGGGTGATGGTGCCGCAAATCCACCAATGTTCGATGGCGGGAACTTCGCCCATCAGCGGGCGGCGAGTGATCTCGAGGAAATGGTAGAACGGGTTCAGGATCAGGAACAGCGATCCTTCCTGCACCTGTGTCGGAATCCAGATGATGGGCGTGATGAAGAACATCACCTGCATCACGCTGCCGATGATCATCGGCACATCGCGGTAGCGCACGCATATCGTGCCGAGCAGCAGGGCGAGGAAAAAGCCGGTCAGGATCACCAGCACGAAGCCGGGCAGCGCCAGCATGGTCGAGGCATTGACCGGCACGCCCAAGGTCAGGACGATGATGATGTAGATCACGAAATTATGGGCGAAGGTGATCAACTGGCTCCAGATGAACTCAAAGACAAAGAAGCTGAGCGGCATGCGGATTTGCCGCAGTTTCGAGCCGGCATTCGAGAACACCTTGCAGCCAGCGGTGACCAGCCCGATGAACAGGTTCCACAGGATAAGGCCGGTGGCGAGGTTTGGCAGATAGACCGCCATGTCCACGGCAAGGATCTGCGAATAGAGCACCGCAAGCCCGCCGACCAGCATGCCCATCGAAATCGTCAACCAGAGCGGACCGAGGATCGAGCGGCGGTAATGGCGCTTCACATCGAGCCAGCCGAGATGCAGCCACAATTCACGGCGCGCAAAGCCATCGCGCAGATCCGTCAGTGCGCGGGCAAGGCTTCGTGACGTGGTGCTGTCTACGTTCATCGCGGAAGGGGTGCCTGTTGTGTCACTGTGGTCGGTGTGAGCCGAGCCTGCCGGGAGCCGACCTCCTCATGGCGTCACGCGCGGGGGAAAGGCAAGGCTGAAATCGGCGTGGTCCAGCGTCAGATTGGGGTTGTAGGCCGGATCATGGTCGATGATCGCCTGCCATTTCGCCTTGAGATTGGCTTTCTCCCCGTCAAACCGCTTCTGCTTTTCCGGCGTCGTCTCATAGCCGCGCGTGGCCGATTCATGGTGGTAGAGTTCGGCAAACGGCGTCCACACATTGCGCAAGCCGTGTGCGCGCAGCTTCAGGCAGAAATCGACGTCATTGTAGGCGACCTTGAAATTCTCCTCGTCCAGCCCGCCAACCGCAACATAGTGCTCACGGCGGACGGCAAGGCAGGCGGCGGTCACCGCGCTGTAGCTCTGGCGCAGCGCCGCCCGCCCGACATAGCCGGCTGTCCCGCGCGGGAAGCGCCAATGCGCATGGGCCGCGTAACCGCCTAGCCCCATCACGACGCCGCCATGCTGGATCGTGTTGTCGGGGTAATACAGCATCGCGCCGACGGCGCCCACGCCGGGCTGGATCGCGTTGCCGGCCATCTCGTCCAGCCAATCGGGCGAAATCACCTCGATGTCATTGTTCATCAGGACGACGATCTCGGATGTGACGGCCGCCACGGCGCGATTGTTCAGGGCTGAATAATTGAACTCGCTCGGATCGCGGATGATTGTCGCGCCGCCGGTCTTTTCCAGGTCCGCGAGGTAGCGAAGCGTCGCTTCGTCATCCGAACCATTGTCGACGATGACGATCTCATAATTGCGGTAGGTGGTCTTGTCGCGGATGCTCGCGACACATTGGCTGAGCAGGTTGAGCCCATTGCGGGTGGGAATGATGATCGACACGCGCGGCGGCCGCTTGGGCAGGTCAAAGCGCACGCGGAAGCCGAACCCGATCAGTTCGGCCCTGGCCTTGGCCCCCGTTTCAGCCAGATGCGCGTTGAGGGCGCGTTCGCCCGCCAGCATCGCGTAGGGCTTTTCGTCCGAGCCCATGGCCGTGCTGCCGGGAATGACGCGCCAATGATAGAGCACATGGGGGATGTGGACGATCTGGTCATGCGGTATGCGCGCCACGCTGCGCAGCGCAAGATCATAATCCTGCGCGCCATCGAATTCAGGGCGGAAGCCGCCAAGATCCCGCACAAGCGCGGCGTCGTAAACGCCAAGATGGGTGATCAGATTGTGCGACAGGAACAGATCCGGATTCCAGTCACATTTGAAATAAGGGTCGCTGCGGGTCCCGGAAATGTCGATCTTGTCCTCGTCGGAGTAGAACAGGCGCGCATTCGGATTGGCGTTGATCGCCTTGGCGACATGGTAAAGCGCATGCGGGCGCAATTCGTCATCATGGTCGAGCAAGGCGATCCATTGGCCGGTTGCAAGGCTGATCGCCGAGTTCGAGGCGTTGGAGATGTGGCCGTTGGTCTCACGGAACAGGAGCTTGATGCGCGGGTCACGGGCGGCGTATTCCTCCAGCACGGCGCGCACATGCGGATGGCGTGAGCAATCATCGGCGATGCACAATTCCCAGTCGGGATAGATCTGAGCGATCACGCTGTCGATGCAATCGCGCAGCAGGCGTTCCGGCGTGTTGTAGGTCGGCATCACAATGGAAATCAGCGGACGCTTGCGCATCGCCGCGATCTCGCGCTGCATGTCCAGACGCCGCGTTTCGCTGATGGTATCGTAGCGGGCGATCCACTCGCCATAGCCGCCCTGGGACAAGGCGGCTGAAGCGCGCATGTTGTGCTGGCGCAACTGCGCGGCGATGCCTTGCAGCCCGCGCTCGCGATAGACCTTGGCGACCAGTCCGAGCGTGCGCCGTGCGTCCGCCACGGAACCGAAGCGCTGGCGCGCCTGCATCGCGGCAAGCCGCCCGTACCAGCCGAGGCGCGAGACCGGGACCAGTTCCGCCGACGACAACTGAACGCGCCCGGCGGCCACCTCCGGATCAAAGCGGATCAGGCGCGGTGTCTGGTCGAGATGCAGATAGACGCTGGCGGCGCGCCTGCCGTCGGGGCGCAACACCGGGGCCATCCGGCCGCGCGCGCTGACCCCGCCGCCCATGTCGAGGTAGAACGAAGGGTTTTCGAGATGGCTGATGCGCTCAGACCCTGCCAGCTTCAGGCGATAGTGCCCGATTGGCAGGGACATTCCCTCCGGCAGCTTCAGATCGAACATCATGCGCGCCAGAGGTTTGTTCGATCCGGGCTCAATCAGGGCATCGCCCGCAATTGGAATGATTTCGAGCCGAATGCTGCGTGCCATCACGGGGAGACCGGTTGAATCATTGTTCGCTGACTTGTTTCTCGCTGAAGTGTGGCGTGGCGCACCACCATTGCCATTGCCGTCAGCGATCCCGTGTCCTTAACGCATCGCGCGGCGCGCCGCATCCCGCCTTCGGACGCATGGCCCGACGAACGCCTCGGCATCCGGCTGCCGGCGGCGCTCATGACCCGCCCAGAATGCGCTTGACGACAAGGTGGAGTGCCTCTGGCCAGGGACGGGCAGCCTGACCAAAGGTGGCGGTAAACCGTGAGCTATCGAGTTGCGAATTTGCGGGCCGCCGTGCCTTGGTTGGATAGTCAGCCGTGGTGATGGGAATGACGTCGGCCGACGGCCCGCCGAGCGCGGCGCTGTGGCGGAAGATTTCCCCCGCGAAGCCTGCCCAATGTGTCGTGCCGGTTCCCGCAAAATGGAAAACACCCCAATCGGCAAAGCCCGGTGCTCCTGAACGCCGTGCTGCCGCGATCACGGCGTCGGCGATGTCATGGGCCGATGTCGGGTTGCCATGCTGGTCGGCGACGACGCGCAACTCATCGCGCGTTTCGGCAAGTTTCAGCATGGTCTTGACGAAATTCTTTCCGAACGGGCTGTAGACCCACGCGGTCCGCATGATGATGTGGCGCGGATTGGCTTTGGCCGCCATCTGCTCGCCAGCCAGTTTCGACGCGCCATAAGCGCCTTGCGGGCCGGTTTCGTCTGTTTCGACATAGGCACCTGATTTGCGCCCGTCGAACACATAATCCGTTGAAATCTGGATCACGGGAATGCCCGCTGCGGCGGCGGCACGCGCCGCCTCGCCTGCGCTGAGTCCGTTGACGGCATGGGCGATGTCTGGCTCGTCCTCGGCCTGATCGACGGCCGTGTAGGCCGCCGCATTGACGAGCACTGTCGGCTCGAAGCGGGCAATCGCCTCGGACAGCACATCAAACACCGTGTCTCGGCCGCACGTTCGGCGAGGCAGCGGACAAGCTGCCCCTCCGTGCCGGTGACAAGCAGGCGCACCGCGCTCAGGCCTTCACCGCGGCGCCTAGCCGCTCGCCTGCATATTTGCCTTCACGGATCGGCTTCCACCACCAATCATTGGCAAGATACCAGTCCACCGTGGCGCGGATGCCCGTTTCAAAGGTGTGCTTGGCCTGCCAGCCCAAGTCCCGCTCGGCCTTCTGCGGGTCGATGGCGTAACGCCGGTCGTGGCCGGGACGGTCGGTCACATAGGTGATGAGGTCCGCGTAAGGAGCGCCGTTCTTGCGCGGACGGCGCGCGTCGAGCGCGGCGCAGATCGCCTTCACGACATCGAGATTGGTGCGCTCCGCGCGCCCGCCAATGTTGTAGCTTTCGCCATTGGCCCCTTTGGTCGCGACCAGATGAAGCGCGGCGGCATGGTCTTCGACATGCAGCCAGTCACGCACATTCTCGCCCTTGCCATAAATCGGCAGCGGCTTTTCATCGAGCGCGTTGAGAATGACAAGCGGGATCAGCTTTTCGGGAAAATGGAACGGCCCATAATTGTTGGAGCAGTTCGACAGCACCACGGGCAGCTTGTAGGTTTCGTGCCATGCGCGCACCAGATGGTCGGACGCAGCCTTGGATGCGGAGTAGGGCGAGGACGGCGCGTAAGGCGTTTCCTCGGTGAAGATGCCGCTGTCGAAGGGCAGGTCGCCGAACACCTCGTCGGTCGAGATATGATGGAAGCGGAAGCCCGCGCGTTTGTCGCCTGTCAGGCCGGTGTAGTAGGCGCGCGCCGCGTTCAGCATGCGGAACGTGCCGATGATGTTGGTTTCGATGAAGGCTTCCGGCCCGTCGATCGAGCGGTCGACATGGCTCTCGGCCGCCAGATGCATGACGATGTCGATATCCTCCGCCTTGAGCACATCGAGGATGGTCTGCTGGTCGCAGACATCGCCCTGCACGAAGCGGTAGTTCGGGCGGTTGGCGATCTGGCGGAGCGACTCCAGGTTGCCGGCGTATGTCAGCTTGTCATAGTTGACGACGTGGTTTGCCGGGTCCGCCACCAGATGGCGCACAACCGCCGAACCGATGAAGCCGGCACCGCCGGTGACGAAAAAGCGCATGGGAGACCTCGCGATCAGTAGGTGAAACCGGTGTCGACCTCGGCGAGGACGAGTGCATTGCGATCCTTGTCCGAAAGCGTGAGACCGGTGCTCACAACCGGCCAATCAATGCCGATGGCCGGGTCATCGAAGCGGATAGAACGGTCATGGGCTTTGGAATAGGGCGCTGAGACCTTGTAGACGAACTCCACATCCGGCGTCAGTGTCAGGAACCCGTGCGCGAACCCCTCGGGGATATAGAGCTGGTTCCATTTGTCCGCCGACAATTCGATGGCGTCCCACTGGCCGAATGTCGGTGATCCCGCACGGATATCCACCGCGACATCGAACACAGCGCCGCGCGTGACGCGCACCAGCTTGGCCTGGGCGAAAGGCGGCGTCTGGAAGTGCAGGCCGCGCAGCACGCCGATCGCCTGCGAATAGGAATGATTGTCCTGCATGAATTGGGCCGTGACGCCGCCTGCTGCCCAAGCACCTGCGGAGAACACTTCCGAGAAGAAGCCGCGCTCGTCCCCGTGCCGGTCCGGGATCACCTCGATCAGATCGGGAATGGCAAGCCTGCGGAACTGCGGCATCACTGTGTCTCCGCCAACAATCCGGCGCTCAGCCGATTTCCCGCGCGCGGCGGCGCAGATAGGCCGAATAGTCGGATTTGCCGAGCTTGTCGGCAATGGCCATGACCTGATCCACCGTCAGCCAGCCTTGCTCAAGGCCGATTTCCTCGGGACAGGCGATCTTGATGCCCTGCCGGTGCTCGATTGTCCGCACGAATGCGGCGGCTTCATGCAGGCTGTCCGGCGTGCCGGTGTCGAGCCAGGCATAGCCGCGCCCAAGCATCGCGACATTCAAGTCGCCGCGCTGCATGTAGGCGCGGTTTACATCGGTGATTTCCAGCTCGCCGCGATGCGACGGCTTCACATTGGCCGCGATGTCGAGCACGTCATTGTCATAGAAATAGAGCCCCGTGACGGCCCAGTTGGATTTGGGCTGTTTGGGCTTTTCCTCAATGTCGATGGCGCGCCGCGTGCCCGGCTCCAGCGTGACCACGCCATAGCGTTCCGGATCGGTGACATAGTAGGCGAACACGGTCGCGCCCTTCTCCTGGCGCGTCGCCTCCGCGCAGAGATCGCCCAGATGCGCGCCGTAGAAGATGTTGTCACCGAGAACGAGCGCAACGCTGTCGCCGCCGACAAAATCGCGGCCGATGATGAAGGCCTGCGCCAGCCCGTCCGGGCTCGGCTGCACCGCGTAAGTGAGATTGATGCCGAAATTGGACCCATCACCCAGCAATGACTGGAACACCGCCTGGTCGCGCGGGGTGGTGATGATCAGGATGTCGCGGATGCCCGCCAGCATCAGAACGCTCAGCGGGTAGTAGATCATCGGCTTGTCATAGACCGGCAGGATCTGCTTCGACGCCGCCAATGTCATTGGGTAAAGCCGCGTGCCGCTGCCACCTGCCAGAATGATGCCCTTCATGATGCCGCCCGCCTTGAGGAAAATTGCACACGGGGCGCAGCCCGACACGGCTGCGCTTAACTTCCGTGTCGGTCAATTGCAAGCGGCACGCCGTCCCGCAGGGGTCGTCCGTCAACCTCGTCCCGCGGCCAGGCGATATTGGGCGATCGGATGCTGGCGGGCCATGATGGTTGAGGAATAGGCGCGTGCCGACCCCGCCGCCCGCGCCGGAACCTTGACGAGGCCGCCAAGCGGCCGCGCTGCGAGGCTTCCCGGAAACACCGCCGATTCCAGAACTGAAGGCGCGACACCGAGATGGTCCCGCAGCACGCCCTTGAAGACGGATCGCAGGTCCACGGTCGGGCGCAGATCGCCGTCGAGCAGCCGGTTCGGTGCAAGGCCCGGCCAATCGCCGAAAATGCCCTTGCGCACGCCGCCGCCAACCAGCGTCGCGACTGTCGCGATGCCGTGATCGGTGCCGCTGTCGCCATTGGTGCGCACGGTGCGGCCAAACTCCGTCACGAGGGTTGCAACGGTGTTTGCCCACACGCCGCCAAGTTCCCGCTTCAAATCGCCCAGTGCCTCGTCCATCTCGCGCAGCCGGTCGGCGAAATCGCCTGTCAGTCCGCCCTGGTCGGAGTGGGTGTCCCAATTGTCGATGGACAGGACGGCGATGCGCGGGCCGTTGGCCGTGCGCAGCAGGCGGCCTGCGCCAATGAACGCCTTGCGCAACCCGCTGATGTCGGCGTTGGTGCCTGCACCCGAATTGAGGGCGAGGTCATTGGCGCGCAGGCCGTCGCTCAAGGTGCGGTGCAGTTGCGGCGAGCGCGTGCGGTAGAGATCAAGGATCGCCGCACGGTATTCCGGGCTGGCGCTTTGGTAGCCCGTTGGCGACCAGCCCAGCACCGGCGTCGGCCCGCTCATGATGAGCGGCGATTCGCCGATCTCGATGCCGCCGCGCAGCTTGACCGGATCGCCCGCCGGCATGGCTCCGAGCAGGCGGTTGATCCAGCCGGTGGCGTTTGAGCGGTTTTCCGGCAATCCGTTTTCCAGATTGTCCTGACAATCGAAATGCGAGCGGTTTTGCAGCGGAATGCCTGCCGCCGGTATGAACGCGGCGTCACCGGCCTGATACATGGCATGCAGGCGGGCAAGGCGCGGATGAAGGCCGAAATCCGATCCGAGCGACAACGTCGCCGAGGCCGGGATCGCCAACTCGCGCCGGATGCCGGAGTAATGCGGGTCAAGCTTGGGCACCACCATGTTCAGGCCGTCCATGCCGCCACGCAGCACAACGACCAGAAACCGGGCTTCCGGGTTGGCCGCCGCCTGCGCGAAATCCGGCATGAACGCTGCCGAGTAGAGCCCCGCCGTGACGCCGAACAGCGCGCGCCGCGACATCAGCAAGCGGGATTCGGCGCAGCCTTCCGCGGCCGCCTGCATCAGGCGTCGACGTTCGGGTGAGGCGTCATGTTCGGGATGATCGTCATGCAAGCCCATGTTCATCTCCACTGGAATTCCGGCAGCATGAAGAGGGCTGCCATGCCGCGCACCGACCATTGCTCTTGCACCACTGTGACCGCGTTGCGCGAATCCGCGCTCAGCGCCGCGCCAAACAATTGCCCTGCCAATCGGGATGCCGGCATCGTGTAGGGCCGCCCGTCCTGAAGCACCCATGCGATGGCCTGCGACGATTCAAGGCGGACCCGCATTCCGTCCGGGCTCATCCAGTAGTCGCTGGCGTCAGGGTAGCCGTCCGGCGAGCGCCGTTCCCAGGGAAGATTGCGCAGATCGATCAGCGGGCCGTAAAAGCCCCACATCTGGTTGTCCCGATAGATGCGGCCCGTCGCACGGAAGGCGGCAAGCTGCAATTCATAGGGCGTGCGCAGCTTGGTCAGCGGAGCGGTGAAGGCATCCGGCAGATCGAGCATGGCGAGCACTGTCGCCTTGATGTTGCCGCGGGAAACGCGATAGGCGCGCGCCACCGGGTCCACCTGCGCCGGCGTCGGTGAGTCGGTGATGAAATGGCGCACAAGCTTGAATGCAAGGTGCTCCGCAGTGCTTGGGTGCAAGGCCAGCATGCGCAAGGCCGCGCGGCCCTGATCGAAGCCTGTGTTGGGATAGGCCTGACCCAGGAGCCTGTGGGTGCCGGGTTCGTGGCGGTTGGCCCGCCAGATGAACTGTCCTCGATTGGCCCTCGTGCCGCCGTCAAAACCGTTCTCCGATTCCCACCCGCGCACGACTGACCAGCCGGTGATGATTTTTGCCAGCGAAACCACATCGGCCTGCGCGTAACCGCCGCCGACGCCAAGCGTGTGCAATTCGAGGATCTCGCGCCCGAGATTCTCGTTCAGCCCGTCGCCATGCTGTTGCCCGAAGGGCGAGTTTGGGCCAACCGAGCTGGAATTGTTGAGATAGTCCAGCATCGCCGGATGCTGGACCACGCCTTGCAGCATTGCCGGGAACGATCCCAGCACATTGCGGCGGATGACGGACCGCTCAAACTGGCCGATCGTTGGGCGCGGCGCGCCATCGGCATTCAGCGAGATCGAGAAATGGTTGGAAAAGAACATGACAAGGCGTTCGACGAAGCCGATTTCGGGCTGCATGGCCTTGGTCAGGCGCGCCTTGAGTTCCCTGTCCTTCAGGTCATTGGCGGGGCCGAAGTCACCATCCACCAGACGGCACGCGGCAGCGTAGGCAGGCAGGCCCGGCGTCGTGATGTCAGCGATACCGGTCCGGTTGATCTCGGCCAGCAAAGCGGCGCGCGGATTGGCAGCGATGCGGCCGATGCTGCCAGGCTTCGCGCCAAGCCCGAACCGGTTGAGGACGAGGTGGGCAAGCCGTGCTTGTGCTGCTGTCACCGCCATGGGCACTCCTTTCTGCCGTTCCGCCTGTGCGATCTGCCGCCCTGACAAGACGCCGACCACAAGGGTTGCGTCTCAAACCGCCATCACTGTGTCCGAGGCGCAGTTCATTGCGCCGACACCGATCACGTTTTTGACCACGACCTTCCAACGGAGCGTAAGCCCAAACAGTGGCATTTTCGCTAAATTTGCGGGAATTCAGCCATGGATGCGGTCACCATGGTCAATGCGGACGTCGGCCGCGTCACGCTGCGTCATGATTTGTGAGCGAACAGCCATCCGACCGGCCTGTGTGCCGGCTCGGATTGCATGCCGGCGGCGCGAATCATTATTGGCGAAGCACGGTTTGCGAACCCGAGCCTTAGGGTCAGGAACGCTGATCTGCCGACGACAACACGTCCGGTATTATAGGGTGAAAGACCGAAACTATCGGGACCACTGAAATTTACGGGAACATGGTGGGCGGTGAGAGACTCGAACTCCCGACCCGCTCGGTGTAAACGAGCTGCTCTACCAACTGAGCTAACCGCCCCACGCAGGCGCATCTAGCGCCATGGCCGCGCCAATGCAAGCGCGCAATGCGCGGCGGTGATGGCAAGGCGGCAAAGCTTTCGTGCCTCGCCTTTTCCTGCTTGACAGGGGCGGGGGCGGGCCTTATCGCCGCCCACACATTGCTCATGCAGTGGAAGCGCGGGTGTAGCTCAGTCGGTTAGAGTGCCGGCCTGTCACGCCGGAGGTCGCGGGTTCGAGCCCCGTCACTCGCGCCATTTGTTCCTTGCGGGTTTGCTTGTCGCCGTTCCTGTTCCGATTGACGCTTCGGGTGATCCTTCCACCCACATGGGGTGTGTGGCCGTGTTTTGCGGCTCCAAGCAGGCCAAGTCAGCGTTTCCGCTTCCTTTAGCAAACCTCTTGGTTTGCTTTGAAGCCGGAAACATGATTCACATTCCCTTGCGATAGTTGGCCTCATCGCGCGCGGTTTGACGCCGCCGGAGGGGACAAAACCATGACCATCACGGGCGTGACAGGCGTTTGGGCGAAGCGGGCGTGCATGGCATCCGCAGCCTTTGCCGCTTCCCTTGCGGTGGCGGTGTCGAGCGTGCCGGTCTTGTCGTCAACAGCGCAGGCCCAGCAGATCTCAAACGTCCAAAGCCTGTCGGCCAGTGCGGTTGCGAAATCGCCGGACTCATCGCGGCTGCGTGCGCTGCTCGGCCTGTCAATCGCCAGCGCTGCCAATGACAGCCGCGCGGCTGCAACCTCCAAACGTGCTCCGGTCCTGATCACGTTCCGGACTATGCCGCAGCGCCTGTCTGTCCGTTCGCCCTCCGCCGACCGCGCGGCGGCGGCGCAGAACCGTCAGGCGCAGGATGCCATTCTCGCCCGCGCGTTTGGCACACAGGCGCGCGGTGCAGCCGGCCTCAAGGTCAAGCGGCACATCTACTCGCCGACCTTCGCGCTTGCCGCCACCGCATCCGAGATCAATGCGCTTGCTGCCGATCCGGCGGTGTTGCGCATCCAGATCGACGAGCCTGTGCCTCCCGCGCTCGATGCAAGCACGGCGCTGATTGACCGCCCGGCTTTGGCGGCGCTTGGTGGAACCGGGTCGGGACGCACCGTCGCGGTGATCGACACCGGTGTTCAGCACACGCATGAGTCGATCACCGCCGTGCGCGTCGTCTATGAGGCATGCTACAACACGACCTATTCCGTCTTCGGCTCAACGTCGTGGTGCCCAGGCGGCGTGGATCAGGTGGCAGGTGTTGCGGGCGCCGCCGCCGACTGCAACCCGGCGGTCGCATCCGGCTGTTCGCACGGCACGCATGTCGCCGGGATCGCCATGGGATCCAACACCAGCCGGCAGTCCGGTGAGCCTGCCAGTGGCGTCGCGCCGCTTGCCAATCTGATCGCGATCAACGCGTTTTCGCGTTTCCCCGCGACGTTTGGCGCTTGCGGTGGCAGCAAGGATTGCGTCCTGTCCTATACCAGCGACCAGATCACAGCGCTGGAGAAGGTCTATGACCTGCGCAACACCTATGCCATCGATGCCGTCAACATGAGCCTTGGCGGCGGCTCCCATACGGCGCACTGCAACTCCGATGCGCGGGCACCCATCATTGCCCTGCTGCGCAACGCGGGCATCGCCACCGTGATCGCCGCGGGCAACGACGGATCAAACGGGGTCACCACCAATTCCAACGGCAGTATCCGCCCGCAGGCGGTATCGGCCCCCGGATGCATCGCCGATGCCGTCACCGTGTCGGCAACGACGAAATCCGACGGGCTCGCCTCATATTCCAACTGGTCAACCCTGTCTGACATCGCAGCGCCGGGCAGCGCCATTTCGGCCGCCTATTTCGGCTCCGGCACGGCACCCCAGTCAAGCTATGCGAGCTTGAGCGGCACATCGATGGCCGCCCCGCATGTGGCAGGTGCGTTTGCCGCACTGCGCGCCTGCGCGCCGGCAGCGACAGTGAGCCAGATCGAGACGGCGTTGAAATCGACCGGCCTGTCGTTGACCGCCGCCGGAACGGCATTGCCGCGCTTGCGGCTGGGGCAGGCCGCACAGGCCCTCGCCAATCTTGGTCTTGGCTGCGGCACGCCGGAAAACGCGGCGACATCGACCACGATTGTCCAGTCCGCGCCCGTCTCGCAAGCGGGCCAGCCGGTCAGCTTCACGGCGAGTGTCAGCGCTGTCGGCCGCGCCGCGCCAACGAGCGGCATGGTCACGTTCCGAAATGGCCCAGCCGTGCTCGGGTCGGCGTCGCTTTCGGGGGGCGGCACGGCCACATTGTCCTTCAACAGCGCCAACCCGCTGACGCCCGCCGCCTACTCAATCACCGCGTCATATGGCGGCACGGCAGGCTATGCCGCCTCTGGCGCATCAGCGGCGGTCAGCCATGCGGCCAGTGCCGCTGCGACAACCACCGAGCTTGTCTCAACACCTGGCAACTCCACGGCAGGTGAGACGGTGCTGCTGTCAGCGACTGTGCGCAATGTCGCCAGTGGCTCGACCCTTGCACCCGCCGGCCGGATCGTCTTCCTGCAAGGCACCGGCCAGGTCGGCGAAACCAATCTCGTGCCAGGACCCGCAGGCACCGCTTCGGCCACCCTCGATCTGGCCGGGCTCCCGGTTGGCGAAGCGTCTTTGTCAGCGCGCTTCCTTCCATCGACCGGCAATTTCGCTCCAAGCACTGGTTTCGCCCTTCACACGGTGCAGGCTGCGCCCGCCGCCGCCACCACGGTCGAGGTGCTCCAATCCACCGAGGCCACCGAGTTGGGCGGGGAAGTGACATTCACGGCCGTGGTGTCCGGTTCCGACGGGATCGATCCTGTTTCGGGAACGGTGACATTCTTCGATGGCGGCGCACCCATAGGCACTGCCAGCCTGTGGGGCAATTTCGCAAGTTTCACCACCTCCAGCCTGCCTGCCGGCATGAGGCTCATTTCTGCGCGGTTCGAAGGCGCGGATGGTCATGACCCTTCGCCGGTTTCGCCCCATGTCATCCATGTCGTTTCCAGCGCCGCGCTGACGGCGACATTTGTCACCCTGGCCCAGTCGGCCGAGACCTCGATTGTCGGCGAAGCCGTGACGGTGACCGCAACCGTGGAGGCCGAGGACGGTTCGCCCGTGACGCAGGGCACGGTCCAGTTTCTCGATGATGGCGCACCGATCGGCACGGCACGTCCCGTATCTGACGGACGCGCGAGCCTCACCGTGTCCGATCTCGCCTTGGGCGAACGCATGCTGACCGCGTTCTATTCAGGCGACGGCCAGTTCAACGCGTCGCCCGTGTCGGACGCGATCTACCATGTCGTCAGTTCCGCCGACGCCGCGACAACAACCAGCCTCGCCGTGTCGGCGGGCACGGTTGTGGCGGGTGGGGCGATCACCCTGACCGCCACGGTCACGGCGTCAGGCGCACTCGTGCCGGCGGGTTTTGTGACGTTCCTTGACGGGGTAACCGTGCTTGACAGCGTCGAGCTTGATCCAACGGGCATCGCCGTGCTTGAGACCGTCGCGCCGGACACAGGCGACATGAGCCTGACCGCCGAGTATTCCGGATCCGACGCGCACACGCTGTCTGTCTCGCAACCGATCACCGTGCGGGTGACGGGCAAAGCCACGACGACCATCTTGACGGCACCTGCGTCAGCCTTGGCTGGCACGCCCATCGCGCTTGTGGCCGCCGTCTCTGTCTCCGATGGCAGCGGTGTCACGCCCGCCGGTTCCGTGACCTTCTCCGCCGGATCCACCGTGCTCGGAACGGCCGCGCTCTCCGGTGCCGGTGTCGCGCAATTCACCGTGCCGGCGCGCCACCGCGCGCTCATTCCCGGAACTGTCCGGTTCGGCGCACGGTTCGATCCCGCCAATGCCGCCACACGCGCCTCGACGGCGCAGGCTGCAACCTCGATCCTGCTTGCCGCCGGTGACGAGGTGATCATCGCGGGCGGCACCGGAAGCCAATGGCGCGGCAGCGCCGCGGCGATCGGGCAGGGTGCGCAATCAGGCGCGGTGCTCGCTTACCTCTCCCGGACTTCCTCGACCGTGCCGCCAGCCGTGCTGGCGCAGCGCGTGACCGCCGACGGTCGCCGCGCCGGCCCTGTGATCATGGTCGCGCGGCCCGCCATCGGCGCATCCGGTGTCGATGTCGCCGGTCATCCGGATGGCCGCTTCCTCGTCACATGGGCGGCCCGCACCGCGCAGGGCGCGGCGGTCTTTGCCCAAGCCTTTGCCGCCAGCGGCCAAAGATCCGGCCCGCCGATCACGCTCAGCGGTCGGCAGGGCGGCCATAATGGCGATCCGGCGATCGCAGCCCTTCCCGGCGGCGGCTACGTCATCGTGTGGGAGACCGGCGATGCGTCCGGCACGGGAATCGCCTTGCGCCGGTTTGGAGCCGATGGCGTGGCCGCCGGTGCTGCCACCCGGGTGAACACGGTCACGGCGCGCGATCAGGCAAACCCGGATGTCGCCGTGTTGGCCAATGGCCGCATCGTCGTCGCTTTCGCGCATGAGGCCCAGCCGGGCCTGCACAGGGTGATGACACGGCAGTTCGCTGCCGATGGAACCACGTTGGCACCCGAGCGTGCCCTGTCCACCTCCTTGCAACGTCTGCAACCCCGGCCCGCGCTCGCGCGACTTGCGCAAGGCGGCTTCGCGCTTGCCCACGACATGCCGCGCCAGCCAAGTGCGGCTCGACCTGCCCGCATCATGCTGACGCGAATTGGCGCAGACGGCGTCCCGCTCGGCGCGGTTCAGGCCGTCAGCCCGGCGCTTGGCGGAGACCAATCGGCTCCGGCCATCGTGGCGTTGGCAGGCGGCGGGCTTGCCGTCGCCCACACCGCTCCCGATGGGGCGGGCTCTGGCGTGTTTGTGCAGATGTTTGCGGGCGATGGCGGCCGCTTTGGGGCAACGCAACGCCTCCATGCATCGGTCGCGGGAAACCAGAACGAGCCTGCGCTCGCACCCGTTGCCGGCGGTGCACGCAGCCTCAGCTTTTGGACCACGGCCCGTGCCGCGCCGCACGGCCACGACATCGCCACCCGCGTTCATGCCGGACCCTTCTGATGGGGCAGGCAAAGGGGACCAAGCGGTTATGAGCCGCCGGCTCTGACCATTGAGCTACAGGCCCCACGCGCATTGCGCATACGCGGTTTGCGGGCGTCGCTCAAGGCGGACAATCCTGCACCTGGTTCAGGTCCTGTCCAGGCGACATGGCTTGGCGCGAGTTGACCGGCCACCCGCATCGGTTGTCTTCGGGTCTCATTCGGGCTTTCCTCGGGCCTTCTTCGAGCCGTCTTGTGGTTGCGTTCGGGTGGTCGCCATTGGCCGTCGCGGTGCCGCCTTTTTGATGGCTGTCCATTTGCGGGCAACAGTGCGGTGTCTCCGACAAAATAACCTCAGTGCTGTCATCGTTGCGCCGTGAAGGCTCCACAATTGCTTGCCAAACCGAGGCAGCCGCGCGACTTTGCTTTCGATCATGCTTGCGTCGGCGCAAACAGGAGTATTCGATCCGTGCAGTCCACCCTTCCGACTTCCCGCATGTCTTTCGGCATGTCACCCCGCGCCGCGGTCTCGTCCGCGCTTTTCGCCCTCATGCTTGCCGGGTCATCGATGTTCGACATCCCTTCCGCCTCCGCCGAAACGCCGGACCGCCGGGCGACGATCTCGGTTTCCGCGTCGGGCAAGGCCGCATTGGCACCCGACATCGCAACGCTGCAACTGACCGTGCTGCGCGAAGGGGCGACGGCGCGTGAAGCGCTTTCGGCCAACAATGCGGCGATGGCGGAAGTGCTCGCCGCGATGAAGGCTTTCGGCATCGAGGATCGTGACCTGCAAACCTCCGGCTTCTCGATCAACCCGATGTTCACTTATCCGCGCGCCGATGAGCCGCAGACACCGCCAAAGATCGTCGGCTACCAGGTGCAAAACGGCCTCGCCGTGCGGGTGCGTGACCTCGCAAAGCTTGGCGACGTGCTGGATCAGGCGGTGTCGCTTGGCGTCAATTCCGGCGGAAATGTCACGTTTGGCAATGACAATCCGGATGAGGCGCTGCAAACGGCCCGCGTTTCCGCGATGAAGAACGCCATGAACAAGGCGAAGGTACTGGTGGAGGCCGCCGGTGCCAGCCTCGGGCCGATCATGACGATCACCGAGAATTTCGAGGTGCCGTTCCCGCAGCCGGTGATGGCGAAAGCGATGATGGCGGACATGGCAGCCGCGCCTGAATCCGTGCCGGTCGCGGGCGGCGAAAACCTCTATTCGGTGACGGTGAACGTCACCTTCGAGATCAAGCAATAGAACTCAAACAGTCAACGAGCGACGCCAGAACTCCATCGGTTTTGGCGTCTCCTCCGCCTCGCCCACATCGCGCCACGAGAATGTGGTGGCGAGGCCGGGGATGCGGGCATAGCCGCGCCTGGTCCAGAATGTGTCGAGCGGAACATAGTCCGCCGGACGGGCCGGGTGGTTGGCGGGGCGGATGACGGCGGTGAACAGCGTTGCCGAAAACCCTTGCGTCCTGGCCGCCGCCTCCCGTTCCTCAAAGAAGCGCACACCGACGCCGCGCCCGCGAAAGGCGGGCAAGAGGACCGATTCGCCGAAATAGAAATAGTCTGTGGGCGCGAGGCCGCTGGCGGCCAGCGGCCCGGAAAATGCCGCATGATGGTCGGCGAGTGGCGCGGCAGTGGCCGCGCCGATAAGGGTTTTGCCGTCGAACGCGCCGATGATCACTGCGCCGGGCGCTTCCATATAGGCAGAGAGATAAGAGCGCTCATAGGCGAGGTCGCCGTCATAGAGGTAGGGCCATTCACGGAACACCGTGATCCGGAGCGCTGCGATGGCGTCGAAATGGGTGTCGAATTCGCCACGCGCAAAGGGGCGCACCGTCACGGGGGCGAGGCTTTCGGCCGAGAGGTGTGGCATCGCAGGCGTCCGGTTCCCGACATACAGGCTGGCGCGACTGGAGTGGGACAGGCTGTCGGGAAACGCAAGCCTGCCCGCAGTCGGGTGTTCCATCGGCGGCCCTTGCCCGCAAGCGACTTGAATCCGGCCTTTCGCATCGCCATCTTGGCGTCACCAGCGGCACGGCGCGATTCGACATTGCAACCGGGGGCGGTGCCGCATCATCATTGGAGAGCATCATGGCCACGCACAAAGTCACCACGTCGAGCTTCAAGGCGGACGTTCTGGACTCCGACAAGCCCGTCGTCGTCGATTTCTGGGCCGAATGGTGCGGCCCGTGCCGCATGATCGCACCCGCATTGGAAGAACTCGCGGCCGAAATGCCGGGCGTGAAGATCGCCAAGGTCAACATCGACGAGAACCCGGAACTGGCCGCGCAGTTCGGCGTACGTTCGATCCCGACGCTGTTGATGTTCAAGGGCGGCCAAGTGGCATCAAACATGGTGGGCGCCGCACCGAAAAGCCGCCTGTCGAGCTGGATCGCATCGGCTGCTTGAGCGTCGCCTCATCGGATTGTCATCCAAAGCCCGGCCCCGTGCCGGGCTTTTTGTTGAAGGCGCGCTTCCGGCTCGCAAACAAGCATGCCTTCATCGTCCGGCGTTCGCTGAAGTCATCCTCGGGTTCATCCCGAGGACCCAACAACATCACCGACCATCAGAAATAACTGGGTCCTCGGCACAAGGCCGAGGATGACTATGCGAAGGATGACCGACGCAACGGAATGAACCCGACGATGACGAAGGTGGGTGGCTGTCTTGGGGCGACTGCCTGATGGACCCGGGCAGCTGTGCGGGCGCTCAATCCGGCGGCGTGCCATTGGCGGCGAGCGCCGCGCCAGCGAGATAGAGCGAGCCGCCGATCAGGATGCGCGGGGCCGGTTCGAGCGGCTTCCACGTTCGCCGCAGCATCGTCAGCACGGCTTCGATCGACGGGAAGGCTTCAGCGGATCAAACCCGGCATCGCTCGATTGCACCGGCACGGTGAAGACGGCGCGCGCCAGCCCGTCAAAGGCGGCGAAATAGCCCTGCGGTTCCTTCGTCGTCAGCATGCCGCAAATCATGAAGAACGGTCGCGGGCGGCGCTCCTCCAGTTCGGCAATCGCTTCCGCGACAGCCTCGCCGGCATGCGGGTTGTGGCCGCCATCGATGATCAGTTCCGCGCCTTGC
>JALOTE010000107.1 GCA_025458045.1 Rhizobiaceae bacterium
GACCTGACGCGGCTTGGCGACGCGGCATTCAACGTGCTGCTTTATCCGGAAATCGGCGACGCGGCGGCGCGCCATCTTGAAAAGATCTACCGCCAGAAGACCGTGCGCACGGTTCCCATCGGTGTTGGGGCCACCAAGGATTTCATCGGCGAGGTGGCCGCACTCGTCGGCGTCGATGCCGAAGCGTTCCTCGCCACCCAGAGCGAACGGCTATCCTGGTATTCGCGCTCGATTGATTCAACCTATTTGACGGGCAAGCGCGTGTTCATCTTCGGGGATGCCACGCATGCGGTGGCCGCCGCGCGGATCGCAAGCGAGGAACTCGGCTTCAAGGTTTGCGGCCTTGGCACCTATGCGCGCGAATTCGCCCGCGACGTGCGCGCTGCCGCCGAGAGACATGGCGTCGAGGCGCTGATCACCGACGATCATCTTGAAATCGAGGATGCGATCATCGCCGCGCAGCCCGAACTGGTGCTTGGCACGCAGATGGAGCGCCATGTCGCCAAACGCATGCGCATTCCGTCGGCGGTGATCTCGTCACCCGTCCACGTGCAGGATTTTCCGGCCCGCTATTCGCCGCAAATGGGCTTTGAAGGCGCAAATGTCATCTTCGACACCTGGGTCCACCCGCTGATGATGGGATTGGAGGAGCATCTGCTGCAGATGTTCCGTGATGATTTTGAGTTCAATGATGCCGCTTCCGCCTCGCATTTGTCGCAGGTCAAGGCGGGTCCCGCTGCCGAGGCGCACAGTGCCACCAAAGTCGAAGATGCGGCGTTGCCTGCTGCATCGGCGGCTGTGCAGGCGGCTGATGTCGGCTGGACGCCGGACGCCGAACGCGAATTGAAGAAGATCCCCTTCTTCGTGCGCGGCAAGGCGCGGCGCAACACCGAATCTTTCGCCTTGGAGCGCGGCCTGTTCCCGATCACGGTTGAGACATTGTACGATGCAAAAGCCCATTACGCCCGCTGAGGTCCGGTTGATCGCCGAAGCCGGCGTGCGGGCGACACCCGTGCGCGTGGTGATGGTGACGCTCGACGCGCATATGGCAAGTGCGGCCGGCCGCGCCGAAGCGGCGCTGCTGCGGGATTTTCCCGGCGTCACGCTCAACCTGCACACGCTTGCCGATTGGGGCGCCAACCCCGAGGGGTTCAAAGCGTTCGAGCGTGACTGTGACAGCGCCGACATCATCATCGCGTCCATGATCTTCACCGAAGACCATGTGAACCTCGTCAAGCCGGTGCTGGAGCGTCGGCGTGATGCTTGTGACGCCATCGTGTGCTGCCTGTCGGCAGCTGAAATCGTGCGGCTGACGCGGCTCGGCAATTTTTCGATGAGCCAGCCGACCGGCGGCGCTTTGGGTTTCCTCAAGAAGCTTGCAGGCAAGGGCAAGAAGGGCACGTCGGCCGGCAAGGGCCAGATGAAGATGCTCCGCGCCGTGCCGCGGCTCCTGAAGTTCATCCCCGGCAAGGCGCAGGATGTGCGCGCCTATTTCATGACACTGCAATATCTGCTGGCCGGGTCGGACGACAACATCGCCAATCTGATCCGTTTCCTCATCAGCCGCTACGCCACCGGCGAACGTGCCAAGTTGAAGGATGTCATCACGGTTGCCGACCCTGTCGAATATCCCGATGTCGGCCTCTATCATCCGGCGCTGCCGCGGCGTGTCACCGAGGAGGTTGGCGTTTATCGCCGCCACGTGCCGCTGAAACCGGGTGCAACGGGCACGGTCGGCCTGCTTGTCATGCGTTCATATGTGATCGCCGAAAACAGCGCCCATTATGATGGCGTCATCCGCGCCCTGAACGAGCGCGGGCTGAACGTGGTGCCGGCCTTCGCCTCCGGGCTCGACGCCCGCGCGCCGATCGAACGCTTCTTCATGCATGACGGCCGTGCGACGGTTGATTGCGTGATCTCGCTGACAGGTTTCAGCCTGGTCGGCGGCCCGGCCTACAATGACAGCGCCGCGGCCGAAGAAATTCTCGCCAAGCTTGACGTGCCCTATCTGGCGGCACACGCCATCGAGTTCCAATCCTTGCAGGAATGGGGCCGGTCCGACCAGGGGCTGACGCCTGTCGAGACCACCATCATGGTGGCGCTCCCCGAGATCGACGGCGCGACCAACCCGATGCTGTTTGGCGGGCGCGCCGACGCCTCCGGCGCTTGCGAGGGCTGCGCGCGGCGCTGTTCCTTCTCTGATGTCAGCCAGGGCCGGGACATGCAGGTCTGCATCGAGCGGGCCGAGATGCTGGCGGCCCGGGCTGCGAAACTGGTGGCGCTGCGCCGCAAGGCCAAGGCTGAGCGCAAAGTCGCAACTATCATCTACAATTTTCCGCCCAATGGCGGTGCAACCGGCACTGCGGCGTTTCTCTCCGTCTTCCAATCGCTGCACAACACGCTGAAGGCTTTGAAAGCCGATGGCTACAGCGTCGATGTGCCAACGAGCGTGGACGCGCTTCGCGACGCGATTCTCAATGGCAATGCCTCCGAACTGGGCATGGCTGCCAATGTCGCCGCCCGCATCCCGGCGGCGGACCATGTCAAGCGCGAGCCGCATTTGGCCGAGATTGAAAAGCAATGGGGAACCGCACCCGGCCGCGCCTTGTCGAACGGGCGCGAGATATTCGTGATGGGCGCGCGCTTCGGCAATGTGTTTGTCGGCGTGCAACCGGCCTTCGGATACGAAGGCGATCCGATGCGGCTGCTGTTCGAGAAATCCTTCTCCCCGACGCATGCCTTCTCCGCATTCTACCGCTATCTGCGCGAGGATTTCGGCGCCGACGCGTTCCTGCATTTCGGGACTCATGGCGCGGTCGAGTTCATGCCGGGCAAGCAATCGGGCATGTCGGCATCCTGCTGGCCGGACCGGCTGATCGGTGCGACACCGAATTTCTACCTCTATGCCGCCAACAACCCGTCGGAAGGCACGATTGCGCGTCGCCGTTCGGCTGCGACGCTCATCACATATCTGACGCCGCCGGTCGGCAAGGCCGGGCTCTACAAGGGCCTGCTTGATTTGAAGGGCGCCCTTGATCGCTGGCGTGCGGCTCCGCCATCGGCCCAGGACGAGCGCGCGCGGCTGGCTAACTCGATCTTCGCGCAGGCCGTGGCGCTCGACCTCATGCCAGAAGGCGCAACGCCCGGTGCCGACGCCGATGATGTTCTTTCCCGCCTCGTCACGCAGGTTGCCGAATATGAGCAGACGCTGGTGCCGCACGGCCTGCATGTGATGGGCGAAGGCGAAAGCGAGGAAGCGCGCTTCGATGTGATGAGTGCCTTCAACGACGCGCAGGGCGACGCGGCCCTGTCGGAATCGCAGGTTCTCGCGATTGCGCGCGGGCAAACAGTGCATCGCCTTGCCGATGTGCAGAAGCCTGTTTTCGACACGCTGACGCGCATGAATGCCAGCCTGTCGCGCGACAATGAATTGCCCTCGGTGCTGCGCGCGCTTGACGCCCGCTACATTGCGCCGGTGTCGGGCGGCGATGTGCTGCGCTCGCCCGACATTGCGCCGACGGGCCGCAACATGCACGGCTTCGATCCGTTCCGCATGCCGTCGGCCTATGCGGTCGAGGACGGGTTCCGGCAGGCCGAGCGCTTGGTCGAACGTTACGCGCGTGACAATGGTCGCGCGCCGCGCCGGGTGGCCATGGTGTTGTGGGGAACGGACAACCTGAAATCGGAAGGTGCGCAGATCGCGCAGGCGCTGGCGCTGATCGGGGCGCGGCCGCGCTTCGACAGCTTCGGAAGGCTTGCCGGGGCGGATCTCATCCCGCTTTCCGAACTTGGCCGCCCGCGCGTCGATGTCGTGGCGACACTCTCCGGCATCTTCCGAGATCTGCTGCCCTTGCAGACGCGGCTGCTCGCCGATGCCGCATTGAAGGCGGCGGAGGCCGACGAACGCGCCGAAGACAACCCGATCCGCGCCCATGCGCTCGAATACGCGGCGAAGGCCGGGTGTTCGCTGGAGGATGCGGCGCTGCGTGTCTTCTCCAATGCGTCCGGCGTCTATGGGTCCAACGTCAACCTTTTGGTCGACAGTTCGGCCTGGGATGATGAGGACGAATTGGCGAACGCCTATCAGGCGCGCAAGTCGTTTGCTTATGGCCGCAACGGCAAGCCGGTGAAGCAGGAGGGCCTGCTCGCCGACATGCTGGCAATCACCGACACCGCCTATCAGAACATCGAATCGGTCGAACTCGGCATCACCGCGGTTGACCATTATTTCGATACGCTGGGCGGCATCACGCGCGCGGTGAAGAAGGCGGGCGGCGGCGAGATCACCGTCTATGTCGGCGATCAGACGACCGGGGCGGGCAAGGTCCGCTCGCTTGATGAACAGGTCGCGCTTGAAACGCGCACCCGCATGCTCAATCCGAAATGGTATGAGGGTCTTCTCGCCCACGGCTATGAAGGCGTGCGCCAGATCGAGACGCATGTGACGAACACGCTCGGCTGGTCGGCGACAACGGGGCAGGTGCAGCCCTGGGTCTACAAGCAATTGAGCGAGACATTCGTTCTCGACGCGGAGATGCGCGAGCGGCTTGCCGCCTTGAACCCCAAGGCCAGCGCCAAGCTCGCCAACCGCCTGATCGAAGCGGGTGACCGCAATTACTGGACCCCGGACCCTGAGGTTCTGGAGCAACTGCGCGCGGCAAGCGAAGAGCTGGAAGACCGCATCGAGGGCATCATGCCGGAGGCCGTGCGATGAACATTTTCACCCACCCGAAAACCGCCGAAGTGGATGCGCGCGCCGCAAAGCTGCGCAAGGCCGCAGGCGAGGATGGCGAAGGCAGCGTGCAGGTGCATCTCGACGCCGCCTTCGAGGGCCAGACCGCGAAGATCTTCGCCATTTACGGCAAGGGCGGCATCGGCAAGTCGACGACGTCATCGAACCTGTCGGTCGCGTTTTCCAAGCTCGGCAAGCGCGTTTTGCAGATCGGCTGCGACCCGAAGCATGATTCCACCTTCACGCTGACAAAATCCCTGATCCCGACCGTCATCGATGTGCTCGAAGGCGTGAATTTCCATCCCGAGGAGCTGCGCCCGGAAGACTTCATGTTCGAAGGCTATAATGGCGTGCAATGCATCGAGGCGGGCGGGCCGCCGGCGGGCACGGGCTGCGGCGGCTATGTGGTTGGCCAGACGGTGAAGCTCCTGAAGGAGCATCACCTTCTGGAAGACACCGATGTGGTGATCTTCGATGTGCTGGGCGATGTCGTTTGCGGCGGTTTCGCCTCGCCGCTGCAACATGCCGAACGCGCGCTGATTGTCGCCGCCAACGACTTTGACTCGATTTTTGCGATGAACCGCATCGTCGCGGCCATCAAGGCGAAGTCGAAGAATTATGATGTCCGCCTTGGCGGCGTCATCGCCAACCGTTCGCGCGAGACCGACCAGATCGACCGTTTCAATGACGCCATCGGCCTGAAGCGGCTCGCCCACATCCCCGACAGCGACCTCGTGCGCCGCTCGCGCCTGAAGAAGTCCACGCTGTTCGAGATGGGCGACGACCCGGAGATCAAAGCGATCCAGGACGAGTATCTGCAACTGGCCGATCAACTCTGGAAGGGCGTGCCGGAACTGAACGCCGATCCGATGAAGGACCGGCAGATTTTTGATTTCCTCGGTTATGAGTGAGGGGCGCGTCATGCTTGCCGATCCCGGCTACACTGCACGCCGCGACACGATCCGGACCTATTTCGACAGGACGGCGCTCGATGCGTGGAAGCGATTTGCGACTGACGCGCCGATGGGCCGCGTCCGCGCGACAGTGCGCGCGGGCCGGGCGGAGATGCGCGCGGAAATCCTCAACCGGTTCCCTGCCGATCTGCGCGGCTGGCGCATCCTTGATGCCGGCTGCGGGGCAGGCGCGCTGGCGATCGCGCTGGCTGAGCGCGGCGCCGACGTAACCGGTATCGACCTCTCGCCGGAGCTTGTCGGTTACGCGCGCGAGGCCCTGCCGAAATTCACCAATGGCGGTGCGGTGCGCCTGCATGCAGGCGACATGCTGACACGCATCTTCGGCCGGTTCGATGCGGTGGTGGCCATGGATTCCATCATTCACTACACGCGCGCGCAGGCGCTCGAAGCGCTGCTGACCTTGGCCGGAAACACCAATTCCAAGATCGTGTTCACCCATGCGCCGCGCACGCCGTTGTTGTCAGCCATGCATGCGGCGGGCAAATTGTTCCCCCGGTCCGACCGTTCACCGATGATCGAGCCTGTTGCGCCTCAGTGGTTCGCGCGCGCGCTGCGCGATGAACTTGGAGCCGATGGCTGGCATGTGGGCGACAGCCGCCGCATCCAGCGCGGCTTCTACATCTCCAATTGCATGGAACTCGCCCGCGACGGCAATGCCTTCAAGGCGGAGGCGGCGTGATGGGCATGATCAGCCAGATCAACCCGTTCGGCAAGGCGCGCGTCACGGCCGTGTTTCGTTCGCTCGACACGCGCTGGCTGCCTTTTGCGGATGCCGCCACGCCTGACCTCCCATTGCTGCGCCTGCTCCGGCTTTCGCTGTTCCAGGTGTCGATCGCCATCGCCACGGTGCTGCTGACCGGCACGCTCAACCGCGTGATGATCGTCGAGCTTGGCGTTCCCACATGGCTCGTCGCGCTCATGGTCGCCATTCCCGTGCTGACCGCCCCGGCGCGCGCGCTGATCGGCCACCGGTCGGACAGCCATAAATCGCTGCTCGGCTGGCGGCGCGTGCCGTATATCTGGCTCGGCACAATGGTGCAGTTCGGCGGCCTCGCCATCATGCCGTTTGCGCTCCTGTTGCTGCAGAGCCAGACAACCGGCCCGGAATGGGCGGGTGCCGCCGGAGCGGCATTGGCCTTCCTCCTGACCGGTCTTGGCATGCACATGACGCAGACCGCCGGTCTGGCGCTTGCAACGGATCTGGCCGCGGAGGACAGCCGCCCGCGCGTGATCGCGCTGATGTATGTGATGCTGCTCGCCGGCATGGTTGGCGCGGCGCTGGTGTTGGGTTGGTTGCTCAGCGATTTCTCGGCCATGAAACTGATCCAGGTCGTGCAGGGCTCCGCACTCGCCACCTTCATCATCAACATGGTTTGCCTGTGGAAGCAGGAGCCGCGCAATGCGCAGTTGACCAGAGCCGACCGGCCGCTTGTGACGTTTGCCGACGCGCTGGCGGCGTTCCGCTCGCACGACACGTTCCATCGGTTGATGGTGGCGGTCGCGGTCGGGGCCGCGGCATTCTCCATGCAGGATGTCCTGCTTGAACCCTATGGCGGCGAGGTGCTCGGCCTGACCGTGTCACAGACAACGCTGCTGACAGCCATCTGGGCCGGGTCGGCGATCATCGGTTTCGCGGTGGCCGCGCGCATGCTCAAGCAAGGCCGCGACATGTTCGGCCTTTCGGGGTTTGGCATGCTGACGGGCATTGCCGGGCTGTCCGCAGTCATTTTCGCCGAGCCTTTCGCCGCGCCCGAACTGTTCCGGGCCGGGACGGCTCTGATCGGTTTCGGCGGCGGACTGTTCTCGGTCGGGACAATGCTCGCCGCGATGAACCTCGGCGCGGAATCCGGCATTCAGGCCCACGAGGCACAGGGCCACAACACCCGCATCGAGAATGGTCTCGTCATTGGCGCTTGGGGCGCCGTGCAGGCGACCGCCCTTGGCCTCGGCATCGCGGCCGGCGGGTTCATCCGCGACGCGGTCAACGCTGGTGTGGTCGCTTTCGCCTCACCGGCGCTGCATGCGCCTGCCGCCGGCTATGTCGTGGTCTATCACATCGAAATCGCGCTGCTGTTTGCAGGACTGATCGCCATCGGACCGTTGGTCGGGCGTGACACCGGCCATTTCCGCAGGAACCAGAACAACACCCCCGTCCGGTTCGGCCTCGCCGAACTGCCCGGCTGAATTTGAAACACAAGAAGGAGAGCGAGCCATGGAACTGGGCGCAATCACCGAATATGTCGATACGGCACAAGTGCTGCTGTATATCTTTTGGGGCTTCTTTTTCGCCCTGATCTTTTACCTTGATCGCGAAGGCCGCCGCGAAGGCTTTCCAATGGAAAATGATCGCACGGGCCAATATGACAAATCGGCTTGGCTGTTCATGCCGGGGCCGAAGACCTTCAACCTGCCGCACGGCCATGGCAAGGTGACCGCGCCGAATTACAAGCGCGACAATGAGTTGCGCCCCGTGCCCGGCGTGAAAACCGCCCGCTTCTCGGGCGCGCCTTACACGCCGACCGGTGACAATCCGATGCTGGATTCCATCGGGCCAGGCTCATGGGCCGACCGCGCAGACGTGCCCGACATGGCACATCATGGCGTGCCGAAGCTGCAGCCGATGCGCGTCCTGCCGGATTTCTCGATCGCCAAGGGCGACATGGACCCGCGCGGCATGCGCGTTGTCGGCCATGACAGCGTGATTGCCGGACGCGTGGTCGATGTCTGGGTCGATGTAGGCGAACAACTGATCCGCTACCTCGAACTGGAAACGGGCGAAGGCAAGGAAGCGCGCCGCGTGCTGGTGCCGATGAATTTCTGCGTCATCAAGACCCCGCGCGACAAGGAGAAGGTCTTCTACGTGCACGCCATCACCGGCGGCCAGTTCGCCCTGGTGCCGGGCACGAAGAAGGCCGATCAAGTAACCCTGCTCGAGGAGGACCGCATCATGGCCTATTACGGCTCCGGCCTTCTCTATTCGACGCCGAAACGCATCGGCCCGAAGCTTTGAGCTGATCGCATTTGCAGACGACGTCGAAGGAGAAGCCGAGATGAGTGATATCGAACAGGGCAGGGAACATGGTGCCGAACCCGTGCGCGGGTTGCCTGCCCGGCTGCCGAAAGGCGAGCACATCATCTGGCAGGGTTCACCGGAAGCGTCGGCCTTCATGCGTGATGCGCTCAAGAGCCGCTGGATCGCGGCCTATTTCCTGATCGCCGCCCTGTGGTGGGCGGCGGTCGGCGTCAATGATGGCGTGGCGCCGGGCGGCATCCTGATGCAGCTTGGCTATGTCGCCTTGCTCGCCGCCGCGGTCTTCGGGCTGATGCATGGTTTTGCCCGCGCCGTAGCCAAGACCAGCGTTTACACGATCACCAACCGGCGTGTGGTGATGCGGGTCGGCGTCGCGCTTTCGGCCAGTTTCAACCTGCCTTACGCGCAGATCACAGGTGCCGATTTCCGCGTCCGTCCGGATGGCTCGGGCAACATCGCCCTGTCGTTGAAGCCCGGCCACGGCCTTTCCTCGGCCGTGTTCTGGCCGCACCAGAAGGGCCGGGTCTGGGCTGCGCTGTCACCGGAAATGATCTGCCTCAAGGACGTTTCCACGATTGCTGCCATGCTGGCCCTGCAATTGCAGGCGCATCAGGCACGTCATGCGACCATGGACGGTCTTGCGCCCGACGAGCAGCCGGTGCCCGCCATCCGGCCTACGTCCGGTGTCCGCCCGGTTGTGTCCGGCGCGGCGCTTCACCCGGCGGAATAAGGAACCATCGCCATGACGATCGCCCAACCCCATCTCGCACCCGCGCCCGGGCCGGCCCGCGAACGCCAGGCGCGTCTGATGATCAAGATCGTGTTCGGCATTGCCGGGCTCGCTCTTGCGTTGGCCGTTCTCGCCCAAACGACGGGGATCGGCGCCGAGAAGGTTGTGCGCGGCCAACCCGTGCAGTCGCGGCTTGTAACGATCATGGCCGAGCCCGACGGCGCGCTGGTCATGCGTGACGCCGCGTCTGGCGCGACGCTGGCACGCCATGCGCCGGGCGAGGGCGGCTTCATGCGCGGCCTGATCCGGGCATTGTCCCTGAGGCGCGACGCGCAGCATGTCGCGCCTGCCACGCCTTACGAATTGCGGCGCTGGGATAGCAGCCGGATCACGTTGAACGACCCGGCGACGGGGCATCAGTTGCCGCTCGACACGTTCACACCCGCGGTGACGCGGATGTTCGCTCCGCTCGTCGGGAGCGCTGTCCAGCAGCAGGCACCGACCAAACACCAGACTCAGGGCAACTGAGCGCAGCCAAGCAGCAGAGGCATAGCCTCGCACAAACGGAAAGGAGGGTTCGACATGGGCGTGTTCACCAGAGAGAAAATAGACGTGCCGTGCACGGTCGAGATCAACAACACATTCGAGGCGCTGGGGGCGCATCTGCGCTTCGACAATGGCATGGTGGTCCATCCAGGCGATGAGGTCCTTGTCCACGGCGCGCCCGTCGCCGTGCCCTATGGCCAGAACCAGAGCTTCAAGCGCACCGCCACCATCACGCGGGCTTCCGCCATCGAACGCCTGTGGACGCGGGCGACCGGCGACCTCGAACTGATGGAACTGTGTGAATTCTCGTTTTCGGAAAGGGCGACGCTATGACCGCTCATATCGCAGCTGATGATTTCGTCGGGCGCATGGAAGCCCAGAACGACACGACGAAAGCCGCCGTCAACTCCACCATGCTCAATCCGCGATTCTACACAACGGATTTCGACGCGATGGACCGCATCGATGTCTCGGGCGTGCGCGAGGAGTGGGACGTGCTGATCGAGGAGATGCGCTCCGACCCCAATCGCGGCCATTTCAAACGCAATGCCGACTGGGACCAGATCGACATCGATGCGCTTCCTGAAGGTCTGCGCAAGGAGTTCACCGACTTTCTCGTTTCATCGCTGACGGCCGAATTTTCCGGCTGCGTCCTCTACAAGGAGATGAAGCGGCGCGGCAAGAACAAGGAAATCTGCGAGTTGTTCGGCCTGATGAGCCGTGACGAGAGCCGGCATGCCGGGTTCATCAATGATGCGCTCAAGGAGTTCGATATCGCGGTCAATATGGGTTTTCTGGCAAAGGCCAAGAAATACACGTATTTCCGGCCGAAATTCATCTACTACGCGACCTATCTTTCAGAAAAGATCGGCTATGCGCGCTACATCACCATTTTCCGACATCTCGAGAAGAACCCGGACAAGCGGTTCCATCCGATTTTCAAATGGTTCAAGGAGTGGTGCAATGACGAGTTCCGCCATGGCGAGGCGTTCTCGCTGATCATCCGCGCCGATCCGAAGTTGGCGCAAGGCGTCAACACGCTGTGGATCAAGTTCTTCCTGAACGCCGTTTTCGCGACGATGTATGTGCGTGACCATGCGCGCCCGCACTTCCACAAGGCTCTCGGTGTCGATGTCGACGACTACGACATGAAGGTCTTCCGGCTGACGAGCGAGATTTCGCGCCAATGTTTCCCGCTGGAACTTGATCTCGACCATCCCGCTTTCATGGCGCAGTTGAAGAAACTGAATGCCATCAACGTCGCCAGCGATGCGCTTGCCGACGAGACCGGCGTGGCGGCGCGGGCCAAGCGCGCCATACTCGGCGTGCGGGCAGCAGCGGCTTTTCTCCGGCTGATGTTCATTCCGGCAAAAGCCAACGCCATTCCCTCGACCTCTCGCTTGCATCCTGTCTGGTAAGGGGCTGCAGTCGCGATGCTCATCCTTGGCACGGTCATCCTGGCAGTTCTGGCATGGTGGGGCTCAACCGGCCTCATCGTGTTGGCGGTTCGCCAATGCGAGGAGCGCCAGGGGCTGGTCATGGTGGCGGCGACTGTTGCCGCGGCCTTCGGAATCGCGGCTATACTCGCGTCTGCCGACGTCCGCTCGGCTTCGGGTGCCTATGCGGCCTTTCTGGGCGCGTTGGCGATCTGGGGTTTCTTCGAGACCGCGTTTCTCCTCGGTTGGATCACCGGTCCGCGGCGCGAGCCGTGCCCGGTCGACTGCACTCCGATTGAGCGGTTCCGCCATGCCTCGGCAACCGTGATCCATCACGAATTGAGCCTGGCTGCCAGTTTGGCCGGGCTCGCCTTCCTGCTGAGCGGGGCAGCCAACCGTGTCGCTTTGATGACGTTCGCCCTGCTTTGGGTGATGCGGCTTGCGGCAAAGTTCATCCTTTTTCTTGGCGCGCGCCATTCCTTCAGCGATTTGATGCCGGACCGGCTCGCCTATCTGCAATCCTACTTCCGCACCGACCGGACCACGGCCCTGTTCCCTCTCGTGTTGACGTCGGGGGCGATCGCCTTCGGCTTGATCATCCACGCTCTGTCAGGCGAGGTCGATCCTTTCATGATCACCTCCCATGCGCTTGCCGCAACCTTCCTCGGCCTTGCGCTGACAGAACTCGCTCTTCTCAACCTGCCGGTGCGCGACAGCGCGCTTTGGACATGGGCTGTCCCGCAGATCTTGCCGCGGCCCCTTGCGCCGGGTGCCGACGGCGCACCCAAGCGCGGCTGAGCGCTCCTGTCCGCGCACCCGCGCAATTCAATGCGTGACAATCCACCATCTCCCCCTAATCGGCGCTGGACATTCGAACCGTTCCGAGTGTAAATTTTTGTGGACAACATTATCTGTCAATTTTCATAGTTCCAACACCTTGGGGCCGCTCATGAACCTTCATCTCACAACGCAGTTCCCGCCCCGGAGTGAACAGACCGCGAGTGGTGGTTCCATCGATTTCGAGCGTTTTTTTGCGGGCGAGCTTGAGGGTCTGCGTTCGGCGGGGAATTACCGCGTGTTTGCGGAGCTTGAGCGGATTGCGGGCGCGTTTCCG
>JALOTE010000108.1 GCA_025458045.1 Rhizobiaceae bacterium
GCCCTCGCATTGGCCAGCCTGCCAGCCGGATCCGGCGCTGCGGCGCTGGAGCGGGCATCCTTCGATGCTTTCCTTGCAGGGTTCGAGAATGGCTGCGATGTCGGGCCGGCCTTCGCGGCATTCTCGTCGTCGGTGACGAACGTGAAAGACGGCATCGGCCCGTTGAACGTTCCACGCGAACTGCGAGCAAGCATCGGCGCGCTGCAGATGGCCAATCATGGCGAATACACGGAGTACTTCCTACCGGCGAATGGCACCTGGCATGGCCTGCAGGTGCGTGGCTTCGAGTTCTTCTTCGGCAACAACTCCGGCGTGAATGTGATGAACGTCCTGTTTGGCGAAAGCCTCGCCAATGTCCGATCCGTGATCGGCGCAAAGATCGATGCCGAGGCTGCAAGGCTGGCCGCCGATCCAGAGAATTTCATCCAGCGCACAATTGAACTGGGCCAATGGAAGAGCGGTCCGGCTTTGAGTTGTGACCAATCCACATGACCGGACTAGATCGCGCTCAGCTCGAAACCATCGCCCGTTTCTATCTGGATGCGGGTGTGGACACGGCCACGCTTGATGCGCCGGTGAACCGGTTTCAAGATGCAGTCCGCGAACCATCAGGGCGGGCCCCCCTGCCCGCGGCGCAGCCGCAATCGCGGCAGACAGGGATGCTGGCCCGCGCTGCCATGCATTCGGCTGATCCAGTTTCGCCTGACGGGCCATCGTCGGCCGAGCGCGCGGCCGCAGCCCGGACGCTTGATGAACTGCGCGAGGCGATGGCGGCGCATGAGGGCTGCGCGCTCAAGAAAACCGCCACGCAACTGGTGTTTGCCGATGGCAACCCGGCGGCGCGGATCATGCTGGTGGGTGAAGCGCCCGGGCGCGACGAGGATATCCAGGGCAAGCCCTTTGTCGGCAAGTCCGGGCAATTGCTCGACCGGATGCTGGCGGCCATCGGGCTGGACCGGACGAGCGTCTACATCGCCAACACCGTGCCGTGGCGGCCGCCCGGCAACCGGACGCCGACACCGGAGGAGACAGCCGAATGCCTGCCCTTCATCCGCCGCCAGATCGAACTGGCCGGACCGGACGTGCTGGTGCTGGTCGGCGGGCAGGCGGCAAAGGCCATGCTTGGAACGGCGACGGGCATCCTGCAATTGCGCGGCACATGGGTGGGAGCCGAGGTTGCGCCCGGCCTCAGGCTGCCCGCCCTGCCGACGCTGCACCCGGCCTATCTGCTGCGCCAGCCCGCGCACAAGCGCCTCGCCTGGGCTGATCTTCTCAGTCTCAAACGGCGGATCGACGCGCTGCCGCCGCGCGGCTGAATGCTTCGCTAATCCTGCGGGTGCGCCACGGGCTTGATCGGCCCGCGCTGCAAGCCCAGTTGCCGCTCGCGCCATATGATGAAAACGCCCGCCGCGATCACGATGGCACTGCCCGCCAGCGTGTAGGCCGTCGGCACCTCATCGAAGGCGACATAGCCGATGATGATGGCAACGAGCATCGACACATATTCAAACGGCGCGAGGACAGAGGCCTCCGTGTGGCGGTAGCCCTCCGTCATCAGGATTTGTGCCACACCGCCGACGCACCCGGCCGACACCAGCAACGCGGCCTGCATTGGACTCAGCACAATCCAGCCGAACGGGGCGGACAACAGCGCGACGGCTGATGCAATCAGCGAAAAGTAGAGCACAATCGTTTGTGTTTGCTCGGTCTTCACCAGACGGCGGACAAACAGCATGGCGCAGGCCGCCAGAAATGCCCCTGCGAGGGTCGCAGCCGCGCCCAACGTTGCGTCACCCGTCCAGTTCCCGTCAAAAGCGGTGAAGCGCGGCCAACCGATGATTGTCACGCCGACAAGGCCCGCCAGCACCGCCGACCAGCGATACCAACGCACAGTCTCGCGCAGGAAGACCGCGCTCAGCACCACCACGAACAAGGGCGAGGCGAAGCCCAGCGCTGTCACTTCCGGCAGCGGCAGCCGCGTGATGGCGAAGAAGAAGCATGTCATGGCCGCAACGCCGACAAGCGCCCGCCAGACATGGCCGAACAGATCATGCGTGACGAAGGCGGAGCGCAAGGTGCCTGTCCAGGCAAGCCAGGCAAGGATCGGGAAAACGGCGAAGAACGACCGGAAGAAGGTGATCTCGCCTGCCGGCACTTGCCCCGCCGCCTTGATGAGCGCCGACATCGCCATGAAGGCGATGACAGAGGCGATCTTGAGGCTGATCCCCTTCACGGGATTGGGCGAGGCGGCAAGCATGGCAGGCTTATTGACCGGAGGAGAGGGTTTTTCCAGTAGCGGAATTGCAAACTTGCCGTGCGCGGAAATGCACACTAGGCGAAGGGTTGGTAGCGTATGGGATTGAAGCCCCCTTCATCCTGAGGCGCTTTTTGCCTTCGTGCTTCGAGGCTCGCCAAGGCAAAGGGCGAGCCACGGGTCTCGCCCGTCCGAAAACGGACCCTCAGCATGAAGGGAATAAGCCTCGAAGGACGGATTTCAAACCGAGACGCGACCAACGCGTTTCCAAGCCTTAAGAAGATGCCCGATGACACAGACGGTCACCAGACTTGCCGACTATCAGCCCTACCCGTTCGATGTCATCGCCACAACGCTGGACATCGCGCTTCACCCGCAAGCGACACGGGTCACCTCACGGCTTTCCATCCGCCGCAAAGCCGGAAGCCCGCCCGCGGCCCCACTGGTGCTGGACGGCGACGGACTCGGCCTTGACGCCTTGCTGCTGGATGGAGTCCCGCTCGATCCCGCGCGTTATGTCAGGACTGCGGCGACACTGGCACTGCACGCGCTGCCGGAAGCATGTGAACTGACAGTCGTCACGACGATCAACCCGACGGCCAATACCGCGCTCTCAGGGCTTTATCGTTCGTCCGGCAATTACTGCACGCAATGCGAGGCCGAAGGGTTTCGCCGGATCACCTGGTTCCCGGACCGGCCGGACGTGATGAGCATCCACACGGTGCGCATCGAAGCGGACCGCGATGAGTGCCCGGTGCTGCTTTCCAACGGCAATCCGGTTGAATCGGGCATTCTGGCCGATGGCCGCCACTTCGCCGTCTGGCATGATCCCTGGCCAAAGCCCGCCTATCTCTTCGCGCTGGTGGCTGGCGACCTCGCCTTGTCGGAGGATGCGTTCACCACCGCCTCCGGGCGCAAGGTGCGGCTCGGCATTTACACCGAGCATGGCAAGCAGCATTTGACCGCTTATGCGATGGATGCGCTGAAGCGCTCGATGCGTTGGGACGAGGAGAAATACGGCCTCGAATATGATCTGGACGTGTTCAACATCGTCGCCGTGTCGGATTTCAACATGGGTGCGATGGAGAACAAGGGCCTCAACATCTTCAATGACCGCTATGTGCTCGCCGACCCGGATACTGCAACCGACGCCGACTACGCCAATATCGAGGCGATCATCGCGCATGAATATTTCCACAATTGGACGGGCAACCGCATCACCTGCCGGGACTGGTTCCAGCTTTGCCTGAAGGAAGGGCTGACGGTCTTCCGCGACCACGAATTCTCAGCCGACATGCGGTCGGCGCCGGTCAAGCGCATCGCCGAAATCCGGCTCCTGCAGGCCCAGCAGTTTCCAGAGGATGGCGGCCCGCTCGCCCACCCCGTGCGCCCGTCGGAATATGTCGAGATCAACAATTTCTACACGGCGACCGTCTATGAGAAGGGCTCGGAAGTCGTGCGCATGCTGCGCACGATCCTCGGCGAAACGCGCTTCCGGGAGGGCATGGCGCTCTACCTCAAGCGTCACGATGGCGATGCGGCAACCGTCGAGCAGTTCGTTGCCGCCTTCGCCGAAGCGTCAGGCGAGGATCTAAGGCAGTTCTTCCTGTGGTATACGCAGGCCGGCACGCCGGAGCTGGAGATCGTGACAGCCTATGACGAGGCTGCACGACGCTATTCGGTCACGCTTGCGCAATCCGTCGCACCGACCCCCGGCCAGCCGGAGAAAACGCCCATGCACATTCCGGTCGCTTTCGGACTGGTCGGGCCGAATGGCGGCGACATGGCGATCAGCAGCATGCACGGCGGACGCGTGGGCGATGGCGTGATGCACCTGACCGAGGCACGGCAGACCTTCATCTTTGAGAATGTTGCGTCACGGCCAGTGCTGTCGGCACTGCGGGGCCTGTCGGCGCCGGTGAAGCGCTCAGGCGGTGTCGCGCATGCGGATCTGATGTATCTTGCCGCCCATGACGCGGATCTGGTTTCACGCTGGCAGGCGCTCAACGCCTTGGAACTTGCCCATCTCGTCAGCGCCGCCCGCGCCGCGCAAAATGCGGATGCCGCGCCGGATGGCGCGGAATTGGCAGCGTTGAAAGCACGGCTCGCCGCCGATGCCCGCCTTGACGGAGCCTACCGCGCCTGGTGTCTCGCCGTGCCGGACGAAACCGAAATCGCCCGCGAACTGGCCGACAACGTTGATCCCGATGCGGTGCATGCCGCCCGCAAGGCCTGGATCGCGCGCGTCGCGTCCCAGATCGCCGGACACGGCCTTGCGAGCGCCAACCTGCAACCGGAAGGCGCGTTCCGGCCCACCGCTGAACAAGCGGGCCAACGGGCCATCGCCAACGCCGTTCTGGAGATGGAGTGCATCGCGGCGGCAAGCCCGGACGCTGCGGCCAAGGCCTATCATGGCGCCACCAACATGACGGATGTGATGGCGGCTTTGAACATCCTCAATCAGCATTTCAGCACGACGCCTGCCGCGCACGACGCGCTTGCCGACTTCCGGTTGCGCCACGACGGCAATGCGCTGGTGCTCGACAAATGGCGCACGTTGACGGCCACGGCACCCGGGCAGGAAGCGCTGGCGCGGGTGCAAGCGGCCCTGCGCGATCCGCACCATGATCGGACAAACCCGAACCGGATGCGCACGCTGGTTGGCGCTTTCGCGATGGCGAACCCCACCGGTTTTCATCGGCTCGATGGTGCCGCGCAGGCCTTTTTTTCCGATGAGATCATCGCTTTCGATGTGATCAACCCGCAAGTTGCCGCACGTATGCTGACAGCCTTGCGCTCCTGGCGGGCGTTTGAGCCACGGCGGCGGGAGCATCTGCGTGCGGCCATCGCCCGCATCATGGCTTCACCCGGCCTGTCACGCGATAGCGGAGACATCGCAAAGCGGATGCTGGGGTGATTGCCACCACACCACTGACGGGTTTCCTGTGCAAATTGGAAAAAATCGCTTGCGATTGCCGTAACGTCATTTGCTGTTTTCGATGGGAACGGGTCTGGACAGGCCGAATCATGAATGATTCATTGATGGCGATTCGGGTCGTGGGGGCCTGAACCCGAAAACGCATAACCAAGAAACCACCGCAGAGGGGGCCGTCATGGCCGAAGTCGACGCATCGCGTGCGCCGGGTGGAGTTTTGTATGCCGAAGTGATGCCGGTTGAGCCGCGCCGCGGCTTCCATGCCGGGCTGGGCTGGATCAATCGCACCGTGTCGGGCATCAGCGCGGAGGCATTCTTCCGCAATGCCTTGCCGGTGCTCGTCATTCTGTTTCTGGCGATCATCGGGCTGATCCGATATTTCGACCTCGAACGTGAACGCGTGGCCGCGGAGCGGTCCGTGTCGTCGGCGCTGGTCATGGCGGCGCATCATTATGCGATGAGTCGAGGCAGCGGCGTGGAGTCCGAGGAAGCCGAACGGCTGGCGACAGGCCTTGCGCAGGAGAATGCCGCCGGCATCCGGGTGCTGAGCATCGACGCCGATGGCCGTCTGCCGGACCGTCACGATCTGCCTGACACTCTGCGTGCCCAGCCACTCGAAACGACGGTCACGGAAGGGTTGGCGCTGCTGGACGTCTTCCAGGGCAGCAAGGTGGTTCCGGTCACAATCGACGGGCGCGGTTGGCTTGCCTACCGTCTGAACTCCGACGACGGCACCGGTGTGGTGGCGCTCGCCGATCTTTACGCCGCGCAGGCCGAATGGCGCGAGAACCTGTCCAAGAACGTGATGATCTTCGTCTTCACGGCCGGCATCCTCCTGATCCTGCTTTATGGCTATTTTGTCCAGATTTCCAAAACGCAAGAGCAAATCGAGACAGCGACAGACGCGCATCTGCGCATCGACATGGCGCTTACCCGAGGGCGCTGCGGCCTGTGGGACTGGGATCTGGCCACAGGCACCATGTACTGGTCGCAATCCATGTATGCGCTGCTCGGTCATGACCTGAAATCGGAACGCCGCGGATTGTCGCTGTCGCAGATGGCGGCGATCGTCCACCCGGATGACAACCACCTTCTGGAAATCGCGCGCCGTTTCGCCGCCCGCGATATCGAGGAACTCGATCAGGTGGTGCGCATGCGCCATCTCGACGGGCACTTTGTGCACATGCGGTTGCGTGCTCAAACCGTCGATCCGGTGGCGGCGTCCGTCAATGTCATCGGCATCGCCGTCGACGTTTCGGAGCAACATCGGCTGGCCGCGGAATCGCGGCAGGCCGACATGCGGCTGGGCACCGCGGTGGAAAGCATGTCGGAAGCTTTCGTCATGTGGGACGCGCAAGGCCGCCTCATCATGTGCAATGGCCGCTTCCTGTCGATGATGGGACTTGGCGAACAGGACGGACGGCCCGGCCTGCCGCGTGCCACCCTTGAGGCGCGGATGCGCAAGGTGACGTCCGAAGTGCGGCTCATCACCGACCGGGACGCCGAAGGGATCGCAGCATTCGAGCGCGAGCTGGAGGCCGACCAATGGATTCTCGTCAATGAAAAAACCACGCCCGATGGCGGCATGGTGTCGGTCGCGATGGATATTTCGCAGTTGAAACGCCACGAGGAGAAGCTGCGGCGCAGCGAGACGCATCTGAAAAAGATGATCGACGAATTGAACGCGGCCAATGCGCGCGAGACCGACCGAGCAGAGCAGCTCGCCGATTTGAACATGCGCTTCATGCTGGAGAAGGAACGCGCCGAGGCCGCCAGCAGCGCGAAGTCGGAGTTCCTGCGCAACATGAGCCATGAATTGCGCACGCCGCTCAACGCCATCATCGGCTTTTCGGAGATCATGCAGAAAGGCATGTTCGGCGCGTTGGGCTCGGCCAAGTATGGCGAATATGTCAACGACATCCATTACAGCGGCAACTATCTGCTCGCCTTCATCAATGACATTCTCGACATGTCGCGCATCGAGGCAGGCCAGTTGCGCCTGTCGATCGAAGAGATCGATGCAGCCGAATTGCTTCAGGAAACCACCATGTTCATCGCTGTGCCGGCGGCCGAGAACAATGTGACGCTCGACATGGATGTGATGCCGCCGCTGCCGATGACGGCCGACCGCCGCGCCTTGAAGCAGGTGATGATCAACCTCTTGTCGAACGCGCAGAAATTCTGCCGCAGGGATGGCCGCATCAAGGTGCGCGCCCGCATCATCAACGGCGCGTTCCGCCTGACCATCAGCGACAATGGTTGCGGCATTCCAAAATCGGCATTGGCGAAACTGGGCGAACCGTTCACCCAGGTCGCCGAGCCGCAAACGCGCCATCACCCCGGTTCCGGGCTTGGCCTCGCCATCGCGCGTTCAATCGTGGAACTGCATGGCGGGCGCATCCGCATCATGTCGCATGTCGGCGAGGGCACCGTAGTCCATGTCCTGTTGCCGCAGCATGCCGCCGCGCAACCCGATGACCTTGCCGCCTGAAACCATGGCGCCGGGGATGCGGCCCCGGCGCCGTTTCGGTTGATCAGATGTCGCGGCCGAAGCGTCCGCCCATTTCGTCAGGCGTGATCGAGCCGTCATTGTTGTCATCCATGCGGGCGAAGCGTGCCAAGACAAGCGTGGTGACTTCCGCCGTGGTGACACGTCCGTCATTGTCGGCGTCGAAGCGCTCGAACATGCGCCCGGCGCGGCGTTCCATCCGCTTCTCCATCCGGGCCTGCATGCGGTCATCGCCATGCTTCCCCGCATGCTGACCGCTGCCGCCTCGGCGCTTCATCATTTCGGCGGCAAGCGTTCTTGCTTCCGATTCGCTCAGGACGCCATCCTTGTCGGCGTCGGCCTTCATGATGCGGGCGACGGCGAAGGTCTCGTACTCCGCCTTTGACAGCGCGCCGTCCTTGTCGGCGTCGGCCAGTGCAAAGATCGCGGCGCGCCCCGGTTTCATTGCCGGAGAGGCCGAATCCGGCCCATGCGCCAGAGCGGCGGAAGGGCCAAAGGCACCGAGCGCGGCGGCAAGCGCCATGATCATCCTCCTTTGGGCGGCGCGGCCGGAGGCGATTGCCGGGCCTGTCGTGGCGGTTTTCGTTGTCATCTTGGTCATGGTCGTTTCCTTTCCAACCTTCCCCCGGTTGGCAAAGCGTCCGGCTCCGTCAGCCATCGGCTTCACGCGACCGCACATTGTGTCATGGGCGGCCGTCTTCATGCCGGAGTCACCGGCAGCCAGAGCCGCGCGGCAAATCCGGGATTTGTGTTTTCCAGTTCCAGACGGCCGCCATGGGCGTCGGCGATCGCCTTGACGAGGCTGAGACCCAGCCCCGAACCTTCCGTCGAGCGGCTGCCCTCGATGCGGACGAAGCGCTCCGTCAGGTCATTGATCCGTTCGGTGGGGACACCCTCGCCATTGTCCTCGACAGAGATCACCGCTTCATGGCCGCGCCGCTCCAGCCGGATGGTCACGCGCGGCGCTTGTGCCGAAACGCCGTGACGCAAGGCATTCTCGATCAGGTTGGAGAGCGCCTGGCCGACCAGTTCGCGGTTGACGGGTGCCAAAATCTCGGGCGGCGGTTCAAGCAGGAGTCGCACACCATCATCATCCGCGCCGGGCTCATAAAGTTCCGCAAATTCGCTCACAAGTTCATCCAGCGCCACGGTAGCGCGTTCGCTGATGCGCCCGCCCGCTTCCAGCCGCGAAATCATCAAGATGGCGTTGAAGGTGCGCACCAGCGCATCGCTCTCGGCCACGCAGGCTTCCAGTGCGACCCGCATGTCCTTGACGCTGGCGCGACCGTTCAACGCCAGTTCGGCCCGTGTCCTCAGCCGCGTGATGGGTGTGCGCAAATCATGGGCGACATTGGTCGCAACCTCACGCACGCCGACATCGAGGCGCGCGATGCGTTCGAGCAGCGCGTTGAGACTGGCGGCCAGACGGTCGAACTCGTCGTTGGACCCGGTCTGCGGAAGGCGGCGTGTCAGGTCGCCGGCGATGATCCGGCTGCTCTCAGCCGATATGGCGTCGATCCGCTTCAATGCGCCGCGGCCGATGAAATACCAGATGAGGAGCGCCCCGACGCTCATCATGCCAAGCGCCAGGATCACCGCTTGACGCACCACGGCGCGCACGCGCTCAGGCTCGCCGACATCGCGGCCGACCATCAGCGTCAGCCCATTGGGCAGGCGCATCACGCGCGCCACCGCCTTGTGTGTGTCCGCGCCATTGTCGAGGAAGCGCTCATAGCTGAACGGCTGCATCACCCAGCCCGCGCGATCAAG
>JALOTE010000109.1 GCA_025458045.1 Rhizobiaceae bacterium
GCCAGCCGCATCGTGATCGGCAAGAATGCCAAGCTCATCCCCGAAGCCAATCCTGAGGTGGCCGCAGCCTTCGCCAGTCATCGCTCCGCCATACGGTCCTTCCCGGAAATCGTGTCGGACATGGCGAAGGGAACGCACAACATCGTGGTCGCAGGCTCTTACGGCAAATCCACCGTCACATCGCTCATCGCATGGTGCCTCGCCCATGCCGGGCTGGATCCCAGCTATCTGATCGGCGCGCTGCCGCATGGCTTCGAGCACACGTCGAACCTCGGGCGCGGCGCGCATTTCGTCATGGAGGGCGATGAATATCCCGCGGCGAACTGGGACAGTCGCTCGAAATTCGAGCACTACCGTCCGAACACCGTGGTGCTGACAGCCGCCTGCCATGACCATGTCAACGTGTTTCCGACGCTTGCCGATTATCACGCGCCGTTTGAACGGCTGATGGACCTGGTCGCGGCTGACGGGTTGCTTGTCGCCTGCGTCTCCGAGTTGAATGCGAAAGCGTTTTTCGAGCGCTTCCCGGGCCGCAAGCGCTCTTACGGCATCGATGCGCCGGATGCCGAATGGCAGGCGCGAGACCTCGCGCCCGGCCCTGTCACCTGCTTCAGCCTTGTCGCCCATGGCGTTGACCTTGGACCGCTCGAAACCACGCTGCTTGGCCGCCACAATACCGAGAACATCCTGGCCGCGGCAGCCACTTTGGTTGGCGGGGAGATCCTGGAGTTCGATGCGTTCAGGGCTGCGGTCGCCGCTTTCAAAGGCCTCGCGCGACGGCTGGATCGCAAGGTGCCGGACGCCTCATCTATCCATGTCTATGAGGGTTTCGGCTCCAGCCACGAGAAGGCGCGCTCGGCCATAGATGCGATGCGGCTGCATTTCGATGCCCATCGTCTGATCGTGCTGTTTGAACCGCACACATTCACGTGGCGCAACAAAAGCGCCCTGCCGCAATACCGCACGGCCTTTGCAGATACTGACATTGTGTTCGCCCACCAACCGCCGACACAGGGCGCGGCGACGCATGATCAGGCGTCGCTCGACGACATCCTCGCCGAAGCCCGCCGCTGGCATGGCGATGTGCGCGCCTTCACATCGGTTGGCGAAATCATCGACGAAGCGCGCGCCGGCGACGTGATCCTGATCCTCTCGTCGGGCAATTTCGACGGTTTGATGCAACCGGTCATCGCCGGGCTGGAGGCCAAGGGCATGGCGGGCGGCTGACCTGGATCAATGCGGCTGCGGCTTGGCGGGCCTAGCCTTTCCCCAAAAGAACAGGGGAGCCCGCCATGAACGCCCGCACCACGCACCTCACCGACGCCGAACTCGCTGCCCGCAAGGCGCAGCTTGAGGCGCGGCTCGGCGAACTCACAACCCGTCTCGAAAAGATCGAGGACCACCTCGATGACGCGCCGGAGAAGGACTGGTCGGAGGCGGCGCAGGCAGCCGAAAACAACGAGGTGCTGGAAGGCTTGGGCCTCGCCGGTGCGCGCGAAATCGAGGCCATCCATGCCGCGCTCAAGCGCATCGAGAACGGCACCTATGGCATTTGCGTGAAGACCGGAGAGCCGATCGAAGCGGCGAGATTGGACCTGATGCCGTGGACGCCGGTCAGCGGCAAGGCCGCTCGGGGCTGAGGCACCATCGTCTCAAAACAGCCGGTCGCCGTTCTGGTCGATGATCAACTGCGCCTTGCGGATGGTGGCGGCCACGGCCTCCTCCCGGTCGGAAAACAGATCGGCGCGGATGAAGCGATGGGTCTTGGTTTCGCCGCCAAGTTGCTTCTCCACGCTTCCCGCCACGCGGAACTGTCCGCCTTCGGCCACCGGTGCGGCGATGATGGCAAAACCCTTGTACTCGACTGGCTCAGATGACGGTGCCGGGGGCGCAGCTTTGTCGCCGCCGCCAAACAGCTTCTTGAAGAATGACATCGCCCTGCCTCCACGCTCCAGTGTCACATAGGGTCGGGACCCTAGCGCGCGGGTGCGTGCTGTCAAAGCCAGCTTTCCCGTCACCGCAAATAAGGGTTGTTGCGCCGTTCATCGCCGAATGTGGAGCCCGGCCCGTGCCCGCAGATGAAGCCGAAGTCATCGCCAAGCGGCAGCAGTTTTTCAGTGATCGAGGCGATCAATTGCGCATGGTTGCCACCGGGCAAATCGGTGCGACCGACCGAGCCGTTGAACAGCACATCACCCACATGCGCGAAGCGGGCTGCGGCATTGATGTAGCACACATGGCCCGGCGCATGGCCAGGGCAATGGAGCACGCTGAAACTGTGCGTCTCGAAACTGAGCGTTTCGCCCTCGTCCAGATACCGGTCGGGCGTGCAGTTCTCCATGCCCGATAGCCCGTAGCGCGCCGCGCTCGCCTCGATATTGGCGAGTATGAACGCGTCGTCCTTGTGCGGCCCCAGAATTTGAACGCTTGTTCCTTTTTCTGCCAGCGCAGCCTTCAGCCGCATCGCGCCGCCTGCGTGGTCAAGATGGCCATGCGTCAGCCAGATGGCGGTGACATTCACGCCTGCCTTTTCAACCGCCACAAGAATGTCTGGCACATCGCCACCTGGATCAACGACGACGCCCTGTTTGCTGACGGCATCAAACAGGATGGCGCAGTTTTGCTGGAACGCCGTCACCGGCACGATGACGCCTGAAAGCTGGCCCATGTCATCCTCCCAAAACAAAGCGGGGCGAGCCATAAGGCCCGCCCCGCTCGAACTCAATCGGTGAAGCGCAATTACTTCTTTCCAAGGAACTGACCGGCAATGGCGGTCAGAACGCCACCGCCGCCGACACCGGAAATGACCTGGCCAAGAATGTTGCCCATGTCCATGCCGCCCGCAGGATCACCGCCAAGCGCACCGGCGAGAATCGGTCCGAGCGTCGAGCCCGCACCCACGCCGCCGACAGCTCCTGCAAGCAGTTTGGGCAACAAGGCCATGCCAACGGATTTGATGAGGCTGCCTGCGATGCCGCCACCGACGGCACCGGAAATCGCCTGCAGAATGATCGGAATGAACGCTTCCATCTGAGTTACTCCCTCCTGGGACCCCTGTTGTATGTGCGGGGTTTTGCAGGCGAAGCATTGCAGGAGCATGACGATTGTCAAGCAAACCGCGCCATTTCAAGCGCGGCTTCGAGCAATTCCAGACTGGAACTGCGAAAAACACCCGCAATTCCGCGGCGTCAGACCGGCGACCGTTCACTCGGCCGCAAGCGCTGACACCGGCTGAACGGCGCGCGCATAATCGTCCATCAACGCTTTCGTCAGCGTGCCAACCTCGAATCGGTAGGGCCCGATCTCGGAAACCGGCGTGACTTCCGCTGCCGTTCCCGTCAGGAAGCATTGCTCGAAACCGGCCATTTCCTCCGGGTCGATGCGACGCTCGACGATTTCGACCCCGCGCTTGCGGATGAGGTCGATGACCGTGCGGCGCGTGATGCCGTCAAGGAAGCAATCCGCCAAGGGCGTGTGCACCTTGCCGTCCTTGATGAAGAACACATTGGCGCCTGTCGCTTCCGCCACATGGCCGCGCCAATCCAGCATAAGCGCGTCGGCATAGCCCTTCTGTTCGGCGGCATGCTTCGAGATCGTGCAGATCATGTAGAGGCCGGCCGCCTTGGCACGCGACGGCGCGGTGCGCGGATCGGGGCGGCGATACTCCGCCATGTCGAGCCGGATGCCCTTCATGCGCTGCTCCGGGTCGAAATAGCTCGGCCACTGCCAGATGGCGATGGCGAGATGGATCGTGTTCTTCTGCGCCGCAACGCCCATCATCTCCGAACCCCGCCACGCGATCGGGCGCACATAGGCGTCCTGGAAGCCTTGGCGCTGCAAGAGCTGCTCGCAGGCGGTGTCGATTTGGGCCACGCTGTAGGGGATGGTGAAACCGAGGATGCGCGCCGATTCATGCAAACGTTCGGTGTGCTCGGTCAGCTTGAAGATGCGCCCGCCATAGGCCCGCTCACCCTCGAAAACCGATGACGCATAATGCAGGCCGTGCGTCAGCACATGCACCTTGGCGTCCTTCCAGGGCACGAACTGGCCGTCAAACCAGATTTCGCCGTCAAGTTGATCAAAAGGGACGCTGGCCATGGTTCGCTCCTTAAAGCCTTTCTGGTTGATTGCCCGTCAGCCGGTGTGCAGATCGTTGTCTTGGGTCAGGCGGCAAATGCGACGTTCAGCACGTCGTTTGCGCATGATCCTTTCGTCATGCCTGCTTTTCCGGCAATTCCATTACCCGCACGGTCAAATTATGTCAATAAGGCTGACATATTTTTAGCCGCCGCCAACACGTGAATTTCGGCGGCTTTTGGCTTGGACATCGGAGCCTGACAGCGCAGGCCTTTACGCATGCCGCCTGCCACGCCATAGATTTTGCAACGCAATACCCGGATCGCTCCATGACGGCACGAGATGCAGGCGCAGTTCCATCGGCGACGGCCCACGCCCAGGGCATGATGCCCGACCATGTGGACCTGATCGAACTGGTGTTCTTCGCCTATCGCGATTTCACCGGTGACCCGGATGCCATTCTCGACCGGGACGGCTTTGGCCGCGCCCATCATCGTGTGCTGCATTTCGTCGGGCGCAGGCCGGGGCTGACGGTCGCCGCGCTGCTTGCCATTCTCGGCATCACCAAGCAAAGCCTCGCGCGGGTGCTGAAGGACCTGATCGAGAGCGGACATGTCACGCAGTCTGCCGGCAAGGATGATCGGCGGCAGCGTCAATTGTTCCTGACGGCCAAGGGGCGTGACCTTGCCGCGCGGCTGGCCGCGCCGCAGTCAAGGCGCATCGCGCGCGCGCTCAATGCCATCAGCGACGGCGACGCGACCGCCGTGCGCCGCTTTTTGGTCGCGATGCTCGACAAGGACAATGCCGAACTGTTCAGCGCGCTGCATGAGGGGACGCGCGGCGATCCGGAGGAGAAAGCCCCATGACCGTGCCTGATGACGACGCGGCGCATCTTCTGGTTGTCGATGACGACAAGCGCATCCGTGACTTATTGCGGCGCTACCTCAGCGAGCACGCCTTCCGTGTGACGGTTGCGGCCGATGCAGCCGAGGCGCGCAAGGCGTTGTCCGGCATGGATTTCGACCTCATCATCCTCGACATCATGATGCCGGGCGAAACCGGGCTCAGCCTGACGCAATCCCTGAACGGCACGCGCGCCGTGCCCATCCTGCTGCTGACAGCGCTGACCGAAACCGATGACCGGATCGCCGGGCTTGCAGCCGGCGCGGAGGACTATCTGTCCAAACCATTTGACCCGCGCGAATTGCTGTTGCGCATCCAGAACATCCTCAAGCGCACGCGGCCGGCACAGCCGGTTCTGTCTGATGTCCTGTCTTTCGGCCCGTTTCGTTTCCATGTCGCGCGGCGCGAATTGAAGGAGGGCGAACGCCTTGTCCGGTTGACGGAGCGCGAGCTTGACATGCTGTCGGCCTTTGCCGCGCGTCCGCGTGAGACGATCGGCCGCCACGAACTCGCGGCCGACGCCACGGATGTCTCGGAGCGCACGATCGACGTCCAGATCAACCGGCTGCGCCGCAAGATCGAGGCGGACCCGGCCAACCCGGTGCATCTGCAAACCGTGCGCGGACTGGGCTACCGCCTGATGGCCGATTGACATGGCGAGGAACACGCAAACCGGACTAGGCCGATGACGCTGGAAACCGGTGACACGCCCGCAACGGACCGCTCCGCATACCTGGCGTGGATGGCGCCGGTGAGGGCCTTCCTGTCCGGCATGTCGGCCTGGGTGCAGGGCCGCTTCAGGCACTTCGCGTTGCAGATCGCGCGGCGGATGCCGAAACAGCTCTATGCGCGTGCGCTCATCATCGTGATCGCGCCGATGATCCTGCTGCAATCGGTGATCGCTTTCGTGTTCATGGAACGACATTGGCAGACCGTGACGCAGCGCCTGTCCACCGCTGTCGTGCGCGATATCGCAGCCGTCATCGACATGGTGGAAACCTACCCGACGCAGGAGGGTGCGGCGCAGGCCGTGCGCATCGCGCAGGACCGCATGTCGCTCAAGGTCGATCTCATCGCACCCGATCCGTTTCCGCCCGCGACACGGCGGCCGTTCCTGTCCATTCTCGATCAGGTGTTGAGCGAGGAAATCGCCAAGCAGATTGGCCGCCCGTTCTGGATCGACACGGTTGGCGACTCCAATGTGGTCGAAATCCGGATCATGCTGGAGGGGCAGGCGTTGCGCGTGTTCGCGCGGCGCAATCAGGCTTACGCGTCAAACTCCCACATTTTCCTGCTCTGGATGGTTGGCACATCGCTTGTGCTGCTCGCCATAGCCATCACCTTCCTGCGCAACCAGATCCGCCCGATCCAGGCGCTCGCACGCGCCGCCGAAGCCTTCGGACGCGGGCAGAAACCCGCCGAGGACTTCCGTCCGCGCGGCGCCGATGAGGTGCGGCGCGCAGGCAACGCGTTCCTGCGCATGCGCGAGCGCATCGAGCGCCAGATCGAGCAGCGCACCCAGATGCTGACAGGCGTCAGCCATGATTTGCGCACGGTGCTCACCCGCTTCCGGCTGCAACTGGAATTTGCGTCCACCGAGGAAGACAGGGAGGCGCTGCGCAAGGATGTGGATGAGATGCAGTCCATGCTGGAAGGCTATCTCGCCTTCGCGCGTGGCGACGTCGCAGAGGAACCGTCAATCGTTTCGCTGCCGGTGTTCTTCAGCCGTTTCGAGGACGAGGCGCGCATGCGCGGCAAGTCCTTCGTCGTGCTGACAGCCGATGCCGGCGACGTTCATGTCAAGCCCAACGGCTTCTCACGGCTGATGGCCAACCTCATTTCCAACGCGCTGCGCCACGCGGATCGCGTCACGCTCGCCGTTCGCCGCAACGCGCGCAGCGTGGTGTTCGTGATCGATGACAACGGTCCCGGCATCCCGCCCGACAAGCGCGAGGATGTGTTCCGCCCGTTCTTCCGGCTGGATGAAGCGCGTAACCTGAACGAAAGCGGCACAGGGCTCGGGCTTGCCATCGCGCGGGATCTTGCGCGCGGCCATGGCGGCGAGATCACGCTCGATGACAGCCCGCAAGGCGGCCTGCGGGTGATTGTCAGCCTGCCGCAGTGAAGCTGCGTTTCAATGCGCGGTCTTCGGGCGCAAAAGGCGCATCAACGGGCCGATGACAAACGTGGCAAGCGGCATGGCCGCCAAACCGATGCCAAGACCTGCAATGCCGGACAATGCTGCCGTCGTCAGCCAGCCGATGAGACCGGATGCGTTGGGGGCTTGTCGGCTCATGAACTCGGCAGCGTGATGGATGATGTCTTCGGGCGCATGCACGCCGAATTCATGCAGGCCATGGATGACGATGCCGCCGCCGACCCACAGCATCGCCGCCGTGCCGATCAGGCTCAAGCCTTGCAACAGGGGCGGCATGGCCGCGACGATCCCGCGTCCGAGCGAGGCCGAAGGGCCGCCACGCCGGGCCAGCGCGAAGCCGAAATCGTCGGCTTTCACGATCAGCGCCACCACGCCATAGACGAGCGCGGTGATCCCGATGCCGACCACGGCAAGCACAAATGCCTTCATCGCGAAGGACGGGTTGGTGATCGAAGCCAGCGTGATCGCCATGATTTCGGCCGACAGGATGAAATCGGTGCGGATCGCGCCTGCGACTTTCTCATCCTCCAGCGCCTGCGCGTCGGCGGCACTGCTGGCGTCCTCGGGCGCGTGACCGTCGCCATGCGGCACGACCATGTGGAAGACTTTCTCGAAACCCTCGAAACACAGATAGATTCCACCCGCCACCAGCAGCGGCGTGATCGCCCAAGGCGCAAAATAGGACAAAAGCAGCGCGCCGGGCAGCAAGAACAACAGTTTGTTTTTCAACGATCCGAGTGCGATCTTCCAGATGATCGGCAGTTCGCGGTCGGGCGAGAAGCCGACGACATAACGCGGGGTCACAGCCGTATCGTCAATGACGATGCCCGCCGCCTTCGTCCCCGCCTTGGTGGCGGCGGCGGCAACATCATCGAGGGAAGACGCCGCGACCTTGGCCCCCGCCGCGACATCGTCAAGCGAAGCAGCCGCGATCTTGGCGATGGCTGCGATATCATCGAGAAGTGCAATCAACCCGCCTGCCATGGGCCTGCTCCGGATGCTTGTCCTGCTGCGGGTTTAGAACAGCTTGCCGCCATCGGGAACCGGTCTTTCCGGCTGAATGAGCACAACCTCGCCATCGGCATCCGGCATGCCAAGCGTCAGCACCTCGCTCATCAGCGGGCCGATCTGGCGCGGCGGGAAGTTGACGACGGCCAGCACCTGCCGTCCGATCAGCGTTTCAGGCCGATAGTGCCGCGTGATCTGCGCCGAGGACTTCTTGACGCCGATGGCGCCGCCGAAATCGATCTTCAGCTTGAGCGCGGGTTTCCTCGCCTCGGGAAACGGCGCGGCTTCGATGACCGTGCCAACCCGGATGTCAACCTTCTCGAAATCCGGCCAGGAAATCTGCGGCAGTGCGACGGGTGGCAGGGCCGGTTTCGTCATCAGGCGGACCCTTGCGTTTCAAACATCACACTTTCGAGCGCCGCCTGCGCTGTGGCGCCCGACCAGATGACAAATTGGAACGCGGGCAGATAGCTTTCACAGCTTTCCAGCGCCGATGACAGCAGCATCTCCACCTGTTCCAACGTCGGTTCCGCCCCGCCGGCCAGCAGCAAGGTCTGGCGGTACATGATCGCGCCCTCGCTTTCCCAAATGTCGAAATGGCCAAACAGCATCTGCTCATTGATGCGCGACACCAACCGGTACACTTCGGAAGCGCGGGCTTCAGGCACCGGCAGATCAAAGGCACAGGCGAGATGCAGCACCTCGAAATCTTCCATCCATGAAAATGACAATTGGTAGTCGGCCAGCGTGCCCGCCACCGACAATGCAATTTCATCGGCACCCGGGCGGTCAAACGCCCAGTCATTGTCATTGGCGTAGCGCTCGACCAGATCGACAGGATGGCTGTCGCGCTCGGTCTCGATGATGGCGGTGCGGCTGGCTGACACGGATGCTTGTCCTTTCGAGGCGGCCGATGCGTCGCGATTCATGACGACGAATCAATGCCTTCCCGTACTCTAATGACGCCGGAGTCGGCGTGGGAAGTGGACAACCGTGCTGCCGACACCGCGCCTGTGGACAGGTCTTGACTCAGAACCCGCACCGTCACCGCTAAGCGATTCAGCCAAAAGCGCTTTCGCCCGCCGCACAAGCGTCGTCTCAAGCACGACAATTTCTGTTGATGACCGCGCCGGTCTTGCTTGGGCTCAGGCGAAACCAGCGAACGCCGGCGCGCCAGCGCGGCTCAGCCGCCCTTGGCAGCCTTGCCGGACTTGGCCTTGGCCGGAGCATCGTCCTGCCCAG
>JALOTE010000110.1 GCA_025458045.1 Rhizobiaceae bacterium
GCCTCAACGAGCATCTGTTCCGCAGCTTCCGCCACGCTCGCGAGATCATCGAGAACTGGCGCATCGACGACAACCTGAACCGGCCGCACACGAGCCTTGACGGGCTCACGCCAAATGAATTTGCAACCCGGTCCAGAATGGACCACAACAGGAACGAGGCTAACCTCTGAGCGATTACAATCAGGGGAGCACGTCAGCTGACCAGCGACCCGGACCCCGGATCAAGCCTGTCCAGGCCAGTTAAACGCTGACTTGGTTTGTGTCTCGCCAAACCGCCGGAGGAAGAAGTGTCATCACGGTTGAATGAAAGCGGCGCTGCTTGGTTGAGCGAAATCGATTCAGCCGAGGATGGCCTGTCGTTTCACGCCGTTGTCGACCGTGTGTTGGCGTTGTTTGGCGTGGAGGTCTACCGATATCATGTCGTTGCGGAAGGCCTGCGAAACCTCAAATTCATAGAGAGCCTGCGCCTGTCGACATTTCCTCCTGAGTGGATGCAACGTTACGCGCTGGCTGGTTTTTTCGAGATTGATCCCGTCATCGAGTTCGCGCAAACATCAACGCGCCCATTCCGCTGGTGGGATGTGGAGGCAGAGGCCGCACTCTCAGACAAGCAGCGCCATTACTTCCACCAGTTGCGGAGGTTTGGTTTCAGCGACGGGCTGGGCGTGCCGGTGTTCGGCCCGGCTCAGTTGGTCGGTTATTTTGGCGTGGGGCGGATGAACGGCCCGCTGGACCTGTCTGACACCGAGATGCTGGCACTCCAGGCCGTCTGCGAACGGGCGCATCTGCGAATGTTTGAACTCAGCATCTCAATGCGGGTCCAAACCAAACTGACCCAACGGGAAATCGAGATACTCGAATGGGTGTCCGTCGGCAAATCGAACGACGTCATTGCTGTCATCCTTGGAATATCGAAGCATACCATCGACACTCATCTGCGACGCATCTTCACAAAGTTGGAATCAACGAACCGAACTGAAGCCGTCATTGCCGGCTTCCAAACCGGGGTCTTGTCGCTGGACAAGTATCGGCGGATGAAAGCCGGGGGCGCACTCGCCATGGCGTAAATGCGTGACACGCACATCATCGACGCGACGGTATCGATCTGCAACACTATCGGATGCGCTCCAAACACAATGGGACGCATGCCATGGTTCAAGACCGCCGGACAGGATTGCCGAACGACGGCCCTACACCGGAACCACAATCCAGGGAAACGGAGGCCCGCTCCCGCGACCTGTTTGAAATGTGGCGACGCATGCAGCCGGCCGCAACCAATGAGGAGGCTTCGCGCATTGCATTGCTGATGGCCGGGCGGGCCGAACCTGACCTTGCCGATGCGGTGGCAAAGCTGGCGTTCTGGCGCGCAACGCGGAACCGGCAAGATTCAACGCTGCCGCGCGAACTGGGAGACGCGCTTGCCTATTCGGCGTTTCTCGATCTCGTGATCCTCTCAGGACAAACCGCGCTGGCCGACCCGGAAGACGGCCCTTGGGTGCTGGACATCGAAGCATCCGGCGATGGCTGAAGCAAACGTCGCCGAGCGAGGTTGCTCCCCATCACGACATGATGACGAAATCTTTCCCTGATCTGCTGTCAGGGGAAAGAGGCGCGTCCGTCACAATCAGGACCGCTCCTGGATGCAAGGCCTGCTGCATGCGCGCAAGAAATCGATTGTCGGCCTTCAGGCGCGCGATGGCGCGTTCCTCCGGCTGAAAAAACCCACTTTCGTCGGTGTTATGCGAGATCGCGATCCAGCGCATGCCGCGCGACCCGTCATGGGTGCTGTCCAGCACAAACACATGGCTGCCGAGTTTGCCGCCGCCGGAAACGGTCAGCGTGCCTTCGGCGAGAACATCGGAATTTTCGACCAGCATGATACGTCGGTCGGCGGAAGAAGCGATGATGGAAGTGATGGCCTTCTTGTCTGCGTTCGTCCAGTCGGAGGGATGCGACTTGCCCTTCAGCGCCGCCACCGCTGAACCGAATTCATGGGCGGCATAGGCCCCAAGCACCATGCCGGGATGGATCAGTTCCGAGGGGTCGGCATGAGAGCCGGAAATGATGACAGGAGTTCCAAGATGCGTGACCCCGAACAGGTTTTCGGAAAACGCCATCGGCAGCCGGATACACCCGTGCGAGGCCGGATAGCCGGGCAACTTCCCTGCGTGCAGCGCGATTCCCGACCAGGTCAGCCGGTTCATGTTGGGCATGGGCGCATTGCTGTACGTGCTGGATTTGTGGTGCTTGTCCTTCTGCAGGACCGCGAACACGCCCGTCGGCGTTTCATGGCCGGGCTTGCCGGTGGAGCAGGTCGAAACACCGATGCGGATGCCGTTGCGATAGACATGGACCCGTTGTTCGGGGATGGAGACCACAACCGCAACCGCACCATCAGGCTGACGTTCCGGATGCCAGGTGAACTCTCCCGGTTTGAGGGCCGACACCTCTTTCAAAATGTCTCGCGCGGCGGACCGGCTGACGCCAAATGAGCCAATGAAAGCAGCAACACCAGTCAGCAATGCGCGACGTTCAATCCCTGTAGCGTTTACGAACCGCTTGTTGCCCTGCATGGTGGCGCTCCCAAATTTACGGTGCGACACTATCCGGCCAAGGTTGGACGTCCATTGAATTTCGACGGCGATCGCCTGCAGGAATTCAAGTTTCGGCCCAAGAGCCGGAGGATTGCGCACCCTGTGCGCCGCCGGATCGCCTGACCGCCCAATCGCTGCAAGATGAGGGAAAGGAGACCCACCCGCAATGCAGTTCCGTCACAGCTTTCGTTCACTTGAAACTTTCGAGGCGGTGTCGCGCCATCGCTCGGTCGCCTTGGCTGCGACGGAACTCGGTGTCACGCAAAGTGCTGTCAGCCATCAGATCCGGTTGTTGACGGAGATCGTCGGGGAGCGGCTGGTGCAGAAAAGGGGCCGCGGCATCGATCTCACCGAGGCTGGAGAGCGCTTGGCCCGCAAATTGCAACCAGCATTTGCGGAGATCGTGCGATCGGTCGGCGAGGCGATCGGCGGGCAGCGTGACAGCGTGAGGCTCGCAGTCTGCAGCAGTTTCGGGCCGGGTTGGCTCATCCCGCGTCTGAACAGCTTTTATGCGACGGAGCCGGGTTTTGACCTGCAGCTTTCGATGTATGCCCGCGATCCGGAATTGACCGATGCAGTGGCTGATGCCTTCGTGACGACGTTGCCCAAGGAAAAGGGCTTCTATTCATTCCTGCTCATCCCCGAGCAATTGGTGGCCGTCGCCACACCCGAACTCCTGGCATCGAGCCCGATCCCGCCTTTGATCACCACCGATCTGCAACAGGGCTCGATCGGGGCTGACTGGAAAGCCTATTGCGCGCTCAGTGGAAACGCTGCTTTGCTCACCACGGAACAAGGTTGGCGTTTCGCCTCCCACTACGTTCTGGCGCTTGAGATGGTGCGGGCCGGCTTGGGTGCTGCCCTTGTGCCGGAGTTCATTGCCGCGCGCGATCTTGGATTGCGGCGGATTGTCCTCCTTGGCGACACCAGGGTGCCAACCCACGAGGATTACCACTTGTGCATCAAGGAAAGCCGTCGGAGCGAACCGGCTCTCGACGCCCTGATCCGCTGGTTCAAGTCACAGGTCCCAAAGGCTTCGAAAGCGTAAGCCCAGGGAAGCCATCCTTTCGTGCTTGAGGGGGCAGTCATATGATTTTCTTTGATATTCAATCGCGAGAATTCATTGGTGCGATGTATCGTTCTTCATCATGTTGACGCTCGCACAAGTTGCAGTCCGGGGAGTCAACAGGAGATGGCAATGTTCGATCTGCGTTGGCCGTTGATGTGTCTGCTAACCGTATTCTTCCTTTCGGGCGCTGGCGGCCAACCCGGGAACGGGGTGGCGATGGCGGCGGACCGGACGGAGCGCGTCAGCTTCGCGCCCGGCCGCAGTTCCCGCACCGTGAACGGTTCCATAAGCGGGCGGGATGGCATCGACTACGTGGTGCGCGTCCGAGCCGGCCAAAGGCTGGCTGCGGTGCTGCGAACAAACAATCCGAGCAATTACATCAACATCAAGCCCTTGGGCTCCGATTCCGCGCTGTTCATCGGCTCGACCTCCGGCAACCTTGGCGATGTGATCGTGCCTTCGTCCGGCGACTATGTTGTGGAAGTCTATCTGATGCGCAACGCCGCGCGCCGGGGTGAACGGGCCGATTTCTCGCTCAAGATCGAAGTGACCGGGGGCGGCCCCGCGCCTGTCCAACCCGATTTTGCCGATGGATTGCAAGGCGGGCCCGACTTTTGGGAAGTCGCAAACGTGTCTGCAGGCGACAGGCTGAATGTCCGGTCGCAGCCGTCGGCGCAAAGCCGCATCATTGCCCGACTTCGCAATGGGACGGTACTGCGCAACCTCGGGTGCCGCACGACCGGGCCGACACGCTGGTGCCGGGTCGAACGCCCGGATGGCAGCGCGGCCGGCTGGGCCGCAGGGCGCTTCCTGATTGAATCAGGAGGGTGAAATCACCGGCCTGACGTTTCCAAATCCGCCAAATAACCGTGAAAGGTCACTGACATGATGAAGATGCGCTTTGTTCTTGCCATTTCGGCTGCTGGTTTTGTCAGTGCTTGCACGTCCGACGCACCGCGCCCGCAACCCATCGCCGCGATGCCTGCACTGATGGATGAAAGCGTTCCGCAAATTTCACGAGACGCCTGCCTTCGTGAGGTTGGGCGCACGACAAATAACCCGGATCTCACAATACTTGAGATGGTGTATTCGGAAGCCAACTCCCAGGTCACGATTGGCGTGGGCCCGAACCGCGCGCGCTGGCAGTGCACGGTGTCCAATTCCGGTATTGTGGCAGGCGTCATGTCGCTGACCAATGAGGGCACGCTCTGAGCGCGTTGGCAGGCTCCGGACCTTACTAACTTCGCAGCAAGATTGGTGAACTGATCGTCGGCGACGAGCTGCCGGTCGTATTTGAACACTGAATTCGAAGGAATAGTCCCATGACACCCGAGCAAATCATCACCGTTGTCGGCTGGCTACTCTCGGCAGATCCGGTCTCAGAGGCATTTCCCGTCATCGCATCCGGAGGTGCCGATCCGCGCTACCCGGTGATCGTGGAGGCATGCCCAGCAAACGCTGTCCCGCCCACCGATGTGGAGGGAAAAACAGTGGTGTGCGGGCGGGTCAGTGTGCCTGAAAACCATGACAAGCCAGATGGCAACCGCATCGAACTTGCTTTTGCGGTCCTCAAAGCACACACGCTGAGCCCGGTTCCCGACCCGGTGATTTACCTGCACGGCGGCCCGGGCGGCGGCACTGTCAGAGAGTTGGCATCCATCGTCCATCCCTTGTTTGATGGCTACCGCAGCAGGCGCGATGTTGTGACGTTCGACCAGCGTGCGGCCGGCATTTCCTCCGACGTTGTCACTTGCTTCAACACTTTGGGCGGCAACATCTTCGAATTGTTTGTTCCAACTGAGTTCACTGACGAGAAGCAAGCGGGTTTCATGCAAAGCTGCGTGAAGGAAGTGACTGACTCGGGTCGTGACATCACAGCTTACAACACACGGCAGAACGCACTGGATGTACGCGCGCTGATGCAGGCAATCGGCTATCAAGACTATAACATCTATGGCGTCTCCTATGGAACGACGCTCGGTCTTGAGGTCATGCGGTCGGCGCCCGAAGGCTTGCGCTCCGTCATCCTCGACAGCGTCAGCCCGCCGCAAGCCAAGGTGTATGTTGAGAATTCGAAGCCGACGCAGGAAGCCATCCAAGCAGTGGTGGACCAGTGCGCCGCTGACGAAGCCTGCAACAAAAGCTACCCCGAACTCGGCCCGCTCGTGTTGCGTGTTGCCGATCGGCTTCAAAAGGAGCCGATCCCGGCGTCACGCGGCAAGCCTGAAGTGACCGTGATGACCTTGATCGAGCTCTTCGCCAAACGCAACGAGGCCGGAGCCTTGCCGAATGCCACCCGCTACATTCCGCTCATCCTGACAGAGTGGGAACGTGGCGAGTCCACCACCTGGGATCTCCTATCGTCGGGCGCGACGAACGCGACTCCGAGCACGGAACAGCGACTTGCGCCGTTCGCCGACAAACTGACGGCTGACCAAAAGGCCGTGGCTCGGCTGCTGCTGGAAGGCGCGTCCAACGAAGCGCGCGAGGATTCAGCACAATATGTTGGGGTTCAGGCTTTCACTCAATCTTTGAAGGAAAGATCTGCAGGGGGGGCCGATTTCGCTGATCGTTTCAGCGACATGTTGGAAAGAGCGATCATCGCCACCCACTCAAAGGATGAGATGCTTGGATTTTTGCGGTCGGTAGCGGCGCTTGTTCCCTTGCCACCTTCCAAGCAGGCCCTTCGAGACCTCGTCAACGCCCATGTACCCGCGCTTGACCAGCCGTCGATATTGGCCGTGTTGGAAGTCATGTCGGATGCCGATGTTGCTGCCTTTTTCGCCGAGATCTCCGGGCAGGCGCGCACGGCCTTCGCCGGAATGGTCGGCGCCATGGACCTTTTCATCGTGGCCTGCCAGGAATCTGTGCCATTCAACTCGCGCGAAGGGTTCGATGCTTTCAACGCGTCGCTCACCTATCCGTTCCTCGGGCTGGACGTGGATGATCAAATCCAGATGTTCGAAATATGCAAACTGTTCATACCTTTGCCAGAAAGCGGACACCACGCCGCAGTGACAAGCCCAATTCCCGCGCTTGTCCTGTACGGCTTGAATGACACTCAGACATCGTCGGCGGATGCCAAGGATACGGCGCAGAAATTGGGCAATGCCCGTGCGTTGGGTTTCCCGGAAGCCGGACACGGATCGCTAATCTTCTCCCAATGCGCAAAGGACATCGGTCTTGCCTTCATCGAGCAACCTGGCGCAAACCTTGCCACGGGCTGCATCGAAAGCCTGAAACCCAAATGGGTTCTTCCGCCTTCAAAGTGATGATGAAAAGCGGAAGCCATGGAGGCGGGCTTTGGAAAACGAGATTGCTGTTTTCCGTTGGATTACGGTGATTGTATCGATCATTGTCGGGTTGAGCATCACCAGGCTGCTAACGGGTGCGGTCGCTGCCTTTCGTGTCCGCAAGCACGCGGTTTTCGGTTGGGTGCCCTTGGTTTGGGCGGGGCTGGTGTTCGTTCAGATCATCGTGTTTTGGTGGAGCCTCGAAGAACTCGGGGGATTGGTTCAACGTTGGACACTGCCTTCCTTCATCCTGCTGGTCGGCCTCGTGCTCAGTCTCTTTTTGGCTGCAGCTCTGGTCATGCCGCCTGAAGAGCATGTGAAAGGCGCAAACCTCACCTCCTATTTTGAGCAAGATGGCCGCTATGCCCTTCTTGCCATTGCCGCATTTCAGCTCCTTGTCCTCGCCACGAATTTCTTTCTTTTCAGCGAGGCGCTGATCTCCTTGTCGTCGGCGGTCAATGCTTTGGCGCTGATCGCCCCGCTTGTCGCTTTCGCGGCCAATGGCAGGCTGCGGGCTGCCGCCACCCTCTTGCAGGCAGGTCTGCTGGCAATGGGAATCGCGTTCATCATCCCGTCAAGCTATTGACGAAGGGCCCGCCCAAGAAAGGACGCAGCACGTGAACAAGAGGCTTGTATTGGCGCTCGCCGCCTTCCCGGTTTGGACAGCCTTGACCGTCTTGCTCGGACGCTTCTTGGCGGGCGGCCAGACATCGTTGGTCGATGGCGTGACAAGCGGCATCGGCTGGGCGTGGGTCATTGCAGGCGGGTTCATCCTGTCCGTCGTCGTCTGGCAAAGTTGGACGGATGTCGGCCTCAACCGGGCCGCGCCACTGCGGGAGTGGCGGCTCGCCTGGCTGCCGATGATCTACATCGTGTGTGGACTGGGTGTGGCCGTCATGTTCGGCTTGCCTGCGGCACCGGTGCTGGCGCTGATCCTGATCAATTGCCTGTTTGTCGGCTTCTCAGAGGAACTGATGTTCCGCGGTGCCATTCTGCAGGCCTTCCGGCACTCCGTGTCCATCTGGATGGCCGTGATCCTGACCTCGGTTGCGTTCGGTGCCATCCACAGCCTGAATGTTTTCGTCACCGGGGATCTGAAGTCCGCGCTCATCCAATCCACTGCCGCCTTCCTGAGCGGATTGCTCTTCATCGCCTTGCGCTTGCGGACCGGCTCGCTCTGGCCACCCATCATCGTACATGCCTTGTGGGATTTCGCGACATTCACATTGGGCGCCGCCGGCCATGGGGCCACTCACGGCGGCTTGCCCGCCGAGGCGGCAATACCGGCCGATGCCGTCGGGCTGATGCAGTTCATTCCCATCCTGATCGTGTTGCCCAACGCGCTTTACGGGCTTTGGCTGATGCGAAACGTTGCAAGAACCCATGCACGCCCGCTCGATTGAGCCGGCGCATCCAGTCCTTCCGGTGAAGGACGCGCGACGCGTTGGCGGGTCAGGCCCCTGCGCGCCCGCGAGCTTGAACCGGGGTTCGCTGCAGCTGCCCCAACCGTCGTGGATGCACTCGGCCGTGCGGCTGGATCGGCCGACGTCTTGCAAGCCGGGAATCGGCCTTGCCGGGGGCGACCAGGAGTCCGCGCCCCGTATTCCGGCAGACGCACCCTGAACTTGCGAGTCGGCCGCACATGGGCTTGCCCCGATCCATCCATGAAACAACCCGGGTTGGTTGCACCAGGATGAATCCCACTCTGAAGCCCCTCATTGCTACCATCCGCAGTATCCTCATGTTCCCGCTGATCCGGGTTCCACTGCTGGGCGGAATCCTGTTTGGAGGCATGGGGATCAGCAACGGCTTCATGAAGCCTATGGGGACTCAAGCCTGACCGCGCCCGCGCTGGTGCTCCTCATGGTGGTGCTGGCGCTCGCGGTCTACTGGGCCTTTGTCCGCTTCGTCGAGAACCGCCCGGTTTCCGGACTGTCCACGACCGGAGGGGTGCCGAGTTCGCAATGGGCCTACTTCTTGGCTTCGAGCCGTATTCGTGTTGATTTCCACCCAGAACTGAGCCGGGAAGCGGCGTAATTTCCACTGAGAATTGAGCCATGTGAGCCTTTCCCCGAAGCGTTGAGCGGCGGGGACAACGGAGTGATCCACATGGGACTTTTGAACCGCACTGGATTTGCCGGAGGGCTCAACTCCTGAGAAGGTGGAGCCATCATGAGCAAGACGACGAACAAGTTTTCCCCCGAAGTCCGCGAGCGCGCCATGCGGCTGGTGCTCGACCATGAACACGAACATGCCTCGCGTTGGGCTGCCATCGAGTCGATTGCGGGGAAGATCGGCTGCGTGCCGCAGACCCTGCATGAATGGGTCAAGAAAGCCGAGATCAACTCCGGCAAGCGCCCCGGCATTCGATGACATGGCCGAACGCATGAAGGCCCTGGAGCGCGAGGTCAGGGAGCTTCGGCAGGCCAACGAGATCCTGCGCAAGGCTTCCGCTTATTTCGCCAGTTCTTGACCAAGATTCTGCGGAGCTCGACCGCCCGTTTCGGAAGTGACCGCCTTCATGGAGACCCATGTCGGCATTCATGGGGTCGAGCCGGTTTGCAAGGTGCTGCAGATCGCCCCTTCCACTTGGTATGAGCATGCGCGCCGCAAGGCCAATCCCGATCTGCGCTCTGTGCGGGCGAGGGAAGATGAGCGGCTGTGCAAGGAGATCACCCGCGTCCACGCCGCCAATTTCGGCGTCTATGGTGCGCGCAAGATCTGGCTCCAACTCAACCGAGAAGGCATCAGCATTGGGCGCGACCGCGTTGCCCGGCTGATGGTGCGTCTCGGGCTGGAAGGCGTGGTGCGCGGCAAGGCAGTGAGAACGACCGTGTCCGACAAGGCGGCAGCTTGCCCGTTCGATCTGGTCAAT
>JALOTE010000111.1 GCA_025458045.1 Rhizobiaceae bacterium
CCGGGCGGCGGCGGCGGCAAAGGCCGGCACGCCGGGCGTGATCTCATAGGGAATGCCGAGCGCCTTCAGGCGGCGGATCTGTTCGGCCACCGCACCATAGATCGACGGATCGCCCGAATGGACGCGCGCCACATCATGTCCCGCCGCATGCGCCGCCTCGATCTCCGCCATGATCTGGTCCAGATGCATCGACGCCGTGTCGAGCACGCGCGCGCCTGCGGGCGCGGCCTTCACGATCTCCTCCGGTACCAGCGACCCGGCATAGAGGCAGACCGGGCAGCGCTCGATGAGCTTCAAGCCCCGGACGGTGATCAGGTCCGGCGCACCGGGGCCGGCACCGATGAAATGGACGGTCATGGTGTCATCCCGCTCCCGCTTTTGCCGGCATAGCCGCGCGGCGTGTAGGCCCAGAGGCGCCCGTCACCCGTTCTCACAGTGCGCGTCTCCGACGAGCCGACGATCACGACCGTCAGCATGTCGACATCGTCGATGTTCAATTCAGCCAGCGGCACGATGCGGACGGCCTCGCCGTCCCGCCCGAGATTGGTCGCAAGGATCACCGGCGTGTCGGCGGGCCGCGCTTTGAGCAATTCGTCGCGCGCGAACGCCAATTGCGTGCGCCGCTTCATGGAGACGGGATTGTAGAACGCGATCACGAAATCGGCCTGCGCCGCCGCCCGCACGCGAGTTTGGATGTGCTCCCACGGGGTCAGCAGGTCGGACAGCGAAATCGTGCAGAAATCATGTCCCAATGGCGCACCGGCGCGCGCTGCGGCGGCCTGCAAGGCCGAAATGCCGGGCGACACCACAATCTCGATGCGCCGCGCGCCATCGCTCAGGCCGCCTTTGGCCAGCAACTCGAACACCAAGGTCGCCATGGCATAGATGCCTGCATCGCCCGAACAGACCAGCGCCACGTCGCGGCCTTTGCCTGCCAGTTCCATCGCATGGCGGACGCGGTCCTCCTCGCGGCCAAGCGGAAAATCATGGCGCGCCTTGCCCGCGGTGAGCGGCCCCAACAGGTCGAGATAAAGCGAGTAGCCCACAAGGTCCGTGGCGCGGGCGGCAAGCGCCGTCACTTCAGGCGACCGCCAGGAATCCGCGCCCGGCCCGATGCCGACGACAAAGAGCGCGCCCCGCGCCCGGCCGGGCAAACTGTCGGAGAGGAAGGGCCGCGGAGCACGTGCAACGGCGGCCGTGGCATTGGCGGTTTTCCGCTTTTCCACGATCAACTCACCTTCAGCACCGCAGGCGGCAAGAGCCGCGGCTTCCGCCACGCCATGCGTGCCGACTTCGGCGAACACAACGTCAGACGGGTTGGCGAGGCGCGGCGTTTCGGCCTCCAGCCTTGCCGCATCGAAAACGCGCAAAGGCGCGCCGAAATGTTCAGCCACCGCTTGCAGCGCCGGTTCATCTGCTTTCAGATCAATGGATGTGACACAGCCAACCGCGCTTTCGGCGAGCCCTGCGTCAGCGAGCGTGCGCCGTGCCAGTCCAAGAACCTCGTCAGCCGACGCGCCGCGTGCGCAGCCCAGCCCCAGCGCCAGATGCTGCGGACGATAAAGCAATTCGCCCGGTTCCGGCGCGCGCGCAATGTCGGACACGGTCAGCGCAACTGCGCCATCATCCGCATGCGGAACGCCGGAAAGCCAGTCAACGGCTGGAACGCGGGCACGCGCGCCCGCGATCAACGCTGCCATCACTGCCTTTGCATCTTGCGGGTTGTCGAGCCGGCAACCTTCCGGCGGCGCATCCAGCGCAACGCCGAAACGCAGATCGCCCGCCGTTGTCACCGCCGCGGCAACTCCGAACGCGTCGGCGATGCGGCGCGCGAGGTCATTCGCACCATGATGGCCGCCAAGCAAAGGCACCACGGCAGAACCGTCTTCCGCCACGGCCAATACAGGCGGCTCCGCCGTCTTGTCTGCAAGAACAGGTGCAAGCAGGCGAATCACCGCGCCCGAGGCCATCACCGCCATGATCGGCTGCCCCCCGGCAAACAGCGCGCGCAGATGCGTTCCGGCGTCTTCAAACATGACGTCGGCCTGCGCAACACGCTTCCGCGCGCCATGGATTTGGCCGCCGACAACGGCCTTGATGCGCTCCGCGATGGCCATCGCCGAAGGTGACAGGATGACGATGGCAGGCGCGCTCATGCGGCCACCGATGCGCGGGACATGATGACCATGGAGAAATAGGGGGCTTGGGCATCGTCAAGGTCGGCCAGCGGCAGGATGCGCTCTCCCACCATCCCGGCACGTTCAACATAGGTGGCAAAATCGAGGAGACCCAACCGCGCCAACAGCCGGCGGATGCGCGGCAGATGCCGTCCGAGCTTCAAGATCGCGACGCTCTGCGCCTGCGGCAGATGCCGCATCAGGTCCGCGTCCGGCAAGGTGGCAGGCAGCACGGTGAACACATCATCGCGCGCACAAAGCGGCACTCCGGCGCGGGCAGCCGCCGCCATGGGAGAAGCGACGCCGGGCGTGACCTCTACAGGAAAGAAGGCGCGCAGCCTTTCGGCGAGATACATGAACGACCCGAAAAACAAGGGGTCGCCTTCGCACAGGAACGCGACATCCCGCCCCGCCTTCAAATGCGCGACGATGGCCGCGGCCCCTTTGTCATAGGCCGCCGCACCATCATCACGCGAAACGCGCATCGGCATGTCGATGACGAGTTCGAGGTGGGTGGGCGCAATGTGCGCGGCGGCGATGGCGCGCGCCAGCCCGGGCTTCCCATCGGCTGACAGAAACGCCACGACCGGGCAGGAAGCGATCAACCGCGAAGCTTTCAGCGTGATCAGTTCCGGATCCCCCGGCCCGACGCCGACGCCGTGCAATGTTCCTGTTTGCGTCATGCCCATGGCTTCACCCAATGCCATTGCGTGACAGGCATGGCTGGCCGCCAGCCATGGAAGGGCCCGACAGGATCGGCGGTTTCGACCGAAATCCTCTGAAGCGAGCCCTTGTGCTTGGCGAAGGCGGCAAGCAGCACAGCTTCGCTCTCAAGCGTGACGGCGTTTGCCACGAGCCGCCCGAGGGGAGCGAGCCGGTCCATGGCGCTCTCGATGGCGTCATGTGAAATCCCGCCGCCAAAAAACACCGCATTCGGCACCGGCAAACCTGCAAAGGCGGCAGGCGCTTCCCCGTCGATGAGTTTCAGGCGCGGCGCGCCCAAGGCCAGCGCGTTTTGCGCGGCAACCGCGCGGCGATCCGCGCGCGGCTCGATGCCGTAGGCCTGCGCATCATGCGCCGCGCGCATCCACTCGATCCCGATCGCGCCAGACCCTGCCCCGACATCCCACAGCACCGCACCGCGATGCGGGGCGAGCTTTGCAAGCGTCACCGCGCGCACGGCCTGCTTGGTCAGCTTGCCGTCATGGGCGAAGCAGGCGTCCGGCAGTCCGGTCCGCGGCAGCACCTGCGCCCCCGGTCCGGCGAGGCATTCCACGGCCAGCACATGAAACTCCGGCGCGCCGCCTGCCCATTGTTCGGCTGTCGCGTCCAACCGCGTTTCGTTCGGACCGCCAAGCGCGCCAAGCACAGTCATCGCGGATGCGCCATAGCCGCGCGCCTTGAGCAGCGCCGCTACGGCATCCGGCGACGATCCGTCCTTGGTGAGCAGCAAGAGGCGCGCACAGGGGGCAACGAAGGGCAGGATGTTTTCCGGCGGGCGGCCATGGATGGTCAGTGTCTCGCAATCAGCCAAGGACCAGCCCATGCGGGCCGCAGCCCATTGGAACGCCGACAATTGCGGGTGGAAGCTGATTTCTTCCGCCGGGATCCCCCTGACGATCCGCGCGCCGACCGAGAACCACAGCGGATCGCCGGTGACGAGGATGACGACGCGCCTGCCCTTTTGCGCCTTGATCACCTCGATCATGGCGTCGAATGGCGACGGCCAGGCCAGCCGCTCGGCGGTGATGTTTTCTGCAAGATGATGGTGCCGATCGCCGCCGATGATCACCTCCGCCGTTTCGACAAGCGTGCGCGCGGCGGGCGACAGCCCGGCCAAGCCATCCTCGCCGATGCCGATGATGGTGAGCCAGCGATCGGGCTTGGCAGCCGCGCTCATCGGTTGAGCCCTCCGGCGAGCGCATTGATAGCTGCCTGCGCCATGCCGGCGCCACCGCGGCGGCCAAGCAGGGTCACGAACGGCATGCCACGCGGATTGGCGGCGAGTTCCGCTTTCGCTTCCGCCGCGCCGACGAAACCGACAGGAAATGCGACGATCAAAGCAGGCTTCGGCAGGCCGCCATCGATCAATTCAAGCAAGCGGAACAGCGCCGTCGGCGCATTGCCGATGACGATGATCTGGTGGGCGAGGCGTTCGCCCCAGAGATCCATTTGCGCGGCCGCACGTGTCATGCCGAACGCCTTGGCATGAGCCGCGACCTCGGGCGCTGAAATGCGGCAGTGCAACGCGCATGCGGGCGGCAGCAGGCGGGACATGATGCCCGCCTTCACCGTCTCGACATCGCAATAAATGTTCGAGCCCGCATCAAGCGCGGCGCGCGCGGCCGATGCGACATCGGGCGAGAAGCGCAGATCATCGAGAACATCCGGCATGCCGCAGGCATGGACAACCCGCGTCGCCAGCGGCCGGACCGGTTCAGGCAAGGCCTGCAATTGCCTGACCCGCGAAATCTCGTCGAAGCTCTGCGCATAGATCGCTTCGGGGTCGCGGACATACTCCATCGTAGCGATCATGATTTGCGCGAAAGCGTCACCGGCCCGAGCGGATGCGCGGCATGCGGATAAGGCGCGTGTGTATGGGCGTGATCATGCCCATGACGATGGCCGTGGCTGTGATCATGGTCGTCATGCCACGTGCCATCCGCGTGCTGATGCCGTCCGCGATGAGGCTGCACGTCGAGCGGCCCCGGATGCGCGTGGCTGTGCACCGGCGTCCACGGCAGGCCGTGCAGCGCGCAAAAGGCTTCGTCGCGGCACTTGCCGTCACAATCCCCCTTGCAGGGGCAGTTTTCCGGCGCGCCGCCGACGCCCTCGACATGATGGTGATGGCTCGCCTGCGCGGCGCCCACTTCCGCCTCGAAGCCCAGCACCTGCTCGCGATATTTGCACATTTGGCAGTTCATCAGCGCCGTGCCTTCGAGGATCTCGGCGACACGCTCGACGAAAGTGTCGATCACCAGCGGATGATCATTGAGGTAGTCGGCCTTGATGAAGCGGATGTGCGGGTGCTTCGCCGCCGCTTCGTCGGTTGCGGCATAGATGCGCTTCACCAGAACGCCTGTGAACAGGAAATAGGGAAACACCACCACGCGCGCGTAGCCAAGCTTTGCCACATGGTCGAGCGCCGGCTCGACGAGCGGGAACGTCACGCCCGAGTAGGCGGTTTCGGCCCAGCCAAAACCCATGCCCTCCCACAGCATGCGCGCCACTTTGGACACGTTGGAATTGGCGTCCGGGTCGGATGAGCCGCGCCCGACAACGACAAGCAGCGTGTCATGCAGCGGGTCGCCCTCGCGCCAGCCGTCGCGCAGCAGCGCCTCGCGCACACGCGCCCCGGCCGCGCGCAGCATCTTCAGGTCGATGCCCAGTTCCCGGCCGTAATTGACCGGCACACCATTCATCGCCTGCCAGCCATTGAGCACCGAGGGGATATCGTTCTTGGCGTGACCTGCGGCAAACAACATGCCCGGCACGGCGAGGATGTTTGTCGCGCCACGCGCCTTCAGCGCATCCAGCCCCTGATGCAACACCGGATTGGCAAATTCGAGATAGCCATGATCGACCGGAACGCCGGGAAACCGTTCGGCCAGACGTTCGGCCAGACCGGCGAATTCGCGCACCGCGTTCTGGTTGCGGCTGCCGTGGCCGCACACCATGATGCCGGTTCCGGGCGGCAGCATCGGCGTGCGCACCGAGGCGGTTTTCGCGTTCAATTCAGGTGTTGTCAGCATGCCAGCCTCTCCATCACGGGACAGGCCCGCGACGGAGCAGCCCGCCGCTTGCGCTGACAGTCCCGGCCTTGAGGCTCCCGATGCGGGTCAGCCCGGCCGGACGCTTCGCCGCCCATGAAGGGCACCGTCCACCCTCGTCTCTAGGCAGTTGCAGCCAGCCGGTCAAACCGGAAAGCGCGAACGACGCGTCAGTTTGCGACGCCGAGCATCATCGCCACCTTGTCGATCAGCACGCGCTCTTCCGGGCGGAAGGCCTGGTCGGCCTCGGCCAGCGCCCGCATGTGGGCGACGAGTTCCGCACGGCGGGCTTCCGGCACATCGTCAAACGCCGACAGCGCCTGGCGCGCCGTGGTTTCATAGCCGATGTCTTGCAGATACTCAGTCACCTTGTCGATGTCGTCGGCGGCGATGCCGAACGCCGTCTCACAGATGCGGCGGAACATGGCCGTTTCTTCCGCCTGCATGCGGCCATCGGCAAGCATCACGCGGAAGAGCAGCATCAATTCGGCAGTCAACGCCGGGTCATTGGCAACCTTGCGCACAGCCGGGTTGCCGCTAAAGAACTCCTTGAGCGATTTGAGGATCGGGCTCGGCATGACATGCCTCCATCGGCGTCGATTGCGTTGCGGATTGCGATTCTGGTCAACGGTCAAAGTGCGGCGGGATGGCCCCGCCCGCAAGCCCGGTCGAGGCTGGATATCGGCCGGAAGGATGCAAGGGCGGCGCGATGCTGTTTGAATTTGCCGCCGAAACGGTTGCCCTGCTGGCGCTTGCCGCGTTTGTGGCGGGCTTCATCGACGCCATCGCCGGCGGCGGCGGCCTCATCACGGTTCCCGCCGTGCTGCTCGCCGGTGCAACGCCCATCGAGGCGCTCGGCACCAACAAGCTGCAGTCGGTGTTCGGGTCGGGGTCCGCGACATGGAGCTATGCGCGCGCCGGCCATGTGAAGCTGAAAGCGCAATTGCCGATGGCCGCGATGAGCCTGATCGGCTCGATGCTGGGCGCCGGATCAGCCACCTTGCTGCCGCAGGAGGTGTTCCGCACGGTGCTGCCCGTCGTGCTGGTGGTGATCGCGCTTTATTTCGCGCTGAAACCCGACATCTCCGACATTGACCGCGGCGAGCGCTTGCGCCCCGCCGTCTTCATGCTGACGCTCGTGCCGTTGATCGGCTTCTATGATGGCATATTCGGCCCCGGCACCGGCTCCTTCTTCATGCTCGCCTTCGTCGCTCTGCTGGGCTTCGGCATGCTGAAGGCGACGGCGCACACGAAGCTCTTGAACTTCGCCTCCAATCTAGGCTCGCTGATCGTGTTTGGCCTGATCGGCTCGATCCTGTGGAAGACGGCGCTGGTCATGGGGGCCGGGCAATTCCTCGGCGCGCGGCTCGGCGCGCACTTCGCCATGAAGAACGGCGCACGCGCCATCAAGCCGCTGCTCATTCTGGTCTGTCTGGCGCTCGCCGCCCGGCTCGCCTGGCAAAGCTGGAACGGCTGAGGCTGCAATGAAATGTCACAGTCTGTGACCGCGCCGTGACGTCGGGGCACGTTGACCATTCACGCAATTTGCGCTTTGCGATTGTCAACGTTTTGTGACCGGAGCCCGCCTTTGCCGCGCACCATCCAGCCAGGTCTTGCTGCGACCGGCGTCGCCCTTGTCTGCGCCGTGCTGCTTTCTGCCTGCACGGTTGCCGGCGGCCCCGCGCTGGAGGGCGGCCTGATCGCCGATCAGGGTTTCGTGCCGCCCGATCCCGTCTACGCCTCGATGCTTGACAATGCCGTCGACCTGCCGGAGCCCGACGCCCGCCCGGCCGATGCCAGCTATGCGACGGTTGCTGCCGTGGCGCTTGATCCGGCAGGCGGCGTCCCGGCCATCGCCGCGCCCTCCTATGCGCCGAACCGGCCCGCAACGGACGCGCTGGCGATGATCGCGCCAGACGAACCGGACGTGTCCCCGCGCACGGAACCCGCCGCGCCCATGAACGCCTCGGCGCGCGAACGGGACTGCCTGATGCGCGCCATGTATTTCGAGAGCCGCCGCAATTCGCCGGAAGGGTTGCTTGCTGTCGGCACCGTTGTCATGAACCGTGTCGACCATGGCGCGTGGGGCAAGTCCATTTGCGGCGTCGTCGGCGCGAAGCGCCAGTTCGCTCCGGGCGTCATGACCCGGAAAATGCAGGGCGACCTGACGGACCTGAAAGCCCTCGCCGACCAGATCATCGCGGGCAAGCGCCACCCCAAGATCACGCCCAAGGTGATGTTCTTCCACGTCGCCGGGATGACATTTCCCTACAAGAACATGCGCTATGTGCATGTGGCAGGCGGCAACACGTTCTATTACAAGGCGGAGCGCAGGCGGCGCCGGGCGTAAGTCAAGTCACCACTCCACCCCCTTCTGCGCCTTCACGCCCGAGCGGAACGGGTGTTTCACCATTTCCATCTCGGTCACCAGATCGGCGATCTCGATCAAGCCCTCGGCCGCATTGCGTCCTGTCAGCACCACATGGACATTGTGCGGCTTTTCGCTGGCCAGAAACTCCAGCACTTCGCCAAGCGCGATGTAGTCATAGCGCAGCGCGATGTTGATCTCGTCGAGCAGCACCATGCTGATCCCCGGCGTCAGGATCATCTCCTTGGCCTTTTCCCACGCGGCCTTGGCGTGCGCGATGTCGCGCGCCTTGTCTTGCGTTTCCCAGGTGAAGCCTTCCCCCATTGTATGGAACTGGCAGACATCTGAAAACCGCGACAGGATCAGGTCGCGTTCGCCGGTGGACATGCCGCCCTTGATGAACTGCACCACGGCGCAGGGCATGCCATGCGCGATGTGGCGGAAGATCATGCCGAAAGCCGCCGTCGATTTTCCCTTGCCCTTGCCGGTGTGGACGATGATGAGGCCCTTCTCATCGGTCTTCGTCGCCATGATCTTGTCACGCGCAGCCTTCTTCTTGGCCATCTTCTGCGCATGGCGCTGCTCATCGGTGAGCGCGGTGGTTCCGGGAGTCTCAGGTTCTTCGGTCATTGGATCTGGCTTCCATGGTGTAGTCAAACGGAGAACCTTCATCCTGAGGTGCTTTTTCCCTCGTGGTTCGAGGCTCGCATACGCTCGCACCTCACCATGAAGGGAAAAAGCCTCGAAGGACGAAGGTCATGAACTTGGCATTGCGATTCTCTCGATCAAAAACTGTGCGGAATTGCTCTTCGGCGTCCACAACCCGCGCGTGATCGCCTCATCGAACCGCATCGCCATCTCGCGCAGCGCATCCGGGTTCACGTCGGCGATGAAACCGCGCACCGTCTCGTCAGCCAGATACGCGTCGAACACCTGCTGGAAGTGATGATCGCGGACC
>JALOTE010000001.1 GCA_025458045.1 Rhizobiaceae bacterium
CAGGCCGAATTGCGGGCAACCGGCCAGGTTGTGCGGTTTGACGGCTGGTTTGCCGCCTATGCCGATCTGCGCGAGAAAGACGACAAGGCGGACGGCGAGGATGACGAGGACGGCCGCCTGCCGGAACTGAAGACCGGAGAGGCCGTCGCGCGTGACATGATCACGCCTTCGCAGCATTTCACCGAGCCCCCCGCCCGCTATTCCGAAGCGTCGCTGATCAAGAAGCTGGAGGAACTCGGCATCGGCCGCCCGTCGACCTATGCTGCGACATTGCAGACCCTGACCGACCGCGACTACATCCGCATCGAGCAGCGCCGCCTGTTTGCCAATTCGCGCGGGCGCATCGTCACCGCCTTCCTCGAGAACTTCTTTACCCGCTATGTGGAATTTGATTTCACGGCCGGGCTTGAGGAGAAGCTGGACGCGATTTCAGCGGGCGAACTCGACTGGAAGTCGGTGCTGCGCGATTTCTGGCGCGATTTTTCCGCCCAGATCGACCAGACCAAGGAACTGCGCATCACCAACGTGCTGGACGCGCTCGACGAAGCGTTGGGGCCGATGCTGTTTCCGGCGCGCGGCGATGGCGGCAATCCGCGCCAATGCCCCAAATGTGGCAGTGGACGGCTTGGCATCAAGCTCGGCAAATTCGGCTCATTCATCGGGTGCTCCAATTATCCGGAGTGCCAATACACCCGCCAATTCGGCGAGACGGGCGAAGGCGAGACGGACGCGGCGGGGGCGGATGGCATCCTCGGCAAGGACCCGCATACGGGCGAAGAAGTCAGCCTGAAAACCGGGCGCTTCGGACCTTACGTCCAGCGCGGCGACGGCAAGGAGGCGAAGCGCTCTTCCCTTCCAAAGGGATGGAAGCCCGAAGACATCGACATCGAGAAGGCACTGGCCTTGCTCTCACTGCCGCGCGACATCGGCCAGCATCCTGAAAGCGGCAGAATGATCTCGGCCGGGCTTGGGCGGTATGGCCCGTTCCTGCTGCATGACGGCGCTTACGCCAATCTGCCAACGATCGAAGACGTGTTTTCCATCGGCATCAATCGCGCCGTTTCGGTTCTGGCTGAAAAGAAGGAGCGCCCCGGCCGCGCTCGCGGATCGGCACCTGCCGCGCTCAAATCGCTAGGCGACCACCCGGAAGGCGGGCCGGTCACGGTGCGGGAAGGCCGCTACGGTGCCTATGTGAACCATGGCGCGGTCAACGCCACGCTGCCCAAGGGCAAGGACCCGCAATCGGTGACGCTTGAGGAGGCGTTGGCGTTGATTGCCGAGCGGGCCGGCAAGATGCCCGCATCGAAAAAGCCGAAGGCGGCAGGAAAAACCGGTGCCTCGGCCAAATCCGCAACCAAGACCAAAGCTCCCGCCAAGACCGCTGCAAAAGCCAAGGCTCCGGCCAAGACCAAGACAGCGGCGAAGAGACCGGCCAAAAAGGACGCGTCAGCGTGAAAGGGCGGCGCAGCCCGGCCCGACCCGAGTTCACGCGGGACGCCGTGCTGGAGTATCTGGCGCGCAATCCGGGCCGCTCATCGAAGCGCGACATCGCGAAAGCCTTCCAATTGCACGGCGATGACCGCATCGCGCTGAAACTTCTGTTGCATGAATTGGAACAGGATGGCGCGCTGGAGCGTCAGGGCAAACGCCTTGTCCGCCATGACGCCCTGCCTCCGGTCGCGGTGCTCGACATCCGCGAACGCGACGCCGATGGCGGGCTGATCGGTGTCCCGGTGACATGGAACGAAGCCGAAAAGGGCGAAGCCCCGAAGGTGCGCATCGGTGTCAGCCGCTTCGCCAAGGGGCCGCAGGCGGGCGTCGGCAACCGGGTCCTGGCCCGCATCTTCGCGCCCGCCCATGGCTCCGACCAGCACACCGCGCGCGTGATGAAGCTGATCGACACACGCAAGGATGCGCTTCTCGCCGTGTTGCGCGTGCTGCCCGACGGCACGATGCGCGCCGAGCCGACCGAGCGCAAGCAATCGGAACATGCGATCGCGGCGGGCGATGAAGGCACCGCGAAATCCGGTGATCTGGTCGAGATCGTGCCGGTTGGGCAGGCGCGCTACGGCCTGCCGCGCGGTCGCGTGGTTGCAGTCATCGGCGCGATCAAGTCGGAAAAGGCGGTCTCGATGATCGCCATCCATGCCCACGGCATCCCGCATGTGTTTCCTGCCGATGTGGAAGCTGAGGCGGCCGCGCTGCCGCCCTTGCCGCGCGCGCACCGAGAGGATTGGCGGGCGCTGCCGCTCATCACCATCGATCCGGCGGATGCCAAGGACCACGATGACGCCGTCTTTGCCGAGCCGGACACCGCTGCGGACAATCCGGGCGGCGTGATTGCCATCGTTGCCATTGCCGATGTCGCCGCCTATGTGCCGGCCGGTTCCGCGCTCGACCGCGAAGCGCAACTGCGCGGCAATTCCGTCTATTTCCCCGACCGTGTGGTGCCGATGCTGCCGGAGGCGATCTCGAACGATGCTTGCTCGCTGCGCGAAAACGAGGACCGGTCGGCGCTCGCCGTGAAAATGCGCTTTGCCGCCGACGGCCGGAAAATCAGCCACTCCTTTCATCGCGTCCTGATGCGGTCGCATGCCAAGCTTGCCTATGAGGCGGCGCAAGCGGCAGTCGACGGCATGCCGGATGCCAGGACCGCGCCGATCCTCGACACGATCCTGAAGCCATTGTGGGAGGCTTATGCAATCCTCAAGCGCGGGCGCGATGCGCGCGAACCGCTGGATTTGGATTTGCCGGAGCGCAAGGTGGTGCTGGACGCCGAAGGCAAGGTGGAGCGCGTCGTGGTTCCGCCGCGCCTCGACGCGCACCGGCTGATCGAGGAATTCATGATCATGGCCAATGTCTGCGCCGCCGAAACGCTGGAGCGCAGGCATTACCCCCTCTCCTACCGCGTGCATGACGCGCCGCCGATGGCCAAGCAGGAAGTGCTGCGCGAGTTCCTGAAAACCATCGGCATTTCCATGGCGCAAGGCGCGGCACTGACGCCGGCCAAGCTGAACGGCATCCTGCGGATGGTCGCCGGGACCGACAAGCAGGACATGGTCAACACGATCATGCTGCGCTCGCAAAGCCAGGCGGTCTATGCGCCGGAAAACATCGGCCATTTCGGCCTGCATCTGCGCCGCTACGCCCATTTCACTTCTCCGATCCGCCGCTATTCGGACCTGATCGTGCATCGTGCGCTGGTCGCGGCGCTGGAACTCGGCGAAGGCGGCGTCGACACCCGCACCTTCACGGGCCTTGGCGAGATCTGCGAGCATATCTCGATGACGGAGCGGCGCGCGGCGGCAGCCGAGCGCGACACGGTGAGCCGCCTGATCGCCAACCACCTCGCCGACCGCACGGGAGCCGTGTTCAACGGCAAGGTGACGGGCGTGACCTCGTCGGGCCTGTTTGTGATGCTGGATGAGTATGGCGCGGATGGCTTCGTGCCGATCGGCAAGGTCGGCGCGGAGTATTTCCACTTCGATGAGGGTGCGCAGGCCTTGATCGGGGCCAACAGCGGCGGCGGCTTCCGCCTCGCCGATCCTGTGGAGGTTCGGCTGATTGACGCGCAGCCGCTTGCCGGTTCATTGACGTTCGAGATGGTGTCGAAACCGGTCAAGCTCAATCTGCCGGCCGTGTCGCGCCACAAGGCGCGGGCCGCCGTCAAGCGACCCCTGCGGCCCATGGGCGGTGGCAAACGGAGGCGGTGATGCAGAGCTATGGCGAGACGGCACAACTGGACGCTCCGCGTCCTGTCTTGCGTTCAATGCTGCGCGGGTTGGCCTGCCGTTGCCCCCATTGCGGCAAGGGACGGCTGTTCGCACGCTTTGCCGCGTCGGCTGACACTTGCGCTGTCTGCGGCGAGGAACTGCACCACCATCGTGCCGACGACATGCCGGCCTATCTCGTGATCTTTGTCGCGGGGCATCTGATCGTCGGTGCCTATCTCGGCGTCGAGATGCTCGTCGAATGGACGGCGTTCCAGCACATGGCGTTATGGTTGCCGCTGACGGCCATTGTCTGCATTGGTTTGCTTCAACCTCTGAAGGGCGCTGTCATCGGCCTGCAATGGGCGTTGCGCATGCATGGGTTTGGTGCGGGGGAACCCGATCACGGACACGACAGGTGATTGTCGGCTTGAAACGCGACGCGCTCGATGCGCTGGAAAACAGCACGCTTGCCGTGATGCCAAGGCGCCTGCGCCCGCGCCACGCCGCTTCGCTCATCCTGATTGACCGAAGCGGCAAGGAACCGAGGCTTCTTCTTGGCCAAAGGCGCGCTGACCTCGCCTTCATGCCCAGCCAGTTCGTGTTTCCGGGCGGTCGAACCGATCCGGGCGACGCGCAGTTTGCGCTTCTCGAAGGCTTGCCCGCCCATGACGCCCGATGCCTCGCGGCGGGAATGGGCGCCGCCGCCTCAACGCGGCGCGCGGGTGCGCTTGTCGCAACCGCCTTGCGTGAATGCTACGAGGAGACTGGGCTGATGCTCGGTGCGGCCGGCGGCGGCAAGGCAACGCTCTACGGCAATGAGACGATCGTGCCCGATGCGCGCGGCCTGCGCTATGTCGCGCGCGCCATCACGCCACCCGGCCGCATCCGCCGGTTTGACACGCGCTTTTTTGCGGCTTTCCGGGACCGTGTCGGGGCAGAACGGCCCGGCGGCCCGCCGGATCAAGAGTTCACACGGCTTGTCTGGGCGACCCCGGAAGAAACGCAAGGGCTGGACTGCCCGGCAATCACGCGGACGATCATTCAGGCGGTGATGCAGCGCCTCATGGACGACCCAGAACTGACGTGCGATCTGCCCGTGCCGGAATATCGGATGCGTCACGGCCGTTTCGTCTGCGAGATGAGGTCATGACCGCCTTGCCGACGCACGCCCCGCCGGACCGGATCAACTGGCGCGCCGCTTCGGCTGCGATCGGCGCGATCTCGGTCATCGGGATCGCCATCGGTCTGGGTGTGCCCCTGTTGTCGATCGTCCTGGAAAAGCAGGGATGGTCGGCCTCCGTCATCGGTGCGAATACGGCTGTCGCGGGGGTGGCGGCGTTGATCGCCGCCCCGCTCGGTCCGCGTATCGCCCATCGTTTCGGCCTTGCGCCATCCATGGCATTGATGATCGCCGTCTCGGCTATGTCCTTTGTCGGTTTCCATTTCCTGCCATCCATCGCGGCATGGTTCGCGCTTCGGTTCACGCTGCATTTCGCGCTGACGGTCCTGTTCATCCTGTCGGAATTCTGGATCTCGACGGCGGCCCCGCCTGCCAAACGCGGTTTGATCCTCGGCATCTACGCGACAGTGCTTTCCGTCGGCTTTGCCGCAGGGCCGTTGATTTTCTCATGGACGGGCAGCGATGGCGGGCTGCCGTTCTATGTCGGGGCCGGCGTTGCGTGTCTCGCGCTCATTCCACTCGTCTTTGCCTGGCGGGATTCAGTCCAGGTCGAGTCCGGCGATGTCGGCGGCTTTCTGCCCTATGTCTGGCTGGTGCCGACGGCCACCGCCGCCGTCTTGGTATTCGGCGCGGTTGAAACCGGAGGCTTCGCCCTGTTTCCGGTCTATGGCAACCGGATTGGCATGCCGGAGGCCGATGCCGCCCTGCTGCTCACCGCCATCGGGCTCGGCAATGTGATGCTGCAAATCCCGTTGGGCGTGATCAGCGACCATGTTGGCGACAGGCGGCGCGTCCTGCTGGCCTGCGCGTTGATCGGCCTGTGCGGCAGCCTTGCCCTGCCATTCGTGATCGCCAACTGGTGGTTGACGGCGGCAATCCTGTTTTTCTGGGGCGGTGTCGTGGCCGGACTCTACACGGTCGGCCTCGCGCATCTGACGACGCGGACGCCGCCCGCAGCGCTTGCGCAGGCCAATGCCGCCTTCGTGTTTTGCTATGCCCTCGGGATGTTGCTCGGCCCGCAAAGCATGGGCGCGATGATGGATGCCGTCGGTGACAATGGCTTTGCGTGGACATTGGCCGCGTTTTTCGGGGCGTACCTGCTTCTGGCGGTCGGTCGCCTTGTCATCCGCCATTGAGGCGCGGCTGCGCCAAACCGCACTTGACTTCCATGGGTTTCACGGTAGACGGGCCCAGCATCTGTGCTGGCGCGCGAACAGAACGGCGCGCCATATTCATTTCAAAGGTGAAGACTCATGGCCAAGGCCGTCACAATCAAGATCAAACTGCTGTCAACGGCTGACACCGGCTATTTCTATGTCACCAAAAAGAACAGCCGCACCATGACCGAGAAGATGACCGTGCGCAAATATGACCCGGTCGCGCGCAAGCACGTGGACTTCAAGGAAGCCAAGATCAAATAACTGCCGTCGCACTGCACGCAACGCGCATGCTGAGCCGCCTTCGGGCGGCTTTTTCGTGCCTTGCCGACACGCCGGATCAGGCGGCTGCCGTCATGCTGCGGCCATGGGCCGCTGACGGGCCGTTGCGGATCGCTTCATCCAAGGCCGCATTCGCCAGCGGGAGCAAACCTGACGCGTCCTCGGCGTGTCCGGCGGCGACGCCGACCGAACAGGTGAGCCCTTGACGTCGCTCCGGCCCGAATCGCAGGCGTTCGAGGGCGATGTCCTGGCAAAGCCTCTCGGCAGCGCGTTGCGCGCCTTGCGCATCCGTTCCCGGCATCAGGATCGCAAATCGCGTGGCATCAAGCCGTGCGGCCAGATCGAGGCCGCGCAAGCCGCGCAGGATGACTGCCGCGAGGTCCTTCCATGCAGAATCAGGCAGCGTTTGCCCGGCTGCAACCGGATCGGGCCCGATCAGCATCAACGATGTGGGCTTGCCCCTCGAAGCCGACCGCCCCGCCAAGACTGTGATGGCGCGGGCGAGCGTTTCGCCATCGGCCAAGCCCGTCACCGGATCATACTTCACAGAAGCCGCGGCGGCCGATTTCGCCGCATCGCGCGCAAGCCGTTGCAGCGCGGCCGACAGGTCCTTGCGTTCGCACGCTGACAGGACATGCAACGCGACTGCCGCGGCCGGCATGTCCGGTGTCAGAACATCGGCCGCCCCTTCGGCCATCAGCGCCATGGCGTCGTCGCCAGCCGCGAGGAAAGGTATGAGCCGAAGGGCCGAGACCCGTCGTGCTTGTGCCAGAACCATCGCGCAAAAACCGCGGTTGTTCGCATCGAGGATCACAGCATCCGGCTTGGCCGCCGCAAGCGCGATCAGCACCGATGCGTCATCGGCAACAGACAGGATCGTATGCTCACCCAACGCTGACAGATTGGCGCAGGCACCGCCAACACGCGCAACCCTCCGCTTGCGCGGGCTACGCATCGCTGTTCCGCCCTGCGCCTGCACCTCATGGCGCAGCATCGAGGCGCGCGTTGCGGCGCGCGAGGCACAGATCAAGGCATCGGTTGAGAACGGCAGGCCGAGCGCGGCATGGGCACCCGAACGAGCCGCATGTTCAAAATCTCCGGCAACGGCGCAAACGGCTATCAAGGGCTGGAGGCCGGCTTCGGGCCGGGCAGCGGTCAACGTCGCGCAAAGCGCCTCCATGTCCGCGGCGTCGACGATGAGCGCATCGGCCTGCGCGGCTTGAGCAAGCTGGGCCGCAGAACCCGTCGTGAGCGCGCCGAGATGCAGGGGCTCCAGTGTCAATCCGGCCTTGCGCGCGCAGGCCTGCAACGCGTCGCGCCGCTTGGCGTCGGTCCAGACATGGCAGATATCATGCGTCATCGCTGTGGTGCCTCACGCGTCGCCGAGGAATTCCTTGATGGTCTGGATGAAGGGGCCAACCGAAATGGGCTTGGAGATGTAGCCTTCGCAACCACCCTTGCGGATGCGCTCTTCGTCACCCTTCATGGCGAAGGCCGTCACCGCGACAACAGGAATCATCCTCAATTCATCATCCTGTTTCAGCCATTGCGTGACCTCGAGGCCGGAAATGCCGGGAAGTTGGATGTCCATCAAGATAAGATCCGGCCTGTGCTTGCGCGCCAGATCGAGTGCATCGAACCCGTTCGCCGTCGGCACGGCAACATAGCCGCTCGCCTCGATCAGATCGCGGAACAGCTTCATGTTGAGTTCGTTGTCCTCGACGATGAGGATTGTTTTTGGCATGTCGAATTCGCGATCGCGTCCGTCCTGATTCCCTGCACAAACGTAACGCCAACTGATTGATGAAAGAAGAATCGCGTGCCGCTGCCGAAAGCCCGCCCCTGATGCGCCACCGCCCCATGATGACGGCGGACGATGCCGAAATGCTGGCGGTGCAGGCGCTGGCCTTCATCGCAAGCGATGCAGACCAGTTGACCCGGTTTGCAAGTCTGACCGGCCTCGATGCCGGTGACATCCAGACGTCTGCCCGTCAGCCCGGGTTTCTGGCCGGCGTGCTCGCCCATCTCCTGCAAGACGAAGAGGCGCTTCTGGCATTCGCCGCGGCTGCGCGGATCAAGCCTGTAACCGTGCCGCTCGCCTTCCGGGTCATCCCCGGAGGCGACCCGATGCTTGAAATCAACATGGACGCATTTCGCTGAAGGGGTCTGCGATGATCGACGAGGAAACCCTCTCCCAGATGGAGCGGCTGGAACGCGGCACGCGGCCGCTGATCGTCTGTGACGTGGATGAGGTGATCTTGCACTTCGTCGAGCCATTCGGCGCGTTCCTTGACCACAAAGGCTGGACCTTCACGCCGCGCTCCTACCGGCTGACCGGCAACATTCACGCGCGTGATGGCGGCGCGGCGGCCACGCAAGAGCAGGTCTGGGCACTTCTCGGCGATTTCTTTGCCGCCCAGCACGAATGGCAGACGCCGATTGCCGACGCGCGTGAAGAGTTGCATGCCTTGGGCGACCAATTCGATATCGTGTTGCTGACGGCGATGCCGCATGCCTATCGCGACACCCGCAAGCGCTTCATGGCGGGCCTCGGTCTCGATCAGCCGCTCCTGACCGTGGAGAGCGACAAGGGCCCGGCGGTCGCGCGGCTTGCCCATGCACGGCCGTTTGTCGCCTTCATCGATGATCTCGCGCCCAACCATCATTCCGTCTTCGAGCATCACCCGGAGACCCATCTGCACCAGTTCATGGCGTTTCGCGGTTTCGACGGTGAACTGCCGGCCGCGCCTGCCCATGCGCGCTATCACGAGGAATGGCCAGCGATGGCGGCTGCGATCAGGTCCGGTTTGGGCTGAGACCTGCCGATTGCGCTTCGAGTTCGAGCAGAATGGCCGAATGGTCTAGCTCGCCCTGCCCCATCGCCTGCACCAGCGTCGCGTAGCGTTCACGCATCATGGTGGAGAGGGGCGTCGCGGCGTTCGCCTCTCCCGCCAGTTTCAGGATGTTGTCGAGGTCTTTCAACTGGATGGACGAGCGCCCGCCGGGCGTGAAATCCCGCGCCAGCATGCGTGCGCCGTGCAGCTCAAGGATGCGGCTTTCAGCAAAACCGCCACGGATCGCGGCCCGCATCGCCGCCGGATCTGCGCCTGCCCGTTCGGCAAGATGAAGCGCCTCGGCGACCGCGCCGATGGTAATCGCGACAATCTGCTGGTTGCACAATTTGGCGACCTGCCCTGCCCCCGCCCCGCCCACACGGATTGCCCGTCCAAGCGGAGCAAACACGGGATGGGCAGCCTCGAAGGCAGAAGCCTCGCCCCCGACCATGATGGCCAGCGTCCCGTCGCGCGCACCGGCCGTGCCGCCCGACACCGGCGCATCCAGTGCCTGCACGCCACGTACTGCGAGAAGGTCGGCATGGCGGCGGGCTTGCGCCGGAGCGATCGAACTCATGTCGATGAAAAGGGTTCCAGGTTGCAAAGATTCAGCCATGCTGTCCAGGACTGAACGGACTGCAGCCCCGTCCGTCAGCATGGTGATGACCGCTTCGGCTCCGGCTACCGCCCCGGCCGGCGTAGCGGCCAATGTCGCGCCCATGTCGGCCAACGGTTGCATCTTGGCTGTGTCACGGTTCCACACCGTCAGATCATGCCCGGAGGCGATGAGCCGTCCGGCCATCGGGCCGCCCATCAGCCCCAGTCCCAAAAACGAGATCCGCATCGCAGGCTCCCTCCGCAAAGAAAAAGACCGCTCCACGCGGAAGCGGTCTCGGTATCAGGCCAAACAGGGGGGCCGCGGCTTATTCAGCCTTGGCTTTCCTCTTGGCCGCTTTTTTCGGTTTGTCTTCGTTGGCTTCCGTTGCGCCACCGGATGCTTTTTCCTCGTCGGCGGCTTCCAGCGCCATCAATTCGTCTTTGGTGACCGAATTGTCCGTCACGCTGACGACGCCAAGCAGATGGTCAATGACCTTTTCCTCAAAGATCGGCGCACGCAGGGCCGCGACAGCATCCGGATTCTTCCGATAAAACTCATAGACCTGCTGTTCCTGCCCGCGGAAACGGCGCACCTGCTCGAACAATGCGCGCTGTGTTTCATCTTCAGAAACCGTCACGCCCTGCCCTTCGCCGATCTGCGACAGGACAAGCCCGAGGCGGACGCGGCGTTCGGCGAGCTTCATATACTCGACGCGGGCGTCCTCTTCCGTGGTGCCCTCGTCAGCAAAGGTCTTGCCCTGCTGTTCGAGTTCCATCGAAATCTGCCGCCAGATGTTGTTGAATTCCGCTTCGACCATGCCACCCGGCGCGTCGAACCTGTAGAGCGCATCGAGCTTATCGAGCATGGCCCGCTTCACGCGCTGGCGGGTGATCGCGCCATACTGGCTTTCCAGCTGTTCGCGCACCACGCGGCGCAGATGCTCCAGATCCGTCAGGCCAAGCGAAACGGCAACCTCGTCGGTGAGCACCAGCTCGTCGGCCTTCTCGACTTTCGAGCAGGTGATGTCGAAGGTCGCGGCCTTGCCGGCCAGATGCTCCGCGCCATAGTTTTCGGGGAAGGTCACGGTGATGGTCTTTTCGTCACCGGCCTTGATGCCGATCAGTTGCTCCTCAAAGCCCGGGATGAACTGGTTCGAGCCAAGCACGAGTTGGGCATCATCGGCTGCACCGCCCTCGAAAGCCACGCCGTCGATCTTGCCGAGATAGTTGATGGTGACACGGTCGCCATCGGCAGCCTTGCCCTTCTTCTCGGACCAGGTCTGCGCGGATTTCGCGACATTGCGGACCTGCTCCTCGACCTCTTCGTCAGGGATCGAAACGACATCGCGCGTGATCGTAATCGACGAATGGTCCTGCAACTCGAAGCTCGGCACGACCTCATAGGCAATCGAGAACACGAAATCCTCTTTGCCTTCCAGCACGCGGGTCGCTTCGCCCTCGTCCTCGCTCATGTTGACGAGCGGCTGCATGGCCGCTTTCTCATTGCGGTCGGCGAGGACGGTCTTCGGCGTTTCGTTCAGGATCTCATTGACAACCTCGGCCATGAAGCTCTTGCCGTACATCTTGCGCAGGTGCGCGACCGGCACTTTGCCGGGGCGGAAGCCATTGATGCGGGCGCGGTCCTTGGCGGCATGCAGGCGGGTTTCAACACGGGCGGCGAGGTCGGTCTTGGGAACCGTGACCTTGATTTCGCGCTTCAACCCTTCGTTGAGCGTTTCGGTGAACTGCATGTCTGGACCTTCCGGCTAAGCTGACGCATTGAATGGACGGGCGCGGCAACCGGCCGGATGCCGGACGGTCACCGATGAAATTGGCGCGCGCCGGGGCAACCTGATGGTGCGGGTGGAGGGACTCGAACCCCCACAGCTTTCGCCACCAGAACCTAAATCTGGCGTGTCTACCAGTTCCACCACACCCGCATCGGGGGCGGGACCGCCCACAGCCTTAGCGCGCGCGCTCTCTATCACAGCGTTTTTGACGGTCAAAGCCTTTTTGCCCCGCTTCGGGCCATGGGTTCAAGCCGGCCATGGGCCGTCATAGTCGTTGACCAGTTGATCGAGATCGGGGCGCGGGCGCTCCGGAAACATGCCATCGAATGAGCCGATGTGAACAAATCCGGCGATCCGTTCGTGCGGGGCGACGCCCAGCATGCGCCGGGCTTCGGCATCGTCGGAAAACCAGCCGGTGACCCAGTTGGACGCAAAGCCGTGCGCGCGTGCGGCAAGCGTGATCATGAAAGCGACAGCGCCTGCCGACAGGAACTGCTCCCATTCCGGGATGCGCGGATGCGCCTTCGGCGAAGACACGACACCAATGACGACGGGCGCACGCGAAAGCCGCTTTTCCTCGCGATCACGCTCATCCGGCGTCAACGGTCCGTCACGCGCATCGAGCCGGTTGGCGATGGCGCGGCCGGCCAGCGCGCGCGCCTCGCCGCGATAGACAATCAAGCGCCAAGGTTCCAGACGGCCGTGGTCGGGCACGCGCAGCCCAAGCGTCAGAATGGCGCGCAATGTCGCGTCATCGGGCCCCGGTTCGCCAATTTGCGACACGGGGATGGATTGGCGCGCGGCCAGAAACTCAAGCGGGGTCATCGGGACATACTCAAAGTGGCTCTGACTCGTCGTTATGGGAAAGCGGACCAGCTTTCTCAAGCGCCGGACTGGCGATGCTTTGAATCTGCCTTGAATTCGCCGCGCGTTCCGGTTCAAACGGCGCATGCGCTTCCCGCTTTCCGCCGCCCTTGTCCTGTTCAGCCTCTTGCCAGCCGCGGATCCGGCTGCGGCCCAGTCCGCGCCTGATCTGGATCTGCCGAAGCTGAATTTGCAGCAATACGCTCCGGCCGACGAGGCAGTGCCGGATTTGCGCCGCGAAACCGGGCGGCTGCAACTTGAGGCGAAGTTGACCGACAAGGGGGAACCCGTCCAGGCGGGCATTGTCTGGCGCGTCTTTGAAGCGGATCCTGGCCCGGATGGCCGCTTGCGGCTCATCGCCAAGGCGGAAGGCGGCCCTGCCTCACTGGACGTTCCCGAGGGCACCTATCTGGTCCATGCAGCTTTTGGACGTGCGGGCGCGACGAAGAAGATCGTTGTCGGAACGGAGCGTGTGGAGGAAGTGCTCGTGCTGGATGCGGGCGCGCTCGCCATGCGTGCGGAGGAAAGTTCAGGCAATGCCATACCGCCGTTCAAGTTGCGTTTCGCAGTCTATGAAGCAGAGGTCGATGAAGCGGGCGAACGGCGCCTGATCGTGGACAATGTCGCGCCCGGTGCCATTGTCCGGCTGAGCGAGGGGAACTATCACATTGTCTCCAGCTATGGCGCGGTCAACGCCATCATGCGCACCGACATCCGCGTGGAACCGGGCGTCGTGACCGAGGCGACGGTGCAGCACCGTGCCGCGGAGTTGATCTTGAAACTGGTGGCGCGGCCGGGCGGCGAGGCGCTCGCGGACACCTCATGGTCCGTCTATACCGAATCGGGCGAATTGCTGTTCCAGAGCATCGGGGCCTATGCGCCCGTGGTTTTGGCGGAAGGCGGGTACACGGCTGTCGCCAAGCACCGCGACCGTGTATTTGAAAAGCCGATCATGGTCGAAAGCGGAAAGAACGGCGAAGTGGAAGTGCTGGCGGAGTTTTGAACGCGCCTTGTTTTCTTCTCAGGCTTCAGTCTGTCGGCCTCACCGTTTGCCTATCGGATCAAGCGCCTCAACCTGATGGCGCAGATGGTCGATCAGCAATTTGCGGTCGCCGATGGCCGCCAGATCCAGCGGGCTGATCAGCTTGCCCGTGTGGAACACGATCGACCGGCCGGACAGTTTGGTGAATTCGCGCACCAGCAAGGACAGACGCAATGTCAGCGAAAACTGGCTGACAATGTGGAACATCCGGCTGTTTTGGCCCTCGAAGAACACGGGCAGCACATGGGCTTGCGCCTTGTGGATCAACGAGGCGACAAACCCTTTCCACGGCAAATCGACGGCCCTGCCAAGACCCTTCGGCGCGGTCGCAACTCCGCCCGCCGGAAAAATGATGATTGTCCCGCCGGATTTGAGAAAGGCAAGCGCCTCCCTGCGCATGGCAAGGTTGGTCGCCATCGCCTCCTTGGTTTCCTCAAAATCGACGGGGAGCGCATAGGGCCTCATTTCCGGCACGCGCAGCAGGGCATTGTTGATGATCACCTTGAAGGGCCGGCCCAATTGCTCTGCAAGCGCCAGTGCGGCCGCCCCGTCGCCGATGCCGTAGGGGTGATTGGCGACAATGATCAGCGGGCCATCGGGGAGGTCGCGCGGCGGGAAAACCCCGGCGGGTGCCAGCCCGATCCCCGTCAGCCGGAGCATTTCGGTGAACAAATTGTGGCCGGACGGCACAATCTGCTGACGCCAGATTTCATACAGGGCCGCATAATGCCTGCGCCCGGACAGGTTCTCTATGCCGCGGATGATCCAGCGCTTCAGTCGCGGGTGGCGCTCGTCGGCATAGGTGAGGATGTCGAGGGCGGTGCTCATGAAGACCCCGTATCATGCTTGGCGACGGGTGCCGCCATGCAACAGAAGTATGTCAGCTGCGTGAAATCTCAAAGACGGCCACTCAGACGTTTCGTGCAAGATCGGGAGGCGTTGCTTCCTTCGCAAGCGCGCTGACAGCATCGGCAAGCGTCATGCCGGTCGATTGGGGCGAGCCGAGACGGCGCATGCTCACGGTCCCCTCTTCCGCTTCCTTGCGTCCGACCGCGAGGATGACCGGCACCTTTGCCAGCGAATGTTCCCGCACCTTGTAGTTGATCTTCTCGTTGCGCAGGTCGGCGGTGGCGTTCAGACCTGCGGCGCGCAGTTCCTCCACCACCCGCTCGGCATAGGCGTCCGCCTCCGATGTGATTGTCGTCACCACGACCTGTTCCGGTGACAGCCACAGCGGGAAATGCCCGCCATGGCTCTCGATCAATATGCCGAGAAATCGCTCCATCGAGCCACAAATGGCGCGATGCACCATCACGGGCTGCACCTTGTCGGAGTTCTGGTCGATGTAAAAGGCACCGAAGCGTTCGGGCAGGTTGAAGTCCACCTGCGTCGTGCCGCACTGCCAGTCACGGCCGATGGCATCTTTCAGTGTATACTCGAACTTAGGCCCGTAGAACGTGCCTTCGCCCTCGTTGATGCCCGTCTTGATGCGTCCGCCGGATTCGGCCGCCATCTTCTCCAGGACGCGGCGCAGGATGCCCTCCGCATGGTCCCACATCGCGTCGGTACCGACCCTTTTTTCGGGACGTGTCGCCAATTTGACGACAACATCATGAAAGCCGAAATCGGAATAGGTTGAGAGCATCAGATCATTGATCTTGAGGATCTCGGCCTCAAGCTCGTCTTCCGTGCAGAAGATGTGGGCGTCATCCTGTGTGAAGCCGCGCACGCGCATCAGGCCATGCAGCGCGCCCGACGGCTCATAACGGTGCACCGCGCCGAATTCCGCAAGCCGGATCGGCAGGTCGCGGTAGGATTTCAGCCCATGCTTGAAAATCTGGACATGGCCGGGGCAGTTCATCGGCTTCAGCGCGAAGATGCGCTTGTCTTCGGCTTTGTCCCCCGCTGACTGCACGCCGAACATGTTGTCCTTGTACCAGCCCCAATGGCCGGACACTTCCCACAGGTCGGACACCAGAACCTGCGGCGCGTTGACCTCCTGATAGCCAAGCTTGCCAAGGCGTCGGCGCATATAGGAGACGAGCGTCTGGAACATGCGCCAGCCCTTGGCGTGCCAGAACACCACCCCCGGCCCTTCCTCCTGGAAATGGAAAAGGTCCATCTCGCGGCCCAGCTTGCGATGGTCGCGTTTCTCGGCTTCCTCGATCTGCGTCAGATGCGCCTGCAACTGCTCGTCGGTTGCAAAGGCCGTGCCATAAATGCGCGTCAGCATCGGGTTCCTGGCGTCGCCGCGCCAATAGGCGCCTGCGACCTTGGTCAGCTTGAACGCCGAACCGACCTGACCGGTCGAGGCCATGTGCGGGCCGCGGCAGAGATCGAACCAATCGCCTTGGCGGTAGATCTTCAGGTCCTGACCGTCGGGGATGGCGTCGACCAACTCCACCTTGAAGTGCTCACCCTTGTCGGCAAACACCTGTTTGGCCTTCTCGCGCGTCCAGATTTCCTTGGTGAACGGCGCATTGCGGGCGATGATGTCCCGCATTTTCTTTTCGATGACCGGCAGGTCGTCCGGCGTGAACGGCGTGTCGCGCTTGAAATCATAGAAGAAACCATTGTCGATGACAGGGCCGATCGTCACCTGCGTTTCCGGCCAGAGTGCTTGCACGGCTTCCGCCAGCACATGTGCGCAATCATGCCGGATGAGTTCGAGCGCGCGCGGATCGTCACGCGTCAGGATCTCCAGCGCGCCTTGCGTCACGGGGTCCGCCAGATCGCGCACCTCGCCATCGATGGCATAGGCGACCGCTTTTTTGGCCAGTGATTTGGAGATGCCTTCTGCAACGTCGCGGCCCGTCGTGCCGGGTGCAAACGCGCGGATCGAGCCATCGGGGAAACGGAGGGACACGGCCTCGGCCGTCAAATCGGACATGGGATGCTCCTGCTATCCAGTCCCGCAAACGAGCGCGGGTGGGGTGTGATGCTGCGCCTGCCGCGCGTGGCGCGCTTAGCGGAAATCTGATCAGGCGGCAATGATTTGCGGCAAAGGCAAACGATCAATGATCGTGGCCGCAACCCGGCCCGTGCCTGTGTCCCTTCCGTCCATGCCGCCACAGACGCCATGGCATCAATGCGCTGCCACCGGCCAGTTGCTCCGGCACATTGTCAATGCCGGAGGTGCCGCCCGGCCCGCAACGCGATACTCGAAACAGGGTGAGCCAGAAGCCTCGCCACAAGCCGTGGCGTGCAACCGCTTCATAGCCATATTCGGAGCAGGTCGGCAGATGGCGGCAAGTGTTGCCGACAAAGCCCGACAAGGTGAGTTGATAGAGCCGGATCAGCCCGACGCCAAGGATGCGCCCGGGGGTTTTGGGCCATGGGCCGCCAAAGTTACGGGATGCTGGGGCCATGGTTCCGGTCCATGTCCTCGATGATTGGACGCAAGGCGCTGCCAAACATTGGAATGGCAGTCTCGAACGTTGACCAGACAGTCGCAATGTCGACCCCTTCATACTCGTGGATGACGCGGTTGCGCATGCCTTTTGCCTTCGCGAACGGTAAATCCGGGTGCCTTGCGCAGAACTCGGGAAAGCGCTGCAGCATCCTGCGAGACATTTCACCAAACTGACCAATAAGCGCGAAGATCGCCAGTTGCGCCAAGTCGTCATTTAAGAAACGGTCATGATCGCATAGCCCCCGGATTTTTTCGGCCTTTTCACAGAGCGAAAGCAGCGACTCCAAATGCGCGCGCAGGTCCGTGGCATCTTCCGTCATTGCAGAGGCTTGAAATCCATGAAGCGCTTGACGCGTTCGCTGAATTCTCCGCTGGTGCGAATGTCGACCTTCACACCCGCAACGCGGCCCAACTCCTCTTCAAGCGCCGCCAGATCAAAAAAGGTGATGCGGCCAACCGGTTCGACCATGATGTCCAGATCACTCGCGTCAGTATCCTGCCCTTTCAAGACCGACCCGTAGAGCATCGGATTGGCCACCGGATAGCGCGCCAGCACTTCCAGTATGGCGTCCCTGTGCAATGCCAGCGCTTTCGACGGTTTCATGCCGCACTCTCCCGCGCCTCGATCTGATCGAGGCAATCAACAACCGCATCGAATGTGAGCAATGTTGAGGCGTGGCGGGCCTTGTAATCGCGCACAGGTTGCAGGTAGCGCATGTCGGCGAAGCGCCCTTGCGGCGGTTCGCCGCCCTCCTTCAGCATCGCGGTCACGTCGCGCCTCGCGGTCCTCACCTCGTCCGGTGTTGCGCCAAGGATGGCACGCGCCATCACCGAGGATGACGCCTGGCCAAGCGCGCAAGCCTTCACCACATGGGCAAATGCGCTGACGCGTCCGTCAGTCAGCTTGAGGTCGACAGTCACCGTCGAGCCGCAGAGCTTGGAATGCGCCTTGGCTGTCGCGTCCGGCTGCTCCAGACGGCCAACGGCCGGGATGTTGGCCGCCAGGTCCAGCAATTTGGCGTTGTAGATGTCATCCATGGTCGAGCGCGCCTCTCCGCCGTGCGCCCCACTATACAAGCGCCAGCCAAGGTTGCACAATTGCGGCGTGATCACGCGGCCGTGAAACGAATGCGTGCGGGTTGCCGTGGTCTGGTCGCCGGATGATGGCGTATCAAGGCTTTAACGGCGAAGGAACATGCCATGGATGCTCTGGTTACGAAGCTGCCGGCCCTGACCGAAAAGCCTGAAACAGCCGAAATCGTGCGGCCGACGCAGGCAGAGGCCGAAGCGGCTGTGAAAACGCTCTTGCTGTGGGCGGGGGACAACCCGTCGCGCGAGGGCTTGCTCGACACGCCGAAGCGCATGGCAAAAGCCTACAAGGAAATGTTTGCAGGTTATGCCGACGATCCGCATGAAATCCTCGGCACCGTCTTTGAAGAAATCGCTGGATACGAGGACATCGTGCTGGTGAAGGACATCGCGTTCTTTTCCCATTGCGAGCATCATGTCGTGCCCATCATCGGCAAGGCGCATGTCGCCTATCTGCCGGATGGCCCGGTTGTCGGCCTGTCGAAAATCGTCCGCCTGGTCGAGAGCTTCGCGCAGCGCCTGCAAACGCAGGAAGCGATGACGGCGCAGATCGCGACGACATTGCAGGACGTTCTAAACCCGCGCGGTGTTGCGATCCTGGTCGAGGCCGAACACATGTGCATGGCGATGCGCGGCATCCGCAAGCTCGGCTCGAAAACGCTGACGACCTCGTTCACCGGCACCTTCAAGGACTCGTTCGAGGAACAACAGCGTTTCCTTGCCATGGCGCGCTGACAGCGCTAGCGGGAGGCGATGAGCGCTCCGCACAATCACGATCAGGACGAAACGACCGATTTCCGCCCGCGCTTCGATGCGGGCGGATTATTGACTGCTGTCGTGCAGGATTGCGCAACCGGCGAAGTGGTGATGCTCGCCCACATGAACGCGCTGGCCTTGGAACGCACGATCGAAACCGGCGTCGCCCATTACTGGTCGCGCTCGCGCGCCAGCCTGTGGAAGAAGGGCGAGACCTCCGGCAACACCCAATCAGTGGAGGAGATCCTTGTCGACTGCGATCAGGATGCGGTCGTGCTGAAGGTTAGGGTCAACGGGGATGGCGCGTCTTGCCACACGGGGCGCATCTCGTGCTTTTACCGTCGTCTCACCACACTGGACGGTCAGCCGAAGCTGGATTTCGTCTGACAGCGCGACAACCTGCGCGCATTCCCTGTTCATCAGTTTTTGACGCTTCGGGCGCAGGCTGGACGGTGAAAGGCGTGTCAAGATGATGCTGCACCGTTCCTCCGCCGGCCGGTCCTTGCAGGAAGGCGACCGCAGCGTGGCGCTTGCCCTTGGCGGCGGCGCGGCGCGTGGCTGGGCGCATATCGGCGTGTTGCGCGCACTTGATGAGGCGGGCATCAAGATCGACATGATCGCAGGTACGTCCATTGGCGCGCTTGTCGGCGGGTGTTACCTCGCCGGACGGCTGAATGAGTTGGAGGACTTCGCCCGCAGCCTCAACCAGCGCCGCATTTTTTCCCTGCTCGACTGGCGCTGGCGTGGCGACGGGCTGCTCGGCGGCCAGAAATTGCATGACCGCATGATGCGTCACATGGCGGGCCTGCGCATCGAAGATCTCCCCGTGCCGTTTGTTGCCACCGCGACTGAGATCGCGACCGGCCACGAAATCCTCATCAATCACGGCAATCTCATCATGGCGATGCGGGCCTCCTACGCCCTGCCCGGCGTGTTTGAGCCCGTGCTCTGCAATGGGCGTGTTCTGGTGGACGGCGCTCTAGTCAACCCGGTGCCCGTTTCCGTTTGTCGGATCCATGAGCGGGCCAATGTCGTGGCGGTCAACCTCAACTACGACCTGTTCGGCCGCGCCGCCATTTTGCAACATGCAGCGGGCGATACCGACATGGACATGCCTTCGGCGGCGCCGCGCCGCGCGCCATTGCAGCGGCCCGATGGCAACCGGCTTGGGATCACCGGGGTGATGGTCGAGGCATTCAACATCATCCAGGACCGCATTTCGCGCGCGCGGCTTGCCGGCGATCCGCCGGATCTGTCGATCCAGCCGAAGCTCGGCCATATCGGCCTGACGGAGTTTCACCGCGCCGCCGAAGCCATCGAAATCGGCAGGCAGGCGACAATGGCGCGCATCAGCGAGATCGAACGAATGCTCGATTCATCGACGGTCGGTCACCGCTGACGCAATCTCAGGCCATCGCGATGTAGTTGCGGATCTCGTCAGCTTCGCGCTGGATGTCCTCTATGCGCTTCTTGACAACGTCGCCGATGGAAATGATGCCGCCAAGGCGCCCCTGCGCGTCTTCGACCGGCAAATGGCGGAAACGGCCGCGTGTCATGCGCGCCATCACCTGCTCGATGGATTCCTGCGGCTTGCACGTCTGCACCGCCGCCGTCATCGCGGTCGAGACAGAGCGCAGCAGCACCTGCGGCCCGTCTTTCGCAAGGTGCCGCACAATGTCGCGCTCGGACAGGATGCCTATGATCGCACCCTTGGCATCCGTGACAACGAGGGCACCGATCCGGTTTTCTCCAAGAACGCGAACGGCGTCGGTCAATGATTGTTCGGGCTGGACCGTGAATACGGTCGTGCCTTTCTCCGCCAGAATATCCTTCACGCTCATCCCTGCCTCCCTGAACAGCGTGGTTGGGCGGCGATGCTGCATCATGTTGCGCTGCGTTGGCAAGTGAATGCTTGGCGGCTTCTGTCGTCACAACCCATTGATCAGGCGGGATCAATTGCGCCGGTCAAACAATGACAGGAGCAGGAACCCCGCGAGGAACCCGCCGACATGCGCTTCCCAGGCGATGCGCGCCCCGCTCCCGGAGGGAAACAAGCTTGAAGCCGCATTGATCACGATCCAGACCAGAATGAAGCCAAGCGCAGGCGCGTGTGACAGGGTTTCCCCGATCGTCATGCGGCGCTGCCGATAGCCATCCACCCCGGCGCTGAAGCCGTACCGCGCAGCGGCGGCCGTGATGCCGGAAACGGCGCCCGACGCGCCGATCAGCGGGCCGACAGCGTGAAGGTTCAGCGCGGCAAAAAACGCCGCCCCAGCCGCCGCCGTCAGCGAAAAGAACATGAGGAAGCGCACCGGACCGATGCGCCGCGCCAATGGCGAACCGAACACCACGAGCCACAGGCTGTTGACGACCAGATGCGGCCAGGAGCCGTGCAGCACCGTATGCGTCACGGGAGTGGTGAGCATCGGCCAGATTTCGCTGCCTGAGCCTGGCACGTAGCGCAGCGGGATGAACCCGCCAAAGGCGAGGATGAAACCATCATCCTGAGGTGAGACAATGTGGACCCTGAAGATCTGGACAACCACGAACACGCCGACAACGGCCAGCACCACGCCCGGCACATTGACCGCAGGTTCATGTCGCAGCGGGGGTGGCTTGCGATCTTGCATGTCAGACCGGGTCACTGAGCCGGACGCCCTTCAACCGCGCCAACTGACCGAACGCCTGATGGGTCGCCTCGATTTCAAGTTCCAGCGAACCATCCTCGTGGGCGTGGCGCTCCACGACGCGCGCCGCGCCATAAATGGCAGGCAGTGCCGCCTGAGCGTCGGCCGGGATGCGCAAACGGCGGCGCTCGATCGTGCCGCCCAGCGCATCCTCGATGGCTGCAAGCAATTCAGGCACGCCCTGCCCCGTCTGCGCCGACACGGGCATCACCGGATGGCCGGAAGCATCGCCGCGGGCGGCGAGCAGGCCGGTCCGCGTCGCCTGATCAGGGTCGAGCAGGTCAACCTTGTTCCAAACCTCGATGACAGGCACGCGCCCGCCCTCGGTTTCAAGGCCAAGTTCGCCAAGAATGCGGCGCACATCGGCAGCTTGCGCCTGCGTGTCGGCGCTTGCGATGTCACGCACATGCAAGATGAGATCAGCCTCCGTCACCTCCTCCAGCGTGGCGCGGAAGGCGGCGATGAGATGGGTCGGCAGGTCGGAGATGAAGCCGACGGTGTCGGACAGGATGGCGGGCGTGCCGCGCGGCAACTTGAGGCGGCGCAATGTCGGGTCGAGCGTTGCAAACAACATATCCTCGGCCAGCACCTGCGAACCGGTCATCCGGTTGAACAACGTCGACTTGCCTGCATTGGTGTAACCGACAAGCGCGACGACGGGATGCGGGATCTTCTTGCGCCCCGAGCGGTGCAAGGAACGGGTTTGCCGTACTTTCTCCAATTCACGTTTCAGCGTGTCGATCTTGTCTTGCAGCAGGCGGCGGTCTGTCTCGATCTGGGTTTCACCCGGTCCGCCAAGAAAGCTTGCGCCACCCCCGCCGCCGCCGCGTTGTCGTTCAAGGTGCGTCCAGGAGCGCACCAGCCGACCCTTCTGATAGTTCAGATGCGCCAGTTCCACCTGAAGCACACCCTCGCGTGTGCGAGCGCGGCGGCCGAAGATTTCAAGGATCAACCCGGTGCGGTCGATCACCTTGGCTTTCATTTCGCGTTCGAGATTGCGCTGCTGGACGGGCGTCAAAGGATGATCGACGATGACGAGTTCGATCTCCTCGCTGTCGACAAGCGCCGCGATCTCATCCACCTTGCCGCCGCCAATCAAGGTGGCGGGCTTCGGCTGCTTGAGGATGAACGCCTGCTGGTGCCGGATGTCGAGATCGATCGCCAGGCCGAGGCCGACGGCTTCGGAGAGCCGTGTTTCAGCGCTGCGGGCGAGATCCGCCGCCTCGTCGGTCTCGACAACCGAAGGCCGCCGCGCCACCAGCGGCACGACGACTGCGGCACGCACGCCGCGGCGGATCCCGTCAGCGGATGATTGCGCCGACATTTCAATGGCCGCCTTTGCTGTTCAGCCTGCGAGCACAGGTGCGCGCGGTCACGCGCCGTCTGCTTCCTCGGTCTCAAACAGCGAAACCGGTTGGCTCGGCATGATGGTTGAGATGGCGTGCTTGTAGACCAACTGCACCTGTCCGTCGCGACGCAGGAGCACGCAGAAGGAATCAAACGAGGTCACAACACCGGTGAGTTTCACGCCATTGACCAGGAAAATGGTGAGCGGGACACGGTTCTTGCGAACCGAATTCAGGAATATATCCTGCAGATTGTGGCTGCGTTCGGCCATGTGTCGTTCCCCAAGCGATCAATTTTTTGTTGTCAGGCGGGCAGGCGCGCGATGCACGAGGCGGACAATACAGCCAAAGCAGTTCGGATCAATGCCAAAACCTGCCAAGTGGCGGAAAAGACAGGCGATGGCGTTGCGGCCGGGTGCCCGGATGCCGCTCAAAAATAATCGAGCGACACGCGGAACAATTGTTCGGCATCCGACACGGCGCCCGCAAGCGCGAACACGATCACCCGGTCCTTGGCGCGGATAACGGTTGCGCCATCAGGCTTGATGACGGTCGAATTGCGGTAGATCGCGCCGATCCGCACGCCCTCCGGCAATGTCAGGTCGCGCAAGGGCGTGCCGACGAGCGGAGAGGTGTCGAGCGCATCGGCTTCGATGAACTCGGCCGCACCGCGCATGACGCTCTGGACCGAGCGGATGCGCCCGCGCCGCACATGCTGCAACACGCCGGAAATGGTCACGTTGCGCGGATTGATGAACTGGTCGATCCCGAATGACTTCACATAAGGGTGCAGCGACGGATCATTGATGAGGGCGATGGCCGCCTTGCTGCCCAGCCGTTTGGCGATGACCGCCGACAGAATGTTGACCTGATCATTGTTCGTCACGCTGATCATGAGGTCCGCGCCGTCGATGTCCGCTTCCTTCAATATCTTCTCATCAAGCACGCTCGCGTTGAGCACGACCGTACGGTCGAGCATGTCGGCGATCTGGATGGCACGGTCGCGGTCCTGTTCGATGATCTTGGCGCGCACATTGCCCTGGCGCTGCTCCAGCGCCTGCGCCACATAGACGCCGATATTGCCGCCGCCGGCGATGATGATGCGCTTGGCCTCCGGTTCCTCATGGCCGAACAAGGACAAAGTGCGCTTCACCTGCTCATTGGTGGTGACGACATAGGCAAGATCACCCGCTTGAAGCATGTCGGCTGAGTGCGGGATGAACACCGTGTCGCCGCGCGCAATGCCGACAACCGTTGACGGCAGATTGGGAAACAGCGCCGACAATTGCGACAGCGGCGTGTCGACGACCGGGCAATCCTCCATGCATTCGATGCCGACCGTGACTATCGCGCCGCCGCCGAAGCGCATCACATCGGTTGCCCCCGGCAGCGCGATGCGCCGCAGGATGAGTTCGCCGACCGCCACCTCCGGTGAAATCACGACATCGATCGGCAGGTCATCGCGGGCAAAAAGCTTCTTCGCGGAGCCGCGCAGATAGCTTTGCGAGCGGATCCGCGCGATTTTCGTCGGGATGTTGAACAGCGAATGCGCAACCTGGCAGGCGAACATGTTGACTTCGTCCGACAGCGTGACGGCGATCAGCATGTCGGCCTGTTCGGCACCCGCCTCGCGCATCACTTCCGGATGAGAGCCGTGGCCGACGACACCGCGCACATCGAGCGCTTCGGAAATGGTGCGGATCAATGACGGCGATATGTCGATGACGGCAACATCATTGCCCTCGGTCGATAGCCGTTCGGCAATCCCGTATCCGACGCGGCCGGCCCCGCAGATGATCACGCGCATGGCAAATTGCTTTCCTGACTTGGCATCGCGCTTCTCACACGCCGAGCGATTTCAGTTTCCGGTGCAGAGCCGAGCGCTCCATTCCGACGAAATCGGCCGTGCGGGAGATATTGCCGCCAAAGCGCTTGATCTGCGCCACCAGATACTCCTTCTCGAACGCCTCCCGCGCCTCGCGCAAGGGGAGAGCCATGATATGCGTGTCGGAGTTGTTGGGCACTTTCGGCATCATGTCACCGATTTCGGCGGGCAGCATGTCGGCCGAAATCATCGACACGCCCTCCTCGCCCCGCGACATGATCATCAAACGCTCGACGGCATTTCGCAATTGGCGCACATTGCCCGGCCAGTCATGCGCTTGCAGCACCGCCATTGCATCGTTCCCGATGGGAAGCGTGCGCATGCCGCTCTGCCCGGCGAAGCGTTTCATGAAGTGATCCACAAGCTGCGGGATGTCCTCGCGCCGGTCGGCGAGTGACGGCACGTCCACGGGCACCACCGCAAGGCGGTGGTAGAGGTCGTCGCGGAAGCGTCCGCGTTCGATGAGGGATTCGATGTCTTGCGCCGTTGACGAGATGATGCGGACGTCGACCTTCACCTTCTGGCTGCCGCCGACGCGGAAGAATTGCTGCTCGGTCAGCACCCGCAGGATTTTCGCCTGCGTCTCGCGCGGCATGTCGGCGATTTCATCCAGATAGAGCGTGCCCCGGTGGGCCTCCTCCAACGCGCCGACCTTGCGCTCGCCATTGGCCGGCTCGGTGCCGAACAGTTCGATCTCCATGCGGTCCGGCGTCATGGAGGCGGCGTTGACGGTGACGAAGGGTGAGCCGGCGCGCGAGGACGCCTCATGAATGGCACGCGCCACCATTTCCTTGCCCGCCCCCGACGGGCCGAGAATCATTACGCGGCTGTTTGTCGGGCCGATCTTCTCGATCATGGAGCGCAGATTGCGCATTGCCTGCGAGCGGCCGATGAACTCCGCGGTGTCGTCGGACTTGCGCTTGAGGACCGACACTTCGCGGCGCAGCCGCACGGTTTCCAGCGCGCGGTCCGCCAGCACGATCAGGCGGTCGGCCTTGAACGGCTTCTCGATGAAATCATAGGCACCGCGCTTGATCGCCGAGACGGCGGTCTCGATCGTGCCATGGCCTGAAATCATCACCACCGGCATTTGCGGATGTTGAAGCTTGATCGTGTCAAGCAGTTGCAGGCCATCAAGCTTCGAGCCCTGCAGCCAGATGTCGAGGAAGACCATGCCCGGCGCCCGATCATTGATGGCGTCGAGCGCCGTGTCCGAATCACGGGCGATCCGAACCTCATGGCCTTCGTCTTCCAGAATGCCCGCCACCAATTCGCGAATATCGGCTTCGTCATCGACGACGAGAATATCGGTCGCCATGCGTCACACCCCCAAATTCTGCAATTCCGGCTCTTTGGCCGGTCCGTCATGCGCTGCCCCATCGACCGGCAGCATCGGCAAGGACAGCCGCACCATGGCTCCGCTGGCAAAGCCGGTTTCGCCCGGCGCATCCATCAAGGTGATCGTTCCGCCATGGTCCTCGACAATCTTGCGCACGATGGCGAGGCCGAGGCCCGTCCCCTTCTCGCGCGTCGTCATGTAAGGCTCCAGCAGGCGATTGCGGTCGGCCGCGGGGAAGCCGCGACCATTGTCGATGACATCGACGACAACCCTGTCACCTGCGCGATAGGTGCGCAGACGGATCTCGCCTTTGGGCCGTTCGGCATCATCGGCGACAGCGCCTTCAATCGCCTCCGCCGCGTTCTTCACCAGATTGCCGATCGCCTGCCCCATCAGTCGGCTGTCATACATGCCGAAAAGCGCGTCCTCGCCGGCCTCGAGCGTGAAGCCGGTCTCGGCATGGGACACTTCGACCAGGAACAGCGCCTCGCGCGCGATCGCCCGCATGTCATGGCGCTCGGGCGAAGGCTTCGGCATGCGCGCGAAGGTCGAGAACTCGTCGACCATGCGGCCGATGTCGCCAACCTGACGAATGATGGTTTCGGTGCAACGGTCAAACACTTCGCGGTCATGCTCGACGATTTTGCCGTAGCGGCGCCGCAACCGCTCCGCCGACAACTGGATCGGGGTCAGCGGGTTCTTGATCTCGTGGGCGATGCGGCGGGCGACATCGGCCCAGACGCTGGAGCGCTGCGCGTCCACCAGGTCGGTGATGTCGTCGACGGTGATCACATGGCTGTGCTGTGCCTCGGGTGATTGCTCCATCGTGATCTGGACATTGTAGGTCCGCTCGCGGCCGCCGCGCGTGATCATGATCGAGGCGTTGTGGCTGCGCTTCTTCTGGCGCACGACATCGCGATAGATGTCGGCCAATTCCGGAATCGCCGTTTCAAGTGCCTGGCCAAGAGGTGGACCGGATATCCTGCCGCCACGGCCCGCCACCAGCGCCGAAGCCGAACGGTTGATGATGGTGATCTGCCCGTCGGGCCCGACACCGATGATCCCCGCAGTGACGCCGGACAGCACAGCTTCGATGAAGCGCCGTCGCGTGTCGATCACCTGATTGGCTTCGAGAAGCGCGCTGCGCTGGCTGGAGAGCTGGCCGATCATGTTGTTGAACGTGTTCGAGAACGCGCCAAGATCCCCGTCCGACGTCTTGACCGGCAGGCTGACGCTGAGGTCGCCGCCCGCCACTGCATCGGCCGCGTGGATGAGATAGCGGATCGGGCGCACCAGACGGTCGGCAACCGCGATGCCGGTCCAGATCGCCGACAAAAGCACCACCAGCGTGATGCCGATATAGAGCAGCGCGAAGGCGATCTGCGTGGACGTGCGGTTTTCCTCAAGCCCGCGATACTCGGCCATGTTGTCTTCCATGAGCCGCAGCGAGCCGAGCACTTGGATATCCACGGTGCGGATCGAATAGAGATAGGCGTCCGGAATGCGCTGAAGGCGGATGATCGTACCGGCATAGCCGCCCGATGTCGGCGGGATCAGCACGGCACGGCCGTCGAGCGCGGCCTGCATCGCATTGTCCGGAACGGGCGGCAGTTCCTCATCGCCGTCGATGTCGGCGGAAACGATGATGTCCTTGTTGGAGCGGATGAGGCTTGCATCCGCCAGCCCGCGGGCGCGCGCCTGCTGCGTCAACAGGTTGCCGAAGCCGGTCCGGTCGAGATTGAACAGGCTTTCGGCCTGATCGAGTGTCGCAGCCAGCGAAATCGTGGTGCCTTGCAAGTTGCGGGCGTTCTCGTTGATGTAGGCTTCGGCGATGTTGGACGAGGATTCGACGATGGCGCGCGTGCGCTCCTCGAACCATCGGTCGAGCCCTTGATTGAGCGTAAAGGCCGCAACGAGCGCGACCACCATGGCAGGCGTGGCCGCCACAAGCGAAAACAGGCTGATGATGCGCACATGCAGCCGCGAGGCCGCGCGCCGGTTGCGCCGCGCCCTGACAATGCGCCAGACTTCATAGACCACCAGCAGCGCGAGACAGGCGATCAGGAACGCGTTGACAACGATCAGTGCCGTCGTCGTTCGCGCGGAAGGTTGGATCGGTGTTGCGCCGAGCAGGATCGCGAAAGAAACGGTTGCCACCACCAGCGCTGTGACAACCAGCAAAATCCCGGGCACGGCAAACATGCGCCGTCCGGACAAATCCTCGAAACGCGTCCCATACGCACCGCGCGGCACGGCATCGGCGGCGGGCGTGCTGCCGAGCGGAATTGCGCTGGGTGTGGGCTGCGGGATCGGGTTCATCGGCCTCATTTCCGTTGCCATCATGCAACAGAGTGTGGCGACAATGCAACGCTTGATGCCTTCAGGGGCGGATCATATTCAACTGCGCGGCATACGGTAGACCGAGACGCCAAGCTCGCGCACCTTCTTGCGCACCGTGTTGCGGTTCAGCCCCAGAAGGTCGGCCGCCTTGATCTGGTTGCCATTGGTCGCGGCAAGGACGGCCAGCAGCAGGGGGCGCTCCACCTCGTCCATGATGCGCTGATGCAAGCCAACCGGCGGCAGCGACCCGTTGAAGCCAGCGAAATACCGGGCGAGATAGCGCTCGACCGCGTTCTCCAGAGAGGTGACCTCGCTCTCTGCCGCCACACCGTCGCTTGTGTCATGTGTTGCAGCCTCGGTCGCTCCGTAAAGCTCGCTTTGAACAATGGCGGCGCTGATTTCGTCCTGCGGGTAAAGCGCAGCCAGACGACGCACCAGGTTCTCCAGTTCGCGCACATTGCCAGGCCAGCGGTAGCGCCGCATCAATTCCAGCGCATCGGCCGAAATCCGCTTTTCAGGCAAACCCTCCCGGCTGCCTTTCATCATGAAGTGGCGCACGAGATCGGGCACATCCTCCAGCCGCTCGCGCAAGGGCGGCAGGCGCACCGGCACGACGTTCAGGCGATAAAACAAGTCTTCGCGGAAGCTGCCCGCGGCAATCGCGCCGCGCAAATCCTTGTGCGTCGCCGCGATGATGCGCACGTCGGTCTTGATCGGCGTGCGCCCGCCGACGCTCATGTATTCGCCCTGCTGCAACACGCGCAGCAGGCGGGTCTGGGCTTCCATCGGCATGTCGCCGATTTCGTCAAGGAAAAGCGTGCCGCCATCGGCCAATTCAAACTGTCCGGCCTTGCGCTGGACGGCACCGGTGAATGCGCCCTTCTCATAGCCGAACAATTCAGCCTCGATCAGGTCGCGCGGGATCGCGGCCATGTTGATGGCGACAAACGGGCCTTTGCGGCGGCGGCCATAATCATGCAGCGCGCGCGCCACCAGTTCCTTGCCGGTGCCGGATTCGCCGTTGATCATGACAGTGAGGTCCGTCTGCATCATGCGGGCGAGCATGCGGTAGATGTCCTGCATGGCGGGCGAACGGCCGATCAGCGGCATGGCTTCGGCGGCGTCTGGCGTGTCGGCCGCGGGCTTCGCCTTGGGCTCGGCGAGCGCGCGGCTGACAACCGAGATCAGTTCCGTCAGGTCAAACGGCTTCGGCATGTAATCATAGGCGCCAGCCTCGGAGGCGCGGATGGCGGTCATGAAAGTGTTCTGCGCGCTCATCACCAGAACCGGCAGGTCAGGTCGCGCCTTTTTCATGCGCGGCAGGATGTTGAAGGCGTTGTCGTCCGGCATCATCACGTCGGTGATGACCATGTCGCCGTCCCCGGCCGCAACCCAGCGCGCCAGCGTCGCCGCATTGCCGGTCGCACGCACCGTGTGTCCTTCGCGTGAAAGGGCCTGCGTCAGAACGGTGCGGATCGCTGCGTCGTCATCGGCCACAAGGATGACGTGTCCGGTCTCGTTCATGGGCGCGCCCCTGCTGGCTCTGGTGTGGTCGCGGGCGTGATGCTGCGCCCTGTTTCGTCTTGAAACGCAGGCATCAGGATGCGGAATGTCGTGCGGCCGGGCTGGCTGTCGCATTCGATCGTGCCGCCATGGTCGCCGACGATTTTCGCGACCAATGCCAGCCCAAGCCCGGATCCGTTGGTCTTGGTTGTGATGAAGGGATCAAACATGTGCGGAATGAGGTCCGGCGAAATTCCGGACCCGGTGTCGGTCACGCAGAATTCGAGCGGCAATGTCATGCGTGTGGACGACCCCGGAAGCGAAAGCCTCATGCCGGGGCGATAGGCCGTCGTGAGTGTGATGCGCTTTGTCTTGCTGCCCATGCACGCCTCGGCGGCATTCTTGACCAGGTTCAAGAACACCTGGATCAACTGGTCGCGATTGCCGGTGACAAGCGGCAAGGACGGGTCGAACAATTCGACAAACTCGATGTCCTTGGCGAAACCGGCTTCCGCCACAGCCTTCACATGATTGAGGACGAGGTGAATGTTGACTGGAAAGCGCTCGATCGGCCGCTCATCGGAGAACACCTCCATCCTGTCGACCAGCGCCACGATGCGGTCTGTCTCATCCTTGATGAGTTGCGTCAGTGCCTTGTCTTCCGGTGACACCGCACGTTCCAGCAATTGCGCCGCGCCGCGAATGCCGGACAGCGGATTCTTGATCTCATGGGCGAGCATCGAGGCAAGCCCGGTGACGGAGCGTGCAGCCGCGCGGTGCGTCATCTGCCGGTCGATCTTTTCAGCCATCGTCCGCTCGCGGAACATCAGGCAGACCGAGCCGGTCTGCTCGTTCATCGGGCTGCCATGCACATCCGCCACACGATCCGGCCCGATGCGTGGCGACGAGACGTCCACACGATATTCGTTGACGCTCGCATGGTCGGCGCGCACCTGTTCCACCAGCGCGAACACGGGCGAGCCGAACGGCAGGATTCGTTCGAGTTTTTCCCGTGTGAGGTAGGAACGAGACGCGCTGAAAAACGCCTCGGCGGTTGAATTGGCAAAGATGATGTTGTTGCCGGCGTCAACGACGATCACGGGATGGCTCAACGCATCGAGAATGCCGACCGCCATTTCGGCGGCCGGTGCGGGCAAGAACTGGACCGTGCCTTTCGACATCACGCGGCCTCGGCCAATGCTTGCGCATCATGGAAGACCTGCCAGATCAGCAGCGCGGCCTCTTGCGGCGCATGGGTGGTGAGCAGTGCCGTTCGCAACTCCGGCGGGGTGTGCGGCGCATGGCGGTCGATATACCAGCCGAGATGCTTGCGCGCATGGCGAATCCCCTGCCCGATGCCGTACAGCGTCAGCATGTCCTGGTGGTGCGCGATCACATAATCCGCCAGAGCGGGCCTCGTCAGCGGCGGCCGGTCTGCATCACGTGCCGCCCCCGCAGCACGCGCGATCATGCCCGCAGCCCAGGGCTGGCCGTAGCCGCCGCGACCGACCATCACCGCATCCGCGCCGGAAAGAGCCAGAGCGCGTTCGGCATCGGCGGCGGTCACTATGTCGCCATTGACGACCAGCGGCACGCAAACCGCATCGCGCACCGCGGCGACCGCAGACCAATCGGCCGCGCCTTGATAGAATTGGCACCGCGTGCGGCCATGGACTGTGATCATCTGCGCGCCCGCCGCAACGGCAAGCCGCGCGATGGCAGGAGCGTTATGGGCGCCCGCCTCCCAACCCAGCCGCATCTTGGCGGTGACGGGCACGCGCACTGCGCTGACAACCGCCTCAACCAGCCGCGCCGCCAGATCCGGCTCGCGCATCAGCGCCGATCCCGCGAGCCCGCCGGTCACCTTCTTGGCCGGACAGCCGAAATTGATGTCGATGATTTCGGCCCCCTCCGCTTCACAGAAACGGGCCGCCTCCGCCATCATCGCCGGGTCGCGCCCGGCAAGCTGGATGATGCGCACGCTGCCATCAGGAAAAGCGCGGCGCAGCGTGTCACGCGATGTTCCTTCGCCGACCCGGCTTGCTACCGTCATCTCCGCAACCGCCAAGCCAGCCCCATGCGCAAGCGCGCGGGCGCGAAACGGAAAATCCGAAACGCCCGACATGGGTGCACAAAACACGCGGTTGGCAATGACATGATTGCCGACCATCAATGGCTTGGCCAGCCGGCTTGGCACGTCGCCTGATTTTTGCGCATCACTCATCGTGCCTAATCCTTAGGCAGTTGTTTTGGTCCAGTCAAATGATCAAAGGGCGCATCCGGCCTTGCGGCGGCGCGTCGCGCATGCCATCCCCGTAACCGGCTTGCATTGGGGCATGCAACGGGGCGCAGGGATGACAACGGGTTTGGTTCTGGTTGCAGCCGGGCGCGGCACACGCGCCGGCGACGGTCCGGCCAAGCAATACAGAAGGGTCGGCGGTGTTCCAGTCCTGCGGCGCTCGGCGGAACGTTTTGCAACCATCGGCGCTATATCCGCGCGGGTGGTGGTTGTCGGACCGGATGACGCCGCAGACGCGCGGGCCGCACTTGGCGATCTCGCGGCGACATTCGACTTTGTGACGGGCGGCACCACACGTCAGCAATCGGTGCTGAACGGATTGCGGGCGCTCGCCGCATCCGGTGTTGAACGCGTGCTGATCCATGATGCCGCCCGGCCTTTCGTCAGAGTGTCAGAGATCGAGGCCCTCCTGGCCTTGCCCGCCAACTCTGTAGCGACGCTTGCCGCACCGGTGCATGACAGCCTGCGTCGCATGCTGGACGATGGTTCGAGCGCGGCTGTCCCGCGCGAGGGCATGCATGCGGTTCAGACACCGCAACTGTTCCCGTTCGCCCGCCTGCTTGCTTCCCATGAGGCAGCGGAAACGCGGGGCGACACCGGTTTCACCGATGATTGCGGGCTGATGCAGGCCGCCGGGCACACTGTGACCATCGTGCCGTCAAGCCCCGGCAATTTCAAACTGACTACGCCGGATGATTTCGCGCACGCGGAGGCGATGCTGATGACGACACCCGCCCTTCCTGACATCCGCGTCGGCCATGGCTATGACATTCACACGCTGGGGCCGGGCGACCACGTGACGCTGTGCGGCGTGCGCATCCCGCATGACCGCGCGCTGGAAGGCCATTCGGATGCCGATGTCGGCCTGCACGCGCTCACAGACGCGCTGCTCGCCACGATTGGCGCGGGCGACATCGGCACGCATTTCCCCCCGTCAGATCCGCAGTGGCGCGGTGCCGCATCGACCATCTTCCTGCGCCACGCGGGAAATCTCGTCAGATCAGCAGGCGGGCGCATCACCCTCGCTGACGTGACGATCGTGGCGGAAGCCCCCAAAATCGGCCCGCACCGCGCTGCGATGACAGAGGCGATTGCAGCGGCGCTCGGGCTTGAACTCACCCGCGTCTCCATCAAGGCGACAACCAATGAGCAGATTGGTGCCATCGGCCGCAAAGAAGGCATTTGCGCCATGGCCACCGCCACCGTAGTGTTTGACGCCAACGCAGCCGGTTCGCCCCATGTTTGACCAGGATATCCTCAGCCGCGCGCAATTGATCATCGATGCGGCGACCGCCCGCGCGATCCGGATCGCCACCGCCGAATCCTGCACCGGCGGCTTGATCGCAGGTGCCTTGACCGAAATCCCCGGCTCCTCGCGCGTGCTGGACCGTTCGTTCATCACTTATTCCAACAACGCCAAGGCCGAGATGGTGGGCGTGAAAGTGGACCGGTTGCTGGCCTTCGGCGCGGTGTCGGCCGAAGTGGCGACAGACATGGCGAACGGCGCGGTGAAGCACTCCGACGCCGACCTTGCGCTGTCTGTCACCGGCATTGCCGGGCCGGATGGCGCGACGCCGCAAAAGCCGGTCGGCCTCGTATTCATGGCGCTCGCCGGAAAACGCGGCACGATCGATGTGAAGGCGTTTCAGTTTGAGGATTATGGCCGCTCGGCCATCCGGCTTGGCACGGTCAGCACCGCGCTTCAGATGATCCTCGACCAGCTGCCGCGGTTCCAGCCGTGAGCCTGCGACGTGGCCTTTGGGCCAATGTCGGCTTTCCGCCGCTGACCGAGAGTCAGATCGTGGGATGATGATCGAGCGGATCAATTTTGGCCGCCCTGTTGCGGACGTACAACCTCAACCCTTCCCGTACACCTTGTCCGCCCGCTCCTCGAACGCTTCGGCGAATTTGCGGAAAGCGCGGTCGAACATCGCGCCCATCAATGCGCCGAGCACGCGGCTCTTGAATTCATAGTCGATGAAGAACACGACATCGCACGCTTTGTCGCCTACCGGTTTGAACGTCCACAGATTGTCGAGGCTCTTGAACGGCCCGTCGATGTAACGGGCGCGGATCTGGCTTTCGGCGGGCTTCAGGTGCACCTGGCTGGTGAACGTCTCGCGGATCGCCTTGTAGCCAACCGTCATGTCGGCGACGAGCAATGTCTGCCCGTCGCGGTCACGCCGCTCGCGCACCGACAGCGCTTCGCACATCGGCAGGAATTCAGGGTATTTCTCGACATCGGCGACAAGCGCGAACATATCGGCGGCACTGTGGGCCACACGCCTTGTAGTTTCATATTTTGGCATGGGATCAGCGGCTTGCGTGTCTTTCTTCGCGTGCTTTTTTCAGCCGCGCGAAATCATCACCCGCATGATGGGACGAGCGTGTCAGCGGACTCGCCGCAACCAGCAGGAAGCCTTTGGCGTAGGCCGCCGTCTCGAAGGATTTGAACTCGTCCGGCGTCACGAAATTCAAGACCGGATGGTGCTTCTTCGTCGGCTGGAGATACTGACCGATGGTCATGAAATCCACATCCGCCGAGCGCAGATCGTCCATCAATTGCAGCACCTCGTTGCGCTCCTCGCCAAGCCCTACCATGATGCCGGACTTGGTGAACATCGCCGGGTCGATTTCCTTGACCTGCTGAAGCAGGCGGATCGAGTGGAAGTAACGCGCGCCGGGACGGACAGTCAGATAGTTGCGGGCGACCGTTTCGAGGTTGTGGTTGAACACGTCGGGCTTGGCGGCGACGACAATTTCCAAGGCGCCCGGCTTGCGCAGGAAGTCAGGCGTCAGCACTTCGATTGTGGTTGCGGGGTTCAAGTCGCGCACCGCCAAAATCGTGTCGGCCATGTGGCGCGCGCCGCCATCGTCGAGGTCGTCACGGTCAACCGAGGTGATGACGACATGGGAGAGGCCCATCTCGCGGGTCGCCTTCGCAACGCTCATCGGCTCTGCACGGTCGAGCGCGTCGGGCTTGCCGGTTGCGACGTTGCAGAACGAGCAGGCGCGCGTGCAGACCTCGCCCATGATCATGAAGGTCGCGTGCTTCTTCTCCCAGCATTCGCCGATGTTGGGGCAGCCTGCCTCTTCGCACACCGTCACCAGCTTGTGCTGGCGGACAATGGCATGGGTTTCCTGATAGCCCTTCGAGACGGGCGCCTTGACGCGAATCCAGTCCGGCTTCCTGGCCTGCGGCTGGTCAGGCCGGTGCGCCTTTTCCGGGTGCCGCGGACGTGTTTCCGGGCGCTCTTTGGTGATGTCGAGAACCGTGACCATCGTGTCCAACCTTCAAAACGTGTTCACCGCGCCTTTTGCGCGCGGCCAAAAAACCACAGGATGAGCACCGCCCCTGCGACCGCTACTACCAGATTGCCGGCAAAGCCATAAAACTGAATGTTGAGCACGCCTGCGAGCGTGCCGCCGACAAACGAGCCGGAAATGCCGACAAGGATGTTGGTGAGCAGGCCATGGTCGCGGTTCATCGCCTTTTCTGCCACATAGCCAGCCAGAAAGCCGATGATCAGCATGCCGAAAAAGCCGACGCCCGGCATTGAGAGCAAACCCGCCTGTTCCATGATCAATGCCTTTCAGACGCGAGCGCAATGGCGCGGAACACGAGAAACCAGATCAAACCGAAGGCGAAGCCGCCGACACCCAGCGCCAGCGTCACCATCCAGACGCCGCGCCAGCCTTCGACCGCAACGCCATTGACCGAAATGGTGTTGCCCGACAGCAGCGACAAGGCGGCCACTATGAAGCCGAGTGCGGCAAATCCGACCGTGCACCATTTCAGCACCGCCCAGCCCCGCGCGCGCCAAGGCGAGGCCTCAAAAGCGAGGATGCCACGGCGCTCCATCAGGAACCGACCACCCATGCCCAAAGGATGAAGCCGATCACGGCCACACTGCCGGCCGCGGCGAGCATTGTTCCAAATTCGGGAAACACCCATCCCGCCAAGGCAAGGACGCCAATCAAGACCAGCACGACGGCCAACCATTTCAAGCGTCCTTGCACGGGCGAACTCCTTGTCAGTTTACGCGTTCAGCACCTTGCCATAAGCATCAAGCACCGCTTCCTTCATCATCTCCGACAGTGTCGGGTGCGGGAAGATGGTGTGCATCAGTTCTTCCTCGGTTGTTTCCAACCCGATGGCCACGACGAAACCCTGTATGAGTTCCGTCACTTCCGCACCCACCATGTGGGCCCCAAGAAGTTGCCCGGTCTTCTTGTCGAAGATCACCTTGATCAGGCCCTGATCTTCGCCCAGCGCGATCGCTTTGCCATTGGCGGCAAACGAGAACCGCCCGACGCGGATCTCATGGCCGGCGTCCTTCGCCTTCTGTTCAGTCAGGCCGACGCTTGCCACCTGCGGGTGGCAATAGGTGCAGCCCGGCACTTTCGATTTGTCCATGGCGTGGACGCCCGGCACGCCTGCGATCTTCTCGACGCAGATCACGCCTTCATGCTCCGCCTTGTGGGCCAGCATCGGCGGGCCCGCCACATCGCCGATGGCGAGGATGCCCGCAACATTGGTGCGGCCATAGCCATCCGTCACGATGCAGCCGCGCTCCGTCTTCACGCCCAGCGCCTCAAGACCAAGATTTTCGATATTGCCCTGGACGCCCACCGCCGAAATCAGCCGGTCTGCAGTGATCATCTGCACCTTGCCATCCTTGGTCTCGATATGCGCCGTGACGGAATTTGCTCCCTTCTCGACCTTGGTGACCTTGGCTTCGAGGATGAATTTCAAACCCTGCTTTTCCAGAAGCTTCTGCGCCAGCTTGGAAATCTCGGTGTCTTCGACGGGCATGACCTGACCCATCAGTTCAACCACCGTCACATCGACGCCCATGGCATTGTAGAACGACGCGAACTCGATGCCGATGGCGCCCGAACCCATCACCACCATGCTCTTTGGCATTTCTGCCGGAACCATCGCCTCGAAATAGGTCCAGATCAGTTTCCCGTCCGGCTCGATGCCCGGCAGGACGCGCGGGCGCGCGCCGGTGGCGACAATGATGTTCTTGGCTGTGTAAGTGCCATGCCCGAGCGTGCCTTTCGGGGCCGGGTGCGCAGGCTGCACGGCGGGCTTTGACGGCGCGGAAACGATAATCTCTCCCGGCTTGGTGATCTTCGCTTCGCCCCAGATCACGTCGACCTTGTTCTTCTTCATCAGGAACCCGACGCCGGTGTTGAGCCGCGCCGACACGCCGCGCGAACGGGCCACAACGGCCTTCACATCCGCCGTCACCGTTCCGTTCAGCGTCAGGCCGTAATCCTTTGCATGATCGGCGTAATGCTTGATTTCGGCGGAGCGCAACAGCGCCTTCGTCGGGATGCAGCCCCAGTTGAGGCAGATGCCGCCCAGATGCTCGCGCTCGACAATGGCTGTTTTCAGCCCAAGCTGCGCGGCGCGGATCGCGGTGACATAGCCGCCGGGGCCGGAGCCGATGATGATGAGGTCATAGGTGGACATTCATGGTCTCCAACTTACTCGCGGTTCGTCATATCCTTCATCCTGAGGTGCTTCTTGCCTCCTGGTTCGAGGCTCACTGCGTTCACACCTCACCATGAAGGCAAGAAGCCTCGAAGGACGAAGGGTGTCCGTGAGGCACCGAAATCATCACAACCCCAATTGCATCGACACCAGCGGCGCGAGCGCCAGCCCCAGTGCGCGCGTGCCCTCGGAGTCGACATGGACGCCATCAGCCGGCGAAGTCGCGCAAACCGACCCCGCATCGAAAAAGCCTGCACCCGCCTCATCCGCCAGGTCGCGGTAGAGCGAAGCGACCATCTTTGATTGCTCGACGCGGCCTGCAAACATCGCGGCAAACTCATTGTTCGCGGTGTCGCAAAGCGGTGGCGGCGCAACCACGATGACTTCGGGGCGTGCATCGCCGGCGCGCGCCACATGGTTCTGCACGATGGAGATGCAGCGGCGCATGCCCTGCATGGCGGCGAGCGCGGTGCCGGCAATATGCGGCTTCAAATCATTGGCGCCCAGCATCAGGATGACGAGATCCAGCGGCGCATGGGCGTAAAGCACAGTCGGCAGGATGCGTGCGCCGTTCCGGTCGCAGTCAGCGAGGTGCTCATCATAGGCTGTGGTGCGCCCGCGCAAACCATCCGTGATGATTTCGGCACGGCCCGCCAGCGCCTCGGCGAGTGCGTCCGGCCAGCGATGGCTTTTCGGATGGCGGCCACCGGAATGCGGGTCGGAACCCCAGGTCAGCGAGTCGCCATAGGCGAGGATGGTTTTCATGCGGCACGGCCCTCAAGCGGGGAACCGCGCCGCGCCAGTGTCAGGCGGCGAGCATGCCCGCGATTTCGTCTTTCAGCATCATGCGCTGCTTGCGCAGCGCCGCCATGTTGAAGTCGTCTGTCGGCTCGATATTGGTCTCCGCGCGATGAATGGCACGGTTCACCTCGTGATAGGCATCGAACAACTTGGCGAAATGGGCGTTTTCCGCCTTCAGCGTATGCATTTTCTCGACGGCGGCCGGAAACTCCTCGGCCAGTTCGTGCGGGGTGTTGGACATCAGGCGTCTCCCTCATTGTGGCTGTGCCTGATTGTTTCACTCCCGCCCTCCCCGGCCCTTGATCGGTGTCAAACCAACACGTGATCAACGCACATTGGTCAGCGCATCGACCTTGGCTTCCAAAGCGGCGATCCGTTCTTCAAAGTCACCAGTGACCAGTCTTGACATCATGGAATCGGCCGAAAGTGCCTGACGAAAGCCGCGTTGCGTTTCCTCGATACGATCAAGCCGTGTTTCGACTGATGCACGGAATTCGGCAACTTCCATGCGCATGTCCCGCAAAACAAGCAGCACCATGTCCGTTGGCTCAGCCATCGCAATCTCCATTCATCGCGGCATTCAAGATATGGTGGCTCTGCTCCACATCAGCAATTTCATCCTAGACCAACATCCCCATCGGGTTTTCGATGTACCCCTTGAACACGCCCAAAAGCTCCGCCCCCAACGCGCCATCGACACAGCGATGGTCGGTCGAGAGCGTCACGGTCATGACGGTTGCAATCGCCAATGCGCCGTTCTTCACCACAGGGCGCTGCTCGCCCGCGCCAACCGCGAGGATCGTCGCATGCGGCGGGTTGACGACGGCAGCGAAGTTCTTCACCCCCATCATGCCCATGTTGGAGACCGCTGTCGTCCCGCCCTGATATTCCTCGGGCTTCAGCTTCTTGTCTTTCGCGCGCGCACCCAGATCCTTCATGGCGTTGGAAATGGCGGACAAGGACAGCGTTTCAGCCTTGCGGATGATCGGCGTGATCAGCCCGCCCGGGATCGACACCGCGACGCCGACATCGGCATGCTTGTGCTTCACCATCGCCTCATCCGTCCAGGACACGTTGGCATCCGGCACATCACGCAGCGCAAGGGCGAGCGCCTTGATCACCATGTCGTTGACCGACAGCTTGTAGGCGGGCTTTCCGCCCTTGTCGGGTGCGGCAGCGTTCAATTGCGTGCGCAGCGCCAGCAGCGCATCCAGTTCGCAATCGACCGACACATAGAAATGCGGGATCGTCTGCTTGGATTCCTGCAAGCGCTTGGCGATCGTCTTACGCATCCCGTCATGCTTGACGAGCTCATAGGACCCTTCCGCGAAATTCTTGAGGATCTGCTCGGTGGTTGGGCCTTTGGGCCACGGCACCTCGGTGCCTTTGGCAATCGGAGCCGGTGCAGCTTTCGGGCCTTCATCCTGAGGTGCGGAGCGAAGCGGAGCCTCGAAGGACGAAGGCTTCACGCCGGAAGCAATCGCCTTGTCCACATCCGCCTTCACGACGCGGCCATGCGGGCCGGACCCAGTGATTGCTGCGACATCCAGCCCGGCATCTTTGGCGATGCGGCGGGCGAGCGGGGAAGCAAAAACACGCGTGCCCATCTCCCCCCTTGAGGGGGAGATGTCGCTGCTAGCAGCGACAGAGGGGGGTGTCTGGCCAGCCGAGACCGCCCCCCCCTCTGCCGGCTTCACCGGCATATCCCCCTCCAGGGAGGAGATTGGAGCAGGCTTCCCACCCGATGAACTCTCCCCGCCTTTGGCCGCCGCGGCCGCGACATCCTCGCCGTCCACCGCCAGCACCGCGATCACCGTGTTGACCTTCACGCCCTCCGAGCCTGCCGGAACGACGATCTTCGCCAGCACGCCCTCATCGACGGCCTCGACTTCCATCGTCGCCTTGTCGGTTTCGATCTCAGCAATGACATCGCCGGACTTGATGGCGTCGCCTTCCTTCTTCAGCCATTTGGCGAGGTTTCCCTCTTCCATCGTCGGCGACAGCGCGGGCATGGTGATGGTGATCGGCATGGCGCGCCCCTCAAGCTTTGTAGCAGACGGTTTTCACCGCCTGCACGACTTCACCCACATTCGGCAGAGCCAGCTTTTCGAGGTTCGCCGCATAGGGCATCGGCACATCCTTGCCGGCAATCGTCAGGATCGGCGCATCGAGATAATCGAACGCCTGCTGCATCACACGCGTGGCGATTTCCGTGCCGACGGAGGATTGCGGGAAGCCTTCCTCGACGGTCACCAGACGGCCTGTCTTCTTGACGCTCTCGATGATGGTCGCCAAATCCATCGGGCGGATGGTTCTGAGATCGATCAACTCGACATCGATGCCATCCTTGGCGAGTTCGTCCACCGCCTTTACGGCGTAGGTCATGCCGATGCCGAACGAGACCATCGTCGCGTCCTTCCCCGCCTTGTGGATGCGCGCCTTGCCGATGGGCAGCACGTAGTCCATCGCGGGCACATCGAAGCTCTGGCCGTAGAGGATCTCGTTTTCGAGGAAGATCACCGGGTTGGGGTCGCGGATAGCGGCCTTGAGCAAGCCTTTCGCATCGGCCGCCGTATAAGGCATAACGACTTTCAGGCCGGGGATGTGGCTGTACCAGGCGGCATAGCATTGCGAATGCTGCGCGGCGACGCGCGCTGCCGCCCCGTTCGGTCCGCGGAACACCATCGGCGCGCCCATCTGGCCGCCCGACATGTAGAGCGTTTTCGCCGCCGAGTTGATGATATGGTCAATCGCCTGCATGGCGAAGTTGAACGTCATGAATTCCACGATGGGTTTCAGACCTGCCATGGCCGCGCCGACGCCGATACCGGCAAAGCCGTGCTCGGTGATGGGTGTGTCGACCACACGGTTCGGGCCGAATTCCTGCAGCAGACCCTGCGTGATCTTGTAGGCCCCTTGATACTCGGCGACTTCCTCGCCCATGACGAACACGTCCGGATCGCGGCGCATCTCTTCGGCCATCGCCGAGTTCAGCGCCTCGCGCACTGTCATCTTCACCATTTCGGTGCCTGCCGGGATAGCCGGATCAGACGCCGGGATGACGGCGACGGGGGCCTTGATCTCCCACTTTGAGGGGGAGATGTCACCGCTTGCGGTGACAGAGGGGGAAGGCTGGCTTATACCCCCCTCCTGTCGCTTCACGACATCCTCCCCCGCACGGGGGGAGGTTGAGGAAGAGGCGCTTTCGCCATCCTGCAACAACACGGCAATCGGCGTGTTGACCTTCACATTCTCCGAACCGGCGGCGATCAGGATCTTGCCAAGCACGCCCTCATCGACGGCTTCAACCTCCATCGTCGCCTTGTCGGTCTCGATTTCCGCGATGACGTCACCGGCCTTCACCGTGTCGCCTTCCTTCTTCACCCATTTGGACAGCGTGCCTTCTTCCATGGTGGGAGACAGCGCCGGCATCAGAATTTCAATGGCCATGGTCGCGTCCCCTTACAGCAGAATGTCGGTGTAGAGCTCGGTGGCATCCGGCTCGGGGTCGCTTTGGGCAAATTCGGCGGCGTCCGCCACCTGGTCGCGGATGTCCTTCTCGATCGCCTTCAGATCATCCTCGCTTGCCCATTTCTTCTCCAGCAGGCGCTCGCGCACCTGTTCGATCGGGTCATGCTCCGAGCGCATTTTCTGCACCTCGTCCTTGGTGCGGTATTTCGCCGGGTCCGACATGGAATGGCCGCGATAGCGGTAGGTCAGCATTTCGAGGATGAACGGGCCGTGGCCCTCGCGGCAATGCTTGACGGCCATTTCGCCCGCCGCATGCACGGCGCGCACATCCATGCCATCCACCTGCATGCCCGGGATCATGAAGGCAGCGCCGCGGGCGGCGAAATTCGTCTGGGCCGAAGCCCGGCTGACGGCCGTGCCCATGGCATAGCGGTTGTTCTCGATGATGTAGATGCAAGGCAGCTTCCACAGCGACGCCATGTTGAAGCTCTCGAACACCTGACCCTGGTTGGCCGCGCCATCACCGAAATAGGCCAGCGCCACATTGTCGTTGCCGCGATAACGGTTGGCGAAGGCGAGGCCCGTGCCCAGCGACACTTGCGCGCCGACAATGCCGTGACCGCCGTAGAAATTCTTTTCTTTCGAGAACATGTGCATCGAGCCGCCCTTGCCTTTCGACAAGCCGCCGCGCCGCCCGGTCAGTTCCGCCATCACGCCGCGCTGGCTCATGCCGGCGGCCAGCATGTGGCCATGGTCCCGGTAACCGGTGATGAGCTGGTCGCCCTCTTTCAGGCACATCTGCATGCCGATGACGACAGCTTCCTGCCCGATATAGAGGTGGCAGAAGCCGCCGATGAAGCCCATGCCGTAAAGCTGGCCCGCACGCTCCTCGAAGCGGCGGATCTCCAGCATGTCGCGGTAAGCCGCCAGTTCCTGCTCCTTGGTGAAGTTGGTGGGCTTCGGAGCAGCGATCACCCCGGCGCTGCCTGCGCCGCTGGCGGCTGCGTCCGTCTTTTGACGGGCGGCCATGGTTTCCTCCACAGAAACGGGGCCGGTACGCGACCCTCATGCTTTGGGAGGCAAGCTAGCCCGTTGCGCCAATTCGTCAAAGGGCAAATTTGCATGGGTGGCATGCAAACATCTGTTCAATTCCGGGCGAAATAACCCAACCGCGGGCCTGCCGAACCGTCACGGCATATAAACAACGTCTGCCGGTCCGATCAGCCCCAGCTTTTCACGGGCAAACCCGTCCAGCGTGTCGCGCTCGATTGAGCCCGACTTGAGCAGCGCGACCTTGTGCGTCAGATCGGCACGGGTCTGTCGGAGCGTTTCGAGCCGCGCCTGCGTTTCGGCAAGCGCGGCGTCGATCCGGACACGCGCATCGGACCCAAAACGGCCATCGACAGAATGATGGGCGAAATAGGCGCTCACAATCAGACAGATTGCGGGAACAACGAACCGGTCCCTGTTATGGCGCTTTTTTTGAAGGGTCTTCACGCGACACCATCCACACTCACGCATTACCGAACAGGGCAATGGTAAGCGGGACAGGGTTAACAGCCGGTGATCAGGCCTTGCTTTCGCAGGCGCGAGCCCGCCCGCCGCGCCTCAAACCAACTCGACATCAACCACGCCGGGCACGGCCTTCACCGCGCCGGACACCTGCGGGCTGACGCTGAACTTCTCCGGCAGCAGCACTTCGATCTCGCGCGCGCCCTGTTCTTTCACTACCACGAGGCTGACCTCGCTCTTGCCGCCCTTTGGCAGCAGGCTGAAAATGGAGGCGAGCGGACCGTCATCGCGCACAAAGACACGCATCTGCTTTTGCGCGTTGGCGGCCATGGCCTCCAATGACTCGACCGACGAGATGCGGATGTTGATCCCTTCCGGACGGTCTTCCGCCGTCACCATCAGCACCACGGCGCGGCCGGGTTCCAGCGCTTCACGGTAGTGTGCGAGCGCTTCGGCAAACAGAACCGCCTCATATTGGCCTGAAGCGTCGGACAGCGCGATGATGCCCATCTTGTTGCCGGTGCGGGTCCGGCGCTCCGCCCGCGAAATCACGGTTCCCGCGAGCCGCCCGGCCGTCACGCCGCGCCGCACGCTTTCGGCGAATTCGGCGAATGCGGGAATGCCCTTGCGTTCGAGGAAGGCGCGATACTCGTCGAGCGGATGCGAGGACAGGTAGAAGCCAGCCGCGTCATATTCACGCTTCAGTTTTTCGGCGGGAGTCCATGGCGCAACCTTGGGCAGCACCAAGGTTTCGGGCCCTGCCCCGCCGAGCGCGAAGATGTCCGACTGGCCGGATGCCTTGTTGTCATTGGCGCGCGCTGAAAGGCCGAGCAAGCGGTCGACGCCCTCCATCATCGCCGCACGGTCAACTCCGAAGCAATCGAGCGCGCCCGCTGCGATCAGGCTTTCATAGACGCGCTTGTTGATGAAGCGCGGATCAACCCGCGCGCAGAAATCCGAAAGCGATGTGAATGGCGCTTCGTTGCGCTTGCGCACGATCTCGTCCACTGCGCCTTCGCCGATCCCCTTGATGGCGGCGAGTGCATAGAGGATCTTTCCGTCCTTCACCTCGAAGCGCGCATGCGAGGTCATCACGGAGGGCGGCACCACGGTGATGCCGATCCGCTCGGCCTCTTGCCGGAAATCGCTCAGCTTGTCGGTGTTGAGCAGGTCGAAGCTCATCGAGGCGGCAAGGAACTCCACCGGATGATGTGCCTTCATCCACGCTGTCTGGTAGGAGACGACCGCGTAGGCGGCCGCGTGCGATTTGTTGAAGCCATAGTCAGCGAATTTTGCGAGCAGGTCGAAAATGGCGTTCGCCTGCCCCTTGCCGACACCGCGCTCGGTTGCGCCCTTCACGAAGCGCTCGCGCTGCACTTCCATCTCGGCGCGGATCTTCTTGCCCATCGCTCGCCGCAGCAGGTCGGCCTCGCCGAGCGAGTAACCGGCCAGTTCCTGCGCGATCTGCATGACCTGCTCCTGATAGACGATGACGCCCTGCGTCTCGGCGATCAGATGGTCGATCTTCGGGTGGATGGAGGCGATTTCCTCCTCGCCATTTTTCCGGGCGTTGTAGGTCGGGATGTTTTCCATCGGGCCGGGGCGGTAAAGCGCCACGAGCGCGATGATGTCTTCGATGCGGTCGGGCTTCATGCCGATCAGCGCCTTGCGCATCCCGGCCGATTCCACCTGGAAGATGCCGACCGTTTCGCCGCGTGACAGCATCTCATAGGTCGCCTTGTCGTCGAGCGGCAGCGTGGCGAGATCGATGTCGATGCCTTTGCGGCGCACCAGCGCCACCGCGGTTTCAAGCACGGACAAGGTCTTGAGGCCGAGGAAGTCGAACTTCACCAGCCCCGCCTTCTCCACCCATTTCATGTTGAACTGCGTCACCGGCATGTTCGAGCGCGGGTCGCGATACATCGGCACCAGTTCGGCGAGCGGCCTGTCGCCGATCACGATGCCCGCAGCATGGGTGGAGGCGTGGCGGTAGAGTCCCTCCAGCTTCTTGGCGATGTCGAGCAGCTTGCCGACAATCGGCTCGCGCTCGATTTCCTGCGCAAAGCGCGGCTCTTCCTCCACGGCCTTGGAGAGCGGCGTCGGGTTGGCCGGATTGTTCGGCACCATCTTGCAGAGCTTGTCCACCTGGCCATAGGGCATTTGCAGTACGCGGCCGGTGTCCCGCAGCACCGCGCGGGCCTGCAATGTCCCGAAAGTGATGATCTGCGCCACTTGGTCGCGACCGTATTTCTGCTGGACGTAGGCAATTACTTCGTCGCGGCGTTCCTGGCAGAAGTCGATGTCGAAATCCGGCATCGACACGCGGTCGGGGTTGAGGAATCGCTCGAACAGCAACGAGAAGCGCAGTGGATCGATGTCGGTGATGGTCAAGGCATAGGCGACCAGCGAGCCTGCGCCCGAGCCCCTGCCCGGCCCCACCGGAATGCCCTGCCGCTTGGCCCATTGGATGAAGTCGGCAACGATGAGGAAGTAGCCGGGGAACTTCATGCGTGTGATCACGCCCAATTCATAGTCAAGCCGCGCGCGGTAATCCTCCACGCTGTGGCCCTCGACCGGCCCGGTGACCGCAAGGCGCGCTTCGAGCCCGGCATGTGCCTGTCGCGCCAGCTCATCTGCTTCCGCCGCAAGCGCGGCCACCTCATCGGCCGTGTCTCCGCCGACAAAGCGCGGCAGGATGGGATCGCGGGACTTGGGGAAGAACGCGGCGCGGCGCGCGATCTCGGCGGTGTTCTCCAAGGCCTCCGGCAGATCGGCAAACAGGGCCGCAAGTTCGGATTGACGCTTGAGGCAGTGGTCGGGGGTCAACCGCCGCCGGTTGTCCTCCGCAATCACCGCGCCTTCCGCGATCGCCAGCAGCGCATCATGGGCCTCGAAATCGGCTGCCTCGGCGAAATAGGCTTCGTTTGTCGCAACGAGCGGCAGATTCAGTTCATAGGCAAGGCTGATCATGACGCGTTCGATGGCGCGCGACGTGCCGCGCTGGCGTTGCAACTCGACATAAAGCCTGTCGCCGAACAGCGCCGCAAGCGCTTCCAGCCGCGCCCGCGCCAAAGCGGATTGTCCGGCCTCCAACGCGCGGGCGATCGGGCCATTCGGTCCACCCGTCAGCAGGATGACGCCTTCGGCATGGCGCTCCAACTGCGCATAGGGCAAGCGCAGCAAGCCGCCCTCCCCGCCTTCCAGATAAAGCGCCGACGACAAGGCCACAAGGTTGGCATAGCCCCGCGCGGACGCGGCTATGAGGACGACTCCGGCTCTCGCCCTTCGCCGCGGGTCGGCATCATCGGCGAGCGCCAGTTCCGGCGGAAACGCGATCTCCATGTCGCAGCCGATGATCGGTTGGACGCCCGCCGCCTTTGCGGCATCGGCAAACTGCAGTGCGCCAAACAGGTTGTTCGTGTCGGCGATGCAGACAGCGGGCGCAATGTCGGCCGCGGTGCGCGCCACGATGTCCTTGATCTGCAAAGCGCCTTCAAGCAGCGAATAGGCCGAGTGCACCCGCAAATTGATGATGGGCTCGCGCCGCTTTGTTCCGCCTGCGTCCATCATGGCCGTACCCCGATTCCGAAGTGGTCAGCCTATGCGAGATGCACGCGTTCCGACAGCTTGATGACGCGTCATCCACCGTTGACGGTCAAACCGCCGACGCCCACATGGCGATGGTGATCAGGAACGCCGACAGGGACACAAGTGCGGCCACATCCTGGACAAACTCGACCATGGAACCCTCCAATTCGCGTTAAGTTCGATGTATGTTCTTTATGTGTTCACTTCTTAACGGAACGTTAAAATCCGGCCGCAACGCGAACATATTTGGAACAGAAACAAAAACGCGGAAACCCGCGAATTCCGCTCGCCAATCAGGGCGGCGGCTGGCGGTGGCGCTCACACGACGCACAACGCAGAAGCAGGCGGAACATGGCAATCGCCGTCCAGCCGTGTGCGCAGCCTGTCGGCCCAAGACGCAACTGCCTTGCTTACGAAAAGTCAGCCGATCGGATCACGCGGTGACGATGCGGCGGTCCCGCAACGTGATGATCCGGTCCATGCGGCGCGCGAGGTCATGGTTATGTGTGACAATCAGCGCGGCAAGCCCGGACTGGCGCACAAGCGCCTCCAGAGCCTCGAACACATAGCTTGAGGTTTCGGGGTCGAGATTGCCTGTAGGCTCATCGGCCAGCAGAAGCCGCGGCGCATTGGCAACGGCGCGCGCGATCGCAACACGCTGCTGCTCGCCGCCGGAAAGCTCCGCCGGGCGGTGCAAGGCACGGGGCGCAAGCTTCATATAGGCAAGCAACTGGCCCGCCCGGTTCGCCGCCTCGGCCTTGGTCAGGCCCGCGATCATCTGCGGGATCATGACATTCTCAAGCGCCGTGAATTCCGGCAGCAGGTGATGGAACTGGTAGACAAAGCCGATCGAGGTGCGGCGCAGCGCGGTCCGCTCGCTGTCGCCCATGCGCGCCGCGTCCTCTCCCGCGATCAGCACCTGTCCCTGATCAGGCGATTCAAGCAGGCCCGCCAGATGCAGCAAGGTCGATTTGCCGGCACCGGACGGCGCGACAAGTGCAACCATTTCCCCCTCATGCACGGCGAGATCGCCGCCCTCGAGGATGACGAGCCGCTTGTCGCCCTCCGCATACCAGCGGTGGATATCGCGAAATTCCAAAACGGGCGCGGCGGCGGTGTTCATTCGTAGCGCAGAGCCTCGACCGGATCGAGCCGTGCCGCCCGCCACGCCGGATAGAGCGTGGCAAGAAACGACAGGACAAGGCCCATCGCCACGATGGATGCCGTCTCGCCGATGTCCATGCGTGCCGGTATCTCGGAAAGGTAACGGATCGTCGGATCCCACACCTGTCCGCCGGACAGGGTTTCGATGACAGACTGCACAGTCTTGATGTTGCGCACGAACAGCACGCCCAATGCCAAGCCAACCAGCGTGCCGAGCACGCCGATGGTGGAGCCGGTCATGACGAATATGCGCAGAATCGCGCCACTGGTCGCGCCCATTGTGCGCATGATCGCGATGTCGCGGCCCTTGTCCTTCACCAGCATGATCAGGCCTGAGATGATGTTGAGCGCAGCTACCAGAATGATCAGCGAAAGGACGATGAACTGCACATTGCGGTCGATTTCGAGCGCCGCAAAAAAGGAGCGGTTGCGCTGGCGCCAATCCGTGATGAAGACCGGGCGCTGCGCCGCATCCGTCAGCAAGGGCCGCGCGGCGTCCACCTCGTCGGCATTGTCGAGAAACACGTCGATCGACTGAACCTGTTCTTCCGAGTTGAAATAGACCTGCGCCGCAGTGAGCGGCAGGAACACGATGGAGGAATCATACTCGCTCATCCCGATCTCGAAGATCGCCACAACCGGATAGGCAACGACCCGCGGCGTCGTGCCGAAAGGGGTCACGTCGCCTTCAGGCGAAACCAGCGTCAACTGATCGCCAAGCGACAGGCCCAGATTCTCCGACATGCGGATGCCGATTGCGACACCCTCGGCGGCATCAAAGCCATCGAGCGAGCCTTGCCGGATGTTGTTGGCCACCATGCCGAAGCGCTTCAGGTCCGCCTCGCGCACGCCGCGCACCAAAGCGCCGGTGCCGGGCCCGGAATTGCCGGAGGACAGCGTCTGTCCTTCGACCATCGGCACGGCCAGCTTGACCCCTGGCACCGCCGACAGCCGCGCGGCCAGCGCGTCATATTCGGTCATCGGCATATCGATCGGCTGCACCACCATGTGGCCGTTGATGCCGAGGATGCGGCTTGTCAGTTCCTGTCTGAATCCGTTCATGACGGCCATGACAATGATGAGCGTGGCGACACCGAGCAGGATGCCGATGAAGGAAAAGATCGCGATGACGGAAACGAACGCCTCTTTTCGCCGCGCCCGCAAATAGCGCATCGCCATCATCCGCTCGAATGGCGAGAACGGCCCGGCCGGTTTCGGGCGCCCGATGTCCGTGCGGGCGGCAGCCTTGCTCATCCGCGCGCCGAAGCCTGTGCCACCAGCTTGGCAATCGCCGCATCCAGCGACAGCATTTCGCGGTCACCGGATTTGCGTTGTTTGATCTCGACTTCACCTGACGCGGCCCCGCGCGGCCCGACGATCACCTGAACCGGCACGCCGATCAGATCAGCGGTCGCGAATTTCGCGCCGGCGCGGTTGTCCGTGTCGTCATGCAGCACATCGAGGCCGACGGCACCAAGCTGCGTTTCCAGCGTCGCACAGATTGCGTCGCATGCCGCATCGCCCGGCTTCATGTTGATGACGACCACATCGAACGGCGCGACAGACGCGGGCCAGATGATGCCCGCGTCGTCATGACTGGCCTCGATGATGGCCGCCATCAGCCGCGTCGGCCCGATACCATAGGACCCCATCTGCAAGAGATGCTCCTTGCCGTCTGGGCCGAGAACCTTCGCTCCCATCGGTTCGGAGTATTTGGTGCCGAAGTGGAAGATATGGCCGACTTCGATGCCGCGCGCCGAGGTCTTGCCTTCGTCCGGCATGGCATCCCATGTGGCGCGCGCGCCTTCTTCCTTGTCATAGATCTCGTCGGTCGCGGCGAAGGGTGTGGTCCATGTATCGACAATGGCGGCGATTTCAGCGTCATCGCCATAATTGACGTCCGCGCCGGGTGTCTCGAACCCCATGAAAGCCTTGTCGCAAAACACCTGGCTTTCACCTGTGTCGGCAAGAACGATGAACTCGTGGCTGAGATTGCCGCCGATCGGGCCGGTGTCGGCCCGCATGGGGATCGACTTGAGGCCGAGCCGCGCGAAGGTGCGCAGATAAGAGACAAACATCCGGTTGTAAGCGGCACGCGATGCTTCGTAATCGAGGTCGAATGAATAGGCGTCCTTCATCAGGAACTCGCGGCCGCGCATCACGCCGAAGCGCGGGCGGCGCTCGTCGCGGAATTTCCACTGGATGTGGTAGAGGTTGAGCGGGAGGTCCTTGTAGGACTTGACGTAAGACCGGACGATCTCGGTGACCATTTCCTCATTCGTCGGCCCATAGAGCATTTCGCGGCCGTTGCGGTCCTTAAGGCGCAGCATCTCTTCGCCATAGGCTTCATAGCGCCCGCTTTCGCGCCACAGATTGGCCGACTGGATCGTCGGCATCAGGATCTCGATGGCCCCTGCCCGGTTCTGCTCCTCGCGCACGATGCGGTTGATCTTGTCCAGCACGCGCAAGCCCATCGGCAGCAGCGAATAGATGCCTGCTGCCTGCTGGCGGATCATGCCCGCCCGCAACATGAGGCGGTGCGACACGATCTCCGCTTCCTGCGGATTTTCTTTGAGAATGGGCAGGAAGTAGCGCGACAGACGCATGAGGCAGCCTTGAGCAATGGGGTGCGGATCAGAATCGGCAGCAACTGCCCCGCTTTTTCAAGGCGTTTTGATAGTGTTCAATCGCGCGAAAAGAAAGGCGGTGGCGTCCGGTCTGACGCAACGTCAAATTTGCTGCACTGCAGCATGTTTTCTGCGTAACAGTTTGTAAAAAACGCGTGACACAGGCCGGCAAGACAGCTAGTTTTTTCGGCAACAAGAGCAGCGGTTAAGCACCGACTGCCAAAAACGCGGTCATGGTCTTGGGAGGATTAGACCCTTGGCGCGCCTGTCGCTGCCGCCGGTAACGGAATTGGGTCACTGCGTATAAGCCAGACTAAACAAGGCCTTCGGGCCTTTTTTTTTGGCTTTGGTTCAGCGCGTTGCGGTGCCTCATGAACGCAGCGATCAATCGTTGGCGCGGAATTCCTGCGGGATGATCAGAGGCACATCGGCAAAGCCGAACCCCTTGATGGCGACCAGCCAATAAAAGCCGGCAAACAGGATTGAACTGGCGATCGTGGAGCGCAACGCCGCCTTGGCGAAATGCGGGCGGATCGGCGCGCCGCCAGCCGTTCCCGGCACGATCTTGCCCTCGTCGGCTTGCGTGCGCACACCGAACGGCATGACGGCAAACAGCACCGTCCACCACACGACGAAGTAGATGGCGATTGCGGTGAACCAGTTCATGATCCGCGCACTTCCTCAAGCTCGATCAATGTGCCGGCAAAATCCTTCGGGTGCAGGAACAGGACCGGATTGCCATGCGCACCTGTTTTCGGCTCGCCCGAACCAAGCACGCGTGCGCCGTTCGCCTTCAACGCGTCGCGTGCCGCGATGATGTCGGCGACTTCGTAACAGATGTGGTGCATGCCGCCCGACGGGTTCTTCTCAAGGAATGCACGGATGGGAGACGCGTCGCCAAGCGCCTCCAGCAACTCCACCTTGGTGTTGGCGAGTTCGACGAAGGCGACCGTCACGCCATGTTCTGGCAGCGCCTGCGGAGCGGAGACAGTTGCGCCGAGCATCGAGCGGTAGCGCGCCATGGCATCCGACAGATCCGGCACAGCGAGCGCAACATGATTGACACGTCCGAGCATGGCGGCCCCGCTCACACCTGCACCACGAACACGGTGGCGATCGGCTTGCGGCCCCATTCACGGTCGGCAGCGGCCCGCACCGCGCGACGCACGGCCTCCTGCACCGCGTCAAGGTCGGCGCGCGCGCGCTTGCCCATCGACAGCACCGCTCCGCGGGCCGCTTTCGCCAGCATCACGTCGACATCCTCGCCGGCAAGGCTGCGCGGCAGGCCAAGCGACACGCATTCGACATCGTCAACAAGGTCGCCGCGATTATCGAGCAGCACGCTCACCGACACATGGCCGGAGAAGGACAGGCGGCGGCGGTCGGCAATTCCGGTCTCCTCCTCGTCGCCGATGACAGAACCGTCCTTGTAGATACGGCCATGCGGCACCTGATCGATCACGACCGGATTGTCCGTATCGAACACAAACATATCGCCATTGCGGACGCGCGCCACATGCGGCACGCCGCACTCGCGCGCCAGTTGCGCATGCGCTGAAAGATGCGCCGCCTCGCCATGAACAGGCACGGCAATCTGCGGTTTCAGCCAGGAGTAAAGCTGGCGCATCTCGCCGCGGCGCGGATGGCCGGACACATGCACCAGCGCATCGGAATCCTCGACAACGCGCACGCCCATGTCGATCAGCCCGTTCTTGATCGCGAGGATGGCCTTCTCATTGCCGGGGATGGTGCGGGATGAGAACACCACCGTGTCATCCGGGTTGAGCGTGATGTTGCGCATTTCACCGCGCGCCAGTTTGGCGAGTGCAGCGCGCGGCTCGCCCTGGCTGCCTGTGCAAAGGATGACCGAATTGCCGCGTGGAATGAGATTGTAATCCTCCTCGCCGAGAAACGGCGGGCATCCATCGAAATAGCCAAGCTCGCTTGCCACATCGATGACCCGCTTCAGCGAACGGCCCACCACGATGACGGAACGCCCGGCCTCCTGCGCAGCAAGCGCGACCGAACGGATGCGCCCCACATTGGACGAGAACGTGGTGACGGCGACACGGCCCGCTGCCTTGCGGATGACATCGGCCAAGCCTTTGGCAACCGCCTGCTCAGTCGGCGATTCGCCTTCGCGCAGCGCATTGGTCGAGTCACAGACGACCGCCAGCACGCCCTCCGCGCCGATCTGCCGCAAACGATTCTCATCCGTTTTCGGGGTGATCGCCGGGTCGTGATCGATCTTCCAGTCACCGGTGTGGAGCACGGTTCCGGCCTCAGTGCGAATGGCAAGCGCCATCGGTTCCGGGATGGAATGGGCCATCGAAATGGCTTCCAGTTCAAACGCGCCAATCGTGAAGCGTTCGCCCGCGCGATAAACCGTGACCGGCACATCCGGCGCGCCGCTTTCACCTTTTGCCTTGGACTCCAGCATGCCCGCGCCGAAGGGCGACATGTAGACCGGCAATTTCAACTGCGGCCAAAGCGCAAGGATCGCGCCATAGTGATCCTCATGGGCATGGGTGACGACAAGCGCCTTGATGTGCGGCAGCACGGACAGGGCGAAACTGATGTCGGGCAGCACCAGGTCGGCGCCCGGCTGCTCGGGTCCAGGAAAGGACACGCCGCAATCCACCATGATCCATTCGCGCTTCTTGGCCGTGCCCCAGCCGTAGAGCGCCATGTTCATGCCGATTTCGCCGACGCCGCCGAGCGGCACGAAAACGAGTTCAGGTTTTGTGGTGTCAGCCATCTCGCCTTGCAATCTATGTCAAAAGGAACACATCGCCAGCGGCGATGCGCATCATGCCCGCGTCACGGGTCTCGAGCAGCAAATAGCCGTCCGCGTCGATATCCGCAAACAGCCCCTGCAAAGATCGGTCCGGCAGATTGACGCGGATGGGCTGGCCAAGACCGGTCGCGACAGCGCGCCATGCTTGCGCGACATCGCGCGCGCCTGTTCCGTTGCCCCACGGCGCGAGCTTTCCCGCCAGCGACGAGGCCAATACCGGAAACAGCGTCGCCGCTTCGAGATGCACTCCAGCTGCCGCCAAAGTCGTTGCAGGATAGGGCGTTCCGGCGGGAGCATGCCGCAGATTGATACCGCAGCCGATCACGACGGCGCGTTTCGCTCCCGGTGCGGCTGCACCTTCCAGCAGGATGCCGGCGAGCTTGGCGTCACCCAGAAGCAAGTCGTTGGGCCATTTCAACGACAGACGATGGGCCAGTTGCGGTGCGGCGCGCGCCACCGCCTCATGCACGGCAAGCCCCGCGACAAGCGGCAACGTTCCAAGCGCGGCAGGCGGAACATCCTCAAGGATTATGAGCGCGGAGGCATACAGGTTGCCGGGCTCCGACACCCAGACGCGGCCGCGCCGACCCCTGCCCTGCAATTGGCGCTGCGCCGTGATCCACAGCTGGCCCGGGTCACCCGCGCGCGCCGCCGCCAGGGCAAGGTCATTTGTCGAACCGGCATCGCCAAGGGCCGCATGCCGCCAGCCCGCCAGATCAGGGATAGCGCGAGCAACTCCAAGATATGTCAGGTCGGCGGACAGGTCGGCAACCAAATGCAAGGCCGATCAGAAAAAGGTCTTGGCGGCGGCCTCAGCGGCAGTCGAGACCGGGCCTGCGCCAACGATGAAGAACAGGACAAACAGCGAGGATGCGGCCAGCACAACCTTCAACTCACCGGCCACTGGTGCAAGCGGCGCGCCCTTCGGCTCGTCGAACCACATGATCTTGATGATGCGGATGTAGTAGAACGCGCCGACAACCGATGCCAGCACGCCGAGAATGGCAAGCGGGTAAAGCCCGGCCTCGATGGCGGCGAGGAACACATACCATTTGGCCATGAAGCCTGCGAGTGGCGGAATGCCGGCAAGTGAGAACATCAGGATGGTCAGGATGGTCGCCATCAGCGGGTTGGTGGACGAAAGCCCGGCAAGGTCGGAAATCTCCTCCACCGGCCCATCGCGCGTGCGCATGGCAAGGATGAAGGCGAAGGTGCCAAGCGTCATCACCAGATAAATCAGCATGTAGAGGATGACGCCGCGCACACCCACCATGGATGCGGCCGCAAGCCCGACAAGCGCGTAGCCCATGTGCCCGATCGACGAATAGGCCATCAGGCGCTTGATGTTCTTCTGGCCGATGGCGGCGAAAGCGCCAAGGCCCATGGACGCAATGGCGATGAAGATGATGATCTGGCGCCAGTCCGACGTGACCGGCTGGAAAGCCTCCATCACCACCCGGGTGACCAGCGCCATGGCCGCCATTTTGGGGGCGGCGGCGAAGAAGGCCGTCACCGGTGTCGGCGCACCCTCATACACATCGGGCGTCCACATGTGGAACGGCACCGCCGAGATTTTGAAGGCAAGGCCGGCCATCACGAAGACGAGGCCGACGAGCAAGCCAAGCGGACGCTCGCCCGAAGCCAGCACATTGGCAATTTCGACAAAGGAAATGTGGCCAGTGAAGCCATAGACCAGCGAAATGCCATACAGCAGCATGCCCGACGACAAGGCGCCCAGCACGAAATATTTCAGGCCCGCTTCCGTTGCGCGCGTGGAATCCCGGTTGATCGCGGCCACCACGTAAAGCGCCAGCGATTGCAGTTCGAGGCCCATATAGAGCGCCAGCATGTCATTGGCCGACACCATCAGCATCATGCCGAGTGTGGCGAGCAGCACGAGCAGCGGGAACTCGAACTTGTCGAAGCGTTCCTCGCGGGCGAAGCCAACAGACATGGCAAGCGCGACCACCGACCCGGCCAATGTGAGCGCCTTCATGAAGCGGGCGAACGGGTCATTGACGAAGGCCGAGCCGAAAGCCTGACCGTCAACCGAAAAGAAAATGACAGCAGCAAGCGCCGCCAGCAGAACGGCGATTGTCAGGCCCGTCACGATGCGATTGGCGCTTTCGGCAGGCGAGAACACGCCGACCATCAGCAGCACGAGCGCGCTGACCGCGACGAAGAGTTCCGGAGCCAGCACGACCAGGCTTTGGGTGAAATCAACCGGCATTGTTTAGGTCCGCCCGCTCATTGGCTCTGTCACTCACTGGCTGCGCTCTGGCTCGCCGCGGCTGCAGCATCAATCGACGCATTCACGCCGGTGACAAGGGCGTCGACCGATGCCTCCGTCACGTCGAGGATGGGCATCGGATAGACGCCGTAGAAGATTGTCAGGAACACCAGCGGCAGGATGATCGCACGCTCGCGCAATGTCAGGTCAGCCATGCCGCGCAGCGAATCCTTGACGAGGTCGCCGAACACGACGCGTCGGTACAGCCAAAGTGCATAGGCGGCCGACAGCACGACGCCGGTCGTTGCAAACAGCGCCACCCATGTGTTGGCCTTGAATGCGCCCATCAGGGTCAGGAATTCGCCGACGAAACCGGATGTGCCGGGCAAGCCCACATTGGCCATGGTGAAGATGAGGAACACCACCGCATAGGCAGGCATTGTGTTGACGAGGCCGCCATAGGCCGAAATCTCGCGGGTGTGCATCCGGTCATAGACGACGCCAACGCACAGGAACAAAGCGCCCGACACGAAACCGTGGCTGATCATCTGGAACACCGCGCCCTGCACGCCTTGCTGGTTCAGCGCGAAAATGCCCATTGTCACGAAGCCCATATGGGCAACGGACGAGTAGGCGATCAGCTTCTTCATGTCCTCCTGCATCAGCGCCACCAGCGAGGTGTAGATGATGGCGATGACGGAGAGCGCGAAAACGAGCGGCGCGAAATCAGCAGACGCCAGCGGGAACATCGGCAGCGAGAACCGCAGGAAGCCGTAGCCGCCCATTTTCAGCAGGATGCCGGCAAGGATGACGGAGCCTGCGGTCGGCGCTTCAACGTGGGCGTCCGGCAGCCAGGTGTGCACCGGCCACATCGGCATCTTGACCGCGAAGGACGCAAAGAAGGCAAGCCACAGCCAAGTCTGCATCTCGGCCGGGAAATCATGCGTCAGCAGCGTGCGGATGTCGGTGGTGCCCGCTTGCCAATACATCGCCATGATCGCGAGCAGCATCAGGACCGAGCCGAGCAGCGTGTAGAGGAAGAACTTGAACGAGGCATAAACGCGCCGTTTGCCGCCCCAGACGCCGATGATGATGAACATCGGGATGAGGCCCGCCTCGAAGAACACGTAGAACAGGAAGATGTCGAGCGCGCAGAACACGCCGATCATCAGCGTTTCGAGCACGAGGAACGCGATCATGTATTCCTTCACGCGGTGCTCGATCGCCTCCCATGAGGCGAGGATGCAAATCGGCATGAGGAATGTGGTCAGGATGACGAAAGGCATGGAGATGCCATCGACACCCATGTGGTAGCTGATGCCGCCGCCCAGCCAGTCGACCTTCTCGACAAACTGGAAATCCGGGTTTGCCTTGTCGAAGCCGATCCAGATCCACAGGGACAGGATGAAAACGAAGCTCGTCGTCAGCAGCGCCACATTGCGGATGTTGCGCCGCGCTGCCGCATCTTCGCCAGTGATGAACAGGATCAGCAGCGCGCCGACGAGCGGGGCGAATGTGATGGTTGAAAGAACGGGCCAGTCAGTCATGGCTCAGAACGCGCCCCCGGCCAGCATCCATGTGACAAGCGCAGCGACGCCAAGCAGCATCGCAAACGCGTAATGATAGAGATAGCCCGTCTGCACGCGAACCACGCGCGCCGTCAGATCCTGCACGCGGGCGGCAATGCCGTCCGGCCCGAGACCGTCGATGACGCGGCCGTCGCCTTGCTTCCAGAGGAAATGGCCGAGCGCCTTGGCGGGACGCACGAACAGGAAATCATAGAGCTCGTCAAAGTACCATTTGTTGAGCAGGAACGCGTAGAGCCCGTATTGCGACTTGGCGATTTCGCCGGGCAACCAAGGCGAACGGACATACATCCACCATGCCAGCACGAAACCGGTCGCCATCGCCGCAAAGGGCGAGAACTTCACCCATTTCGGAACCTCGTGGAACTCTTCGAGCACTGTGTTGTCCGGCAGCAGGAACAGCGCGCCCTTCCAGAAATGCTCGAAATCATGACCGTAGAAATACTCTTTGAAGGCCACGCCAGCAAACAGCGCGCCGAAAGCGAGCACGAACAGCGGGATGAGCATGACGAGCGGACTCTCATGCACATGCTCCATCACGTCGGATGAAGCGCGCGGCTTGCCGTGGAACGTCATGAAGATCAGCCGCCACGAATAGAACGACGTCATCAGCGCTGCGACGACCAGCATGGCGAAGGCGAAACCCGCGGCCGGCGAATGTGTGACAGCAAAGGCCGACTCGATGATGGCGTCTTTCGAGAAGAAACCGGCCGTGCCGATGACAGTGAGCGGCACACCGACGCCGGTCAAGGCGATGGTGCCGATGATCATCATCCAATAGGTCGTCGGGATCAGCTTGCGCAGGCCGCCCATGTTGCGCATGTCCTGTTCGCCCGACACGGCATGGATGACGGAACCCGCGCCGAGGAACAACAGCGCCTTGAAAAAGGCGTGCGTGAACAGGTGGAAGATGGCCGCGCCATAGGCGCCGATGCCGAGCGCGACAAACATGTAACCAAGCTGCGAACAGGTGGAATAGGCGATGACGCGCTTGATGTCGTTTTGGACAAGGCCGACGGTCGCCGCAAAGAACGCCGTGACCGTGCCGATGATTGTCACGACGAGAAGCGCGTCATGCGACAACTCAAACAGCGGCGACATGCGGGCGACCAGGAACACGCCCGCCGTCACCATGGTCGCGGCATGGATCAGAGCCGACACCGGAGTCGGGCCTTCCATCGCGTCGGGCAGCCAGGTGTGCAGCGGCACCTGCGCGGATTTCCCCATCGCACCCATGAACAGGAGCAGGCAAATCATCGTCAGCGTGCCTTCGCGCGTCAACTCCAGCCAGAGGAATTGGAAATAGACCTCGTCGGCGGCCCCGCCTGCGACAAAGCTCTGCGCATTGGCAAAGATCGTCTCGAAATTGACCGACCCAAACACGACAAACACGCCGAATATGCCAAGCGCGTAGCCGAAGTCGCCGACGCGGTTGACGATGAAGGCCTTCATGGATGCGGCGTTGGCCGACGGCTTCTTGAACCAGAACCCGATCAGCAAATAGGAGGCGAGGCCGACGCCCTCCCAGCCGAAAAACATCTGCACCAGATTGTCGGACGTCACCAGCATCAGCATCGCGAAGGTGAACAGCGACAGATAGGCGAAGAAGCGCGGCCGGTGCGGATCGTGACTCATGTAGCCGATGGAATAAAGATGGACGAGCGCCGACACCGTGTTGACGACCACGAACATCACGACCGTCAGCGTGTCGATGCGGAACGCCCATGACACGTCAAGCGCGCCGGACTTGATGAAGGGCAGAACCTCGATGGATTGCGCGCCGGAATGCGCGCCGTGGGCTTCACCGAAAACAACCTGCACGAACACGATCCAGGAGAGGACGGCGACGATCATCATCAAGCCGGTCGTGATGATCTCGGCGGCGCGCGAACCGGGCGCGGCGTGGTGATGCCCGTCATGGCCATGACCGTGCCCATTGTCGTCATGTCCGTTGGCGCCATGGCCATGGCCGTGATGGCCGTCATGATCCCCGCCGACGCTCGCAGGCATCTTGTGGGCCGAAAGAGCGATGAAGCCCGCGATGAGGAAGCCGATCAGCGGCAGGAAGACGATTGCGTGCACCATGACCGTCAGCCCCGCATCATGTTGACGTCTTCAACCGCGATGGAGCCGCGGTTGCGGTAGAAGACGACGAGGATGGCCAGACCGATGGCAGCTTCCGCAGCGGCCACTGTCAGGATGAAGAGGGCGAAAACCTGCCCGACAAGGTCATTCAAAGCGGCCGAAAAGGCGACGAAATTGATGTTCACCGCCAGCAGGATCAACTCCACCGACATCAGGATGATGATGACGTTCTTGCGGTTGATGAAGATGCCGAACACGCCAAGCGTGAACAGGATGGCGGAAACCGTCAGGTAATGGGCGATGCCGACTTCAAGCATGGATCCGACCTTCGCCTCTCAAATGCCTTGGCCTGAATTGACCTTGACCACCTCGATGGCGGTCTCGGGCGTGCGGGCGACCTGTTTGGACACATCCTGCCGCTGGATGCCCTCGCGGCGACGCAGCGTCAGCACGATCGCGCCAACCATCGCGACCAACAGCACGAGCCCTGCGATCTGGAAGAAAAACACGTAGGTCGTGTAGAGCACGTCGCCCAACGCCTGCGTGTTGGAACGCTCCGACACGGGCGGGATCGGCATGGTCGTGGACCCGGCCAATTCAGGCGCGAGCGCGTAGCCCGCAAGCACGATGATGAGTTCAGCGGCAAAAACCAGTCCGATCAGCGTGCCGACGGGCGCGTAGGACGCGATGCCCGCGCGCAGTTCCGCAAAATCGACATCGAGCAGCATCACGACAAACAGGAAAAGCACCGCAACCGCGCCGACATAGACGACGATCAGGATGAGAGCGAGAAACTCGGCACCGGTCAGCAGGAACAAGGCCGCCGCATTGACGAAGGCGAGGATGAGGAACAGGACCGAATGGACCGGGTTGCGGCCTGCGATCACCATGAACGCCGACCCGATCGCGATGGCCGCAAACAGGTAGAAGAAGGCGGCCTGAATTCCGGTCAGAAGCATGGTCTCAAATGCCATTCCCCGCGCGCCGGGGAAGCCCCTCTTGTCGACCCCGCCCTGCTTTGCCGGGGGCGTTCGGTCGGCGGTTCATTAGACGAGGCACCCTGCCCCGTCCACCCTTCTTATGGCGCTGTTGCTGCGCCGCACACAGATCAACGGTATCGCGCGTCCATGGCGATGTTGCGCGCGATCTCGCGCTCCCAGCGGTCGCCATTGGCCAGCAGCTTGTCCTTGTCATAGTAGAGTTCTTCGCGCGTTTCGGTCGCGAACTCGAAGTTCGGGCCTTCCACGATGGCATCCACCGGGCAGGCCTCCTGGCAGAAGCCGCAATAGATGCATTTCACCATGTCGATGTCGTAGCGGACCGTGCGACGCGTGCCGTCATTGTTGCGCGGGCCGGCCTCGATGGTGATGGCCTGCGCCGGACAGATCGCCTCGCAAAGCTTGCAGGCGATGCAGCGCTCTTCCCCGTTCGGATAGCGGCGCAGCGCATGCTCGCCGCGGAATCGGGGCGACAGCGGGCCCTTCTCATGCGGGTAGTTGAGGGTCGCCTTCGGTGCGAAAAACTGCTTCATCGCAACGCCGAACGCGACGACGAACTCCCACAGCAGCAGCGACTTGGCGGCTTGTGCAAACGCGCTCATCCCGCACCTCCAAACATCATCGGGGCGACAAACCAGCCGACCACCGGAAAGATGGCAACATCAACCAGCCCCGCGATACGGAGCACTTTCTTCACGTCCGGGTTCGTCATCGCTTCCGCTACCCGAACAATCGCGGCGTAAGCGATGAGCCCGATCAAGAGACCTACCAGCGCTCCGGCGACAGCCACGCTCATCAGGCGAGACCCGTGATCTTGAGGAAGGTCGCGACAACCACGACGGCCGCCAGAGAGATCGGCAGGAAGACCTTCCAGCCCAGACGCATCAACTGGTCATAGCGGTAGCGCGGCACGATGGCTTTCGCCATCGCCACCAGGAAGAACATGAAAAACACTTTCAACAGGAACCAGAACGGGCCGGGGATCCAGTTGAAGGGCGCGATGTCGAGCGGGGGCAGCCAGCCGCCGAGAAACAGCACGGTGCCCAGCGCGCAGAGCCCGATGATCGCGACATATTCGCCGAGCATGAACAGCATGTAGGGCGTGGACGAGTACTCGATCATGTGGCCGGCGACGAGTTCCGATTCGGCTTCCACCAAGTCGAACGGCGGACGATTGGTTTCCGCCAGCAGCGAGATGAAGAAAATCACGAACATCGGGAACAGCGGCACGATGTGCCAATCGAGGAACGAGCCCGGCAGGCCGAGCATGGTGCCAAGTCCCTCGCCTTGCGCCATCACAATGGCCGACAGGTTGAGCGAGCCGACCAGCAACAGGACCGTGATGATGACGAAGCCGATGGAAACCTCGTAGGACACCATCTGCGCCGCCGAACGCAGCGCGCCGAGGAACGGATACTTGGAGTTGGACGCCCAACCGGCCATGATCACGCCATAGACCTCCAGCGAGGCGACGGCGAAAATGAACAGGATGCCCACATTGATGTCGGCGACAACCCAGCCCTCGCTGACCGGGATCACCGCCCACGCAAACAAGGCCAGCGTCGCGGAGATCACGGGCGCAAGGATGAAAATGGTCTTGTTGGCGGAGGCCGGAATGATCGGCTCCTTCAGCATCATTTTCAAAAGATCGGCAAAGGATTGCAGCAGCCCCCACGGACCGACGACGTTCGGCCCGCGGCGCAACTGGACTGCGGCCCAGATCTTGCGGTCGGCATACAGGAAATAGGCTGTCACGATCAGCACCGCGACCAGCATTGCCAGCGACTGCGCCACGATGATGGCCGTCGGGATGAGATAGGTCGAAACGAAATCCATCTGGCTTACTCCGCCGCGACCGCGAAATTGTTTTGCGCGAGTTTCGAGCACTCGGCCATCGTTGCCGATGCCCGCGCAATCGGGTTGGTCAAATAGAAATCACTGACCGGCGAGGCGAGCGGTTCCTTCGCTGGCTTGCCGCCCCGTTTGGCAAGCGCCGCGACATCATCCGGATTGCCAGGCGCAATCGTGTCAATGGCGGCAAAATGCGGATGCGCGGCATGGAGTTTCGCCCGCAATTGGGCCAATGAATCAAACGGCAGCCGCTTGCCGAGCACGTCGGACAGCGCTCGGATCACCGCCCAATCCTCGCGCGCCTCGCCCGGCGCGAAGCCGGCGCGGTTGCCCATCTGCACGCGGCCCTCCGTGTTGACATAAGTGCCGGATTTTTCGGCATAGGTCGCGCCCGGCAGGATGACATCGGCGCGATGCGCACCCTTGTCGCCATGCGTCCCGATATAGACGACAAATGCACCCGGCGCGATCTCGGTTTCATCGGCCCCGAGATTGAAGATGACATCGGCCTCAGACCAAGCCGAACCGGCCAAGCCAAGATCCAGCGCGCCGACCATGGCGGCGGATGTATGCAACACGGCAAAGCCGTTCCAGTCCTCACGCACCGCACCGGTGGCGATTGCCGCCTTGGCGGCGAGAGCGAGAATGGCCGCGCCGTCCTTGCGTGCGTAAGCGCCCTGCCCGATCAGCCAGAGCGGCTTGGCATACATGGCCGTGCCGTTCTCGGCGAGCATCTGCAATGTTTCGACGCCATTGCCGTGGTGGTTGACGGCATAGCGCAGATCCGTGTTCTCGCCGATCAGGCCAATCGGGATTCCTGCGGCACGCCAGCGCTTGCGGATGCGCGCGTTCAGGACAGCAGCTTCCTTGCGCGGGTTCGATCCGACGATCATGACGGCGTCAGCGTCCTCGATCCCGGCAATCGTCGGGTTGAAAAGGTAGGACGCGCGGCCGAGCGCCGGGTCGAGCGCGCCGCGTCCCTGAATGTCGATGGCGTCACTGCCCAACGCGGCAAGCAGCGACTTCAACGCGAACATTTCCTCGACCGAGGCCATGTCGCCTGCCAGCGCGCCGAGCTTGGCGCCGCCTGCGACCTTCGCCTTGATCACGTCGAAGGCTTCCGCCCAGCTTGCCGGTTTCAGCTTGCCATTGACGCGGACATAAGGCCGGTCGAGGCGTTGGGTCTTCATCCCGTCCCAAACGAAGCGCGTCTTGTCCGAAATCCACTCTTCGTTCACCGCCTCATTGATGCGCGGCAGGATGCGCATCACTTCGCGGCCGCGCGTGTCAATGCGGATCGCCGATCCGACGGCGTCCATCACGTCGATTGATTCGGTCTTGGTCAGTTCCCAGGGCCGCGCCTGAAACGCGTAAGGGCGTGAAGTCAGCGCACCGACAGGGCAAAGGTCGATCACATTGCCCTGCAACTCCGATGTCATGGCGCGTTCGAGATAGGTGGTGATCTCCGCGTCCTCGCCACGGCCGATGAGGCCCAGTTCGGAAATGCCCGCGACTTCTGTCGTGAAACGGACGCAGCGCGTGCAATGGATGCACCGCGTCATGATCGTCTTGACCAGCGGCCCGATATATTTGTTTTCGACAGCCCGCTTGTTCTCCTGATAGCGGGACCCGTCCATGCCATAGGCCATGGCCTGGTCTTGCAGGTCGCACTCGCCGCCCTGGTCGCAGATCGGGCAATCAAGCGGGTGGTTGATGAGCAGGAACTCCATCACCCCTTCTCGCGCCTTTTTCACCATCGGCGTCTTGGTGAACATTTCAGGCGCTTCGCCATTGGGGCCGGGGCGCAGGTCACGGACGCTCATGGCACAGGACGCCTGCGGCTTGGGCGGCCCTCCCTTCACCTCCACGAGGCACATGCGGCAATTGCCGGCAACCGACAGGCGCTCATGGAAACAGAAGCGCGGCACCTCGGCACCCGCCGCTTCCGCCGCCTGAAGCAGCGTGAAGTGGTCGGGAACTTCGATTTCGGTGCCGTCAACCTTGATTTTCGCCATCGCGTCTCGCCTCAGCCTATGCCGGTATGCGGAGCGCGCAAATTCAGGCAGCGCGCGCGGTGTCCCCGCATCCCGATCCTCAAGCCTGATCCCGGCCCCTCGTTTGCGCATGCGAGCCTGAAACCGCTTCGCCGCGTTCTTGATTTTGCCGTGCTATAGCGGCTTGCTGCGCTGCAATCCAGCGGCTTCACCGATGCAATGGGCGGCTTTCCGTTGGCTTTTGGAACGAAATCCTTGCAGTGCTACGGGATGCGCCGTGTCTTCCATAGCGAGACATCGGCAAGATGCGGCCAATCAAAGGCGAAATCGGTCGAACCTATCGCATTGATCGAGTCGAGACGGGCTTTGGCCTCGGCCAGATCGGGTCGGTGCCCCTCCTCGATCCACCACATGACAAGGTGATGCGACTGCAATTTGGCAAACCACTCGGCCTTGCGCTCATAAATCCGCCGATGGACGGTGGAAAATGCGAAGGCTTCCAGATGCTGAGGTGATTCCCACACCGACAGCGTCATCAGCGTTTCCGGCCCGCCGATCAGGTTTATGCCGTTTTCGTCCCGTCCCTCATCGAGCAGCCGCCAGACAAAGCCCGGCGAGCGCTCGGCGAGCGCATTCATGCGGGCGACATTGTCACTGAACGGTCGCGCCGCCTCGGATGAATCGTCGATCTTCCAGACGGAGATGTTGAGTTGCGCGAGGTGCATTCCCGGAGGCAATCACGCCAATGTGAGGTCGAGGCGACGTTCAATCCGGTCCACCCGCTGCTCAACGCGGTCCAACCTTCGGTTCACTCCGGCAAGCGCTTCTTCAACGGAGGTGGCCCTGACCTTCAAGTCACTGACGTCTTCCAATAGCCTGTCCAGTTTCGCATCCATGGCGCGAAGCTGGCGGAGAATGAGGCTTTCAGGTTCGTTTGGCATCGTTCGGGTCCGTCGCCGGGGCATGCGCTTGCCGTCAAAGATGCGCGGATGATCTCCACTTTGCAAGCCTTGCAGCCGTAGGACATCACCCTCAGCGCGGATCCTTGCCGAAGCGTTTCACATATTCATCGCGCCCGCCTGCCGCGAGTGCGTCTGCCTGCGCGATCCAGACATCCCGCGTGATGCGACCTTTGAAGTTGAGATAATCATCGACCCAGGCGATTTCCGCCGCGTTCCAGCTTGCAACCTGCGCAAACGTGTAGACGCCGAGCGAATGAAGAATGCCCTCGATTTTCGGGCCGATACCGGAAATCATCTTCAAATCGTCGGGTGCGGCAGGCCTCGCGATGCCGGCCGGTTTGCGGAAATCCACCGGATCAAGTTCGGTGTCGCCAGGCGCGGGTGGCGGCGGCGCTACAGCCGTGACGGATGCGGCGGGAACGGGTGTCCTCGCAACCGGAATGACCGAGGCATCATCGTCACCGGCGACCATGTCGAGGAGCGAGCCACCCTTGGCCGGTTTGGACACGGCAACCGGTTCGGCTGGAGCGCTGGCCTCTGCTTCGCTGACCGGAACGGCTTCCAGCATGGCGGACTGCACCGCTTCCTGCGCAATTTCGGGCGCGAAGATGGCTTCGGCGATGGCTGCCTGCTCGACAGGGGTGGAGTTGGCAGCAACCGACGGAGCAACAATCGGTTCGTCTGCAAGTGCCGTCACAGTCGCGCTCAGTGGCTCAACCGCAGACGCAAGGTCGCCCGCGTCGGCCATGGCGGCATTTTTCGGCCTGCCTTCCAATGTGTCTATCGGGGAATTGTCCTTGGCTGTCTTTTCTTTTGGCGTGAACGCGACAACCTCGCCTTTCGGAGCGGCGGACCACTCCACCACCGGGGTGTCCGGCAATTGCGGTTGAAGCGACGCCATTTTACGCGTCGCGGCAAGAGCGCCATCCATGGCACCGGCCCACGCACCCATCAAGGAAGCGGCCATGCTCATTGGCATCATGGCGAATGCAGCCGAGCTTTCAACAGCACCCGCCGGAAGTTCCGGCAGCTTCAAGTCTGGCAGATTGAAATCCGGCATCTTGAAGTCGGCGACGGAAGCCACCGGCAACTTCACCTCCGGCAGGCCAAGCGCCTTCATATTGGCGCTGACCATATCCGACCAGCTTTTGCCGGAGGCCATATCCTCGGGCATGGAATAAATTGACATAGCGCGTCTCCCTGTTCGGATGCGCGCCATCTGCGTTTCCTGTCCAACCCCAAAGCACCGGCCGCATAGATTGCGGCTCTGTCAGCTTTGGATGACACATTAGCATGACATTTGTGCAATGCAACAAAGCCTATCGGCTAAGCTGCCCGCGCGCGATATCATTCGGCTGCCTGCAAAACCGGTTCCGCCTTGCGGGCATTGCGCGAATACTCGTCGATCCGGCGTTCCATTTCGGGGCGGAAATGCTTGATCAGCCCTTGGATGGGCCAGGCGGCGGCGTCACCCAGCGCACAGATCGTGTGGCCTTCCACCTGCTTCGTCACCTGGAACAGCATGTCGATCTCGCGCTTCTGCGCCTCGCCGGTCACCATGCGCTCCATCACGCGCCACATCCAGCCCGTGCCTTCGCGGCAGGGCGTGCACTGGCCGCAGCTTTCGTGCTTGTAGAACGCCGACAGCCGCGCGATCGCTTTCACAATGTCGGTGGATTTGTCCATCACGATCACCGCAGCTGTCCCCAGACCGGAGCCGAGCGCGCGCAACCCATCGAAATCCATCGGTGCATCCATGATCTGCTCGGCCGGCACCATCGGCACTGACGAGCCGCCGGGAATGACGGCGAGCAGATTGTCCCAGCCGCCGCGGATACCGCCGCAATGCTTGTCGATCAACTCCTTGAAGGGCACGCTCATCGCCTCTTCAAAGGTGGCAGGCTTGTTCACATGGCCGGACACGCAGAACAGCTTGGTGCCCGAATTGTTCTCACGTCCGAAGGATTTGAACCACGCCGCGCCGCGCCTGAGGATCGTCGGCGCAACCGCGATCGATTCCACATTGTTCACCGTCGTCGGGCAGCCATAGAGCCCGACATTGGCCGGAAAGGGCGGCTTGAGGCGCGGCTGGCCCTTCTTGCCTTCAAGGCTCTCGATGAGCGCTGTCTCCTCGCCGCAAATATAGGCCCCTGCGCCATGGTGCAGATAGACATCCATGTCCCAGCCGAGTGTGTTGTTTTTGCCCAGCAATCCGGCGTCATAGCACTCGTCGATGGCGCGTTGCAGCGCATGGCGCTCGCGGATGTACTCGCCGCGGATGTAGATATAGGCGGCATGCGCCTCCATGGCGCGCCCGGCGATCACGCAGCCCTCGATGAGCGTGTGCGGATCATGGCGCATGATGTCCCGGTCCTTGCAGGTGCCAGGCTCGGATTCGTCGGCGTTGACCACGAGATAATGCGGCCGATCCTTCACCTCCTTCGGCATGAAGGACCATTTGAGACCGGTCGGGAAGCCTGCGCCGCCGCGCCCGCGCAGGCCGGATTCCTTCATCTCCGCAATGATCCAGTCCTTGCCCTTGTCGAGCAGCCCCTTGGTGCCATCCCAATGGCCACGCGCCATAGCGCCCTTCAGCGACTTGTCGTGCAGGCCGTAGAGATTGGTGAAGATGCGGTCTTTATCGGTGAGCATGGTATTCACTCTGCGGGTTGGCCGACCATGTCGAGGCGGCGTTCAATGCGGTCAAGCCGTGTTTCTATATTTGAGACGCGCGAAAAAAGACTGTTCATATCACCTTGCATGGCGTGAATATGGGCGCGAATGCCAATCAATTCTTCACGCAAATCACTCAGGCCTTCTTCAAGGCGGGACTGTCGGCGCTGCATGTCCTTCAGCACCTCATAGATCAGCTCGTTTGTCACCTCGGCCATGGGGTCACCTCGGTTTCTTGCCGAAGACGCGAACATACTCGGCGACGCCACCCTTGGCCAAGGCTTTCGCCTGTTTCACCCAGTCATCACGCTCGATGCGGCCGGAAAATTTCAGATAGCCGTCCACCCACTCGCGCTCGGCTTTCTTCCAGGCCGCGACCTGTGCAAATGTGTAGATGCCGAGCGCATGCAGGATGCCCTCGATTTTCGGGCCGACGCCCGAGATGAGCTTCAAATCATCGACGGTCTGCGGCTTTTCAATGCCGGCGGGGCGGTTCTTGTCGTCGAGCGCAGGTTGCGCGACCGTTCCCGACTTGGCCGCCGACTTGGCAGCCGACTTGGCCGCCGACTTTGCCGGTTTCGCAGCAACAACCGGAACTGCCGGCGCAGCGACCGCCGCGCTTTGCACAGCCTTGCCTGCCGCCTCCGGTGAGGCCGCTGCTTTCGCCGCCTTCGCCTTGGACGCAATGCCCGTCAGCGTCAGGGGACCGCCTTCGGGGGCGGAGAAAATGCGGTCAATCTGCGGGCCGGTTTTCACTTCGGCACCTTTCCCCGCCCCAAACGCGTCGATGATCTCGGCAAGCCGCTCCGGCGTCAAATCCTCATAGGTGTCGTGGCCGATCATCACCATCGGGGCGTTGACGCAGGCACCCTGGCACTCGACCTCCTCCCACGACAATGTTCCGGCCTCATTGAGATGGAACGGGTCGTGGTGGATGCGGTGCTGGCAGACCTTTTTCAATTCTTCAGCGCCGCGCAGCATGCAAGGCGTGGTGCCGCACACCTGCACATGCGCCTTGGAACCCACGGGTTTCAGCTGAAACTGCGTGTAGAAGGTCGCAACTTCAAGCGCGCGGATGAACGGCATGCCGAGCCGCGACGCGACATGCTCGATGGCGGGCTTCGATACCCAGCCCTCCTGATCCTGCGCCAGCATCAGAAGCGGGATGACGGCCGATTGCTCGCGCCCGGCAGGATATTTCCCGATCCATTTGGCAACCTCGCCCTCCATCGCGGGGGTGAAGGCAAAGCTCGCGGGTTGCAGGGCATCATCGGCAAGGCGGCGGACGGACATCGGACAGGTTCCTCAGGCGGCAATCGGTTGCGCGGTGTCCGCGCGGGCTCCGGTGATGGACAAAAGGTGGTTGATCCAGAAGGCGCTGGCAGATGCGGCGAAATCATAGCCGAAGCGGCGTGACTGCTTGATGGCATCCATCTGGCGCACATCGGTGATCTCACGTGCCCCGCCGTCGCGCCCGAGCCAGAACACGCGCATGCCGAGCTGTTCCATCACATGGCGCGTCGTTTCATGCGCCCGGTCGGAGCCATGGTCTTCATAGACAAACAACGCATCGCCGGAGCGCAACTGAGTTGCTGCGGTCATCGCATCGATTTCGACGCCTTCCACATCCAGCTTGACGATGAACTTCGTGACACCGGCAAACGCGGCAGACTGTGCGATGTCGTCCAGCGCAATCGTCACGGTGTCGAGAATGGGTTTGGCCGCCGCATCGGGTGCAACCGTGGAGCGCGCCTCGTGCTTGGCGCCATAGATCTTGACCGGCACACCGGACACGGCGCCAATGGCGCGGTTCAATGCGACAAAACGGTTCCCATTCAACGCATTGTTCAGTTCCAGACGCGCGAACGTGTCCGACGCGGCCTCCACCGCAACAACCGGCTTTCGCCCGCCTGCCTCACCGGACATGCGGATCGACCACAGGCCGTGGTTCGCCCCGCCATCGATGAAGCCGTAGGGAATGTCGCGGCAATTTTTCATCAAGGAGAGATTCTCCGGCTCATACGGAAACCCCGGCATCAGCAGGACCGACCAATAGGCATCGCAATAGTCGGTCAGCATGCGGGCATCGGGTGCAAGCTCGAACACCATCTTCCGGCGGCTGGGCAAGAGTTTGCGCACCAGACGGCAGACATAGGAAAAGCCATAGAGACGGATCGGCGTCATCACGAACACCGCGAGGCGAAGCATCGCCAACGCCAGACGTTCATGTGCGGCGGCACCGAAAACCCGGCCGCTTTCAATATTGACGGTGATCGGGTCGGCGTTCACGCTTTACATTCTCACGCATTGCCCGGTTCGCGGCGCGGCCAGAAACTGGCCCGGCGTGAACCCCGGCACATTGCCGGCAAAGGTCGCAACCACGGTGCAGGCAAACAGCATGGTTCCCTTCTGCAAGTAGAGTATGTTCGAATCATAGGCCGCACCCGGCGTCGTTGCGACGACCTGATAGCCTTGGCTGACCAGCGTCCGGACTGTGACGGCTTGCGCCCAGACAGATGTCGGCACGGCTGCCATCGCTAGGGCGAATGCGGCGTTGCGAAGTCTTGTCATCGATCCACTTCCCCGAACACGATGTCGAGCGAGCCGAGGATGGCCGAAACGTCAGCCAGCATGTAGCCGCGGCAGAGGAAATCCATCGCCTGCAAATGCGCGAAGCCCGGCGCGCGCAGCTTGCAGCGATAGGGTTTGTTGGTGCCATCGGCGACGAGATAGACGCCAAACTCGCCTTTCGGCGCTTCAACGGCGGCATACACCTCGCCTTCCGGCACCTTGTAGCCTTCGGTGTACAACTTGAAGTGGTGGATGAGCGCCTCCATCGAGCGCTTCATCTCGCCGCGTTTCGGCGGCACGATCTTGCCATCGGTCGAGGACACGGGCCCCGTGCGTTCGGCCCCAAGCAGGCGCTCGCAGCATTGGCGCATGATCCGCGCCGATTGCCGCATCTCTTCCATGCGGATCAGGTAGCGGTCATAGCAATCGCCGTTCTTGCCGATCGGAATGTCGAATTCCATCTCGGAATAGCATTCATAGGGCTGGCTCTTGCGCAGATCCCATGCCGCGCCGGAACCGCGCACCATCACGCCCGAAAAGCCCCACGCCCACGCATCTTCCAGCTTGACGATGCCGATGTCGACATTGCGCTGCTTGAAGATGCGGTTGCCAGTCAGCAGCGCATCAAGATTGGCGACCGTCTCAAGGAACGGGTCGATCCAGTTGGCGATGTCTTCGACGAGTTGATCAGGGATGTCCTGATGCACGCCGCCGGGACGGAAATAGGCCGCGTGCAAGCGCGCGCCGCAGGCGCGCTCATAGAACACCATCAGCTTTTCGCGCTCCTCGAAGCCCCAGAGCGGCGGGGTGAGCGCGCCGACATCCAGCGCCTGCGTCGTGATGTTTAACAGATGCGAGAGGATGCGGCCGATCTCGGAATAGAGCACGCGGATCAACTGCCCGCGCTTCGGCACCGTGATGTTGAGAAGCCGCTCGACCGCAAGCGCGAATGCATGTTCCTGGTTCATCGGCGCGACATAGTCGAGCCGGTCGAAATAGGGCACGGCCTGGAGATAGGTCTTGTGCTCGATGAGTTTTTCAGTGCCGCGATGCAGGAGGCCGATATGCGGATCGATGCGCTCGCACACCTCGCCGTCAAGCTCCAGCACAAGGCGCAGCACGCCATGCGCCGCCGGATGCTGCGGGCCGAAATTGATGGTGAAGTTGCGGACGGAATGTTCGGTCATTGGAACTTCGTGCCCCGGCGAATAGCGAATTGCGAATTGCGAGTAGAAAGGCTCACGTTTGTTTGTTTTGGATCGAACGGGTCAGCGACCGCAACATTCGGCCGATATCGTCGCAATCCTTCACTACGGCTTCGATTGAGGCGCTTTCGCCAAAACTGAGCCGTCCAGCCAGAATGAGGTGCGTTTCCGTTTCCTTCAGTGACCCCTGGGCGATCCGCAGGAATTGCACAAAGGCGGCCGATGTTTCCCTCCCGTGGCCTTCGGCGATGTTCGCAGCTACTGATGATGAGGATCGACGGAGTTGGCTTGTCAGCCCGAATAGCTCGTCTCGTGGAAACACCCTGCTGATTTTGTGACGACTGACAGCCAAGTCCATGGCTTTTTGCCAGACCTGCAAATCCCTGTAGGACCGTATGTCTCCTGCCAAACCTCATGCTCTCCAATCGCTCTTGCTATTCGCAACTCGCTATTCGCTTATTGCTTGGCCTTTTCATCTCCCGGCAGAACGTAATCCGTGCCTTCCCAGGGCGAAAGGAAATCGAAATTGCGGAATTCCTGCTTCAGGTTCACCGGCTCATAAGCGACGCGCTTCACCTCGTCGTCGTAGCGCACCTCGACGAAACCCGTCAGCGGGAAGTCCTTGCGCAGCGGGTGGCCCTCAAAACCATAATCGGTCAGCAAACGGCGCAGATCCGGATGGCCGGAAAAGAAGATCCCGTAAAGATCCCATGCTTCGCGCTCGAACCAGTTGGCGCCGGGAAACACGCCCGTCGCCGACGGGACCGGCGTTTCCTCATCCGTCGTCAGCTTGATGCGGACGCGGAGGTTCCGCTTCGGGCTGAGCAGGTGGTAGACCACGTCGAAGCGTTCATCGCGGCCCGGATAATCCGCTCCGCACAGGTCGATGAAGGAAATGAACTGCGTCTGCACATCATCGCGCAGCTTGCGCAGCAGCGTCAGGATCTGGTCGCGTGTTGTCTCAAGTGTCAATTCGCCATGGGCAAGCGTCGCCCTGGTGATGTGAGCCGCCATCACGTCGCGGACATAGTCGGCAAGTTCGATCAGGTCGGCTGAGGGTTGAACCATCTTGGCCATTGGCGGTCCTCAGCGCTCGATCGTGCCGGTGCGGCGGATTTTCTTTTGCAGCAAGAGGATGCCGTAGAGCAGCGCCTCCGCCGTGGGCGGGCAGCCCGGCACGTAGATGTCCACCGGCACCACGCGGTCGCAGCCGCGCACGACCGAGTAGCTGTAATGGTAATACCCGCCGCCATTGGCGCAGGAGCCCATGGAGATGACGTAGCGCGGCTCCGGCATCTGGTCATAGACCTTGCGCAGCGCAGGCGCCATCTTGTTCGTCAGCGTGCCTGCGACGATCATCACATCCGATTGGCGTGGCGAAGCGCGCGGCGCGATGCCGAAGCGTTCAGCGTCATAGCGGGGCATTGACGTCTGCATCATCTCGACGGCGCAGCATGCGAGGCCGAACGTCATCCACATCAGCGAGCCGGTGCGCGCCCAAGTGATGAGCGCGTCCGCAGAGGTGACCAGAAACCCCTTGTCGGCGAGTTCGGCGTTGATCTCGCCGAAGAACGCATCATTTGCGCCGACCGGCTTGCCCGTTGCGGGGTCGATGATGCCTTTCGGCTGCGGCGCGATGAGGGTGGTGGATGCCGTTGCCGATGAAGCTGTTGACATGCGGAATTCTCCTTGGAGGCGCGCGGGGATCAATCCCAGTCGAGCGCCCCCTTCTTCCATTCATAGATGAAACCGATGGTCAGCACGCCGAGAAACACCATCATCGAGGCATAGCCGAACCAGCCGATCTCCCCGAACGAGACCGCCCACGGAAACAGGAACGCGACTTCAAGGTCGAAAATGATGAAGAGGATCGCGACCAGATAAAAGCGGACGTCAAACTTCATGCGGGCGTCGTCGAACGGGTTGAAGCCGCATTCATAGGCGGACAACTTCTCGGGGTCTGGCGCGCTGTAGGCGACAATGAAGGGGGCGATGGTGAGCGCGCCGACGATGACCAGCGTCACCGCCAGAAAAATGATGATCGGCAGATAGGACGAAATCATCGCATCCATATGCGCGGCCCCTCGGCTCCTCCCATTGTTGTCAGGCAGGCGCGCCGGGAGATGCTGCGCCGCAATGTTCGCCGGATAGACCAGCGCCTTCGCCATCGCAAGCCGTCATTCGGCGAAGGTCGCGCGCGGATTGTCCCACGCGATGCGATTGGGTGTCATTGCGGCGGGTTGGCTGAAATGGCGCGCAGATAGGCCACGATGTTCTGCCGGTCTGTGACGCTGAGAAAAGAATAGCTTGGCATGCGCGTACCCGGCACCAGCGCTTGGGGATCAGTCAGGTAGCGGGTCAGGAGTTCATTGGTCCACGGGCGGGCAAAAGCGGCCAAAGCGCTGGAATAGGCGGTGTAACCCGTCGCCGCGCTCGACCCGGCGCGGCGGCCGTAGACGCCCGACATGCGGGGACCTGTCCGATTCTCGGTCAACTGGTGGCAGGCGAGACACAGCGAATTGTAGCGCGTGCGCCCGGCGCTGACGCTGCCGAACACATCCAGCACCACCGTGCGATTGACGCGGTTGGCGGCAACGGCACCGTTCTGGAAGCGCAGCACGCTTTTGTGCCAGCCGACAGGACGCGCTCGCGCAGCCGCCTGCGCGACGGGCTGGACAAAGCGCGCGCCCGCCGCCGTGGCGGTGCGGGCCGCCGGTGAAAACGGCAGCCAGGCCGGCGCGCCGGTGATGGTGAAGCGCTGTGTGCCGGCCGATGCCCGCACAGTCACCGCCAACGAGCCGGGGCGGAATGTGCCGCCGCGAAAGCCCTCGACCGCCGGGAGCGCTGCCTGAACCACGGAAATCGTGGCGGCCGCGCGGCGCGCTTCAGCCAGACAGGCGGTTGCCGTGCCTTGCGGCAAGACCAATGCCAGTCCGGCTACCGTCGCCGTTTGTGCAATCGCGCGTGACAGAGCGTTGCCGCACGGCTGGAAGCCCGCTGCGATGGCAATTTGGGTGCTGTAAGGCGCATCAGCGGACCCTTCCGCCCCGCGCGCCGCGACAAAATCAATCGCCTTGAGCAATGCGAGGCTGTCCAGCCCTGCCTCACCCGCAGGCTTCACACTGATGACGCCCTGCCCGTTCCCGAACCGTATCGCCGGATTGCAGGCCTTCGGATCGACACCGCCGTCGCCGGCCTGTGCGGCAAAGCAGGGTGCGGCCGACCCCGGCCCGGCATGGATCAGGATGCCGCGCGCCGGGGCGCTTGCCAGCGGCTTCACAGCGATTGCGCCAAGCGGCAGCACGGCGGCAACGCGCGGATCACGGCCGAGCGATGTCGCGGTTGCAGCATCCAACGGCGTGGCGAAGGCCGGTGCGGCTTCAAAGCGATGGGCCACGCGGCCGGACAGGCCATGGGCCGCAATGACAGCATCCACGCGGCTTCGTTCATGCGCAGCCGGGTCGGCGACGCTGGCCGGAATGACGACCGCCTTCAGCACAACGCCTGACATGACGTCGGCATGGGCCAAACCCGCCGGGATCATCGACACCGCAAGCACTGCTGCAGGCACACATGCAAAGCGGACCATCATTCATCCCCCGGATCGATGGAAAGGCAGACGCCGGATGCGGCGTCCTGTCAGGCGGGCAAAGGCATTGGCAATCGCCGGCGCGACGGGCGGCACGCCGGGCTCACCGACGCCGCCCATGGGCCGGCCGGATTGCAGCACGCGGACCATGATGTCAGGCGTGTCGGCAAGTTTTGCGACGCGATGGGTGGTTGCGGCATCCTCGCCGAAATTGGCGGGCCCGGCGGCGCCGCGTGTCAGCTTTGTCTCACCCCACAGCGCCGCGCTCAGGCCATGGATGATGCCGCCCTCGATCTGCGCGGCAACCGAATCAGGGTTGACCGCCACGCCGCAATCAATGGCCGCCCAGACCCGATGCACGCGGATGCGGCCTTGCGCCGTGCGCGACACTTCCGCCACCTGCGCCGTCAGGCTGCCGAAGCAGGACGAAAACGCGATGCCCTTGGCGCGGCCTTGCACAGGCGCGGCCGTCCAATCCGCCATGTCGGCTGCCGCCCGCAGCACAGCGGCGGCCTCGGGCTCGCTTGCAAGCAGGGCCAGCCGGAAGGCCAGCGGGTCCCGCCCGGCGGCGTGCGCCAATTCGTCAATGGCGCTTTCGACAGCGAAGCAATTGATGGAATGGCCGACCGAACGCCAGAAGCCGTTCCTGACCTTGGAGTCATGCGGAACCCATTCGACCCGCCGGCTGGCCATCCGGTACGGCAAATCGATAGATCCATCGACAGCTTGAGAATCAACACCGGCAAAGCCGGGAATGCGCTGGCCAAGGATCGACTGCGACACGTTGCGGTAAGTCCAGCCGCTGATCGCGCCTTGCGCGTTGGCGGACGCCTGAACGCGGACCAAAGCCGCCGGGCGCAGATAGCCGTTGCGGAAATCCTCCTCGCGCGACCAGGTGAGCTTCACCGGACGCCGCAAGGCGAGCGCGACACGCACCGCTTGCGCGATGTAATCCTGCTCGATCTTGCGGCCGTTGCCGCCGCCGAGGAAGGTGGTGATGATACGGATGCGCGTTTCGGGCAGGCCGGTCAGCCGCGCCGCCGTTGCTTTGGCGGCACCTTGTGCCTGTGTCGGCGCCCAGACCGTGCAGCCTGCGCTTGTTATGGAAACCGTGCAGTTCAAGGGCTCCATGCAGACGTGTGACAGAAACGGCAATTCATAGGTCGCGTCGATGGACGCGGCGGTGCGCGCATCGACGCCAGCATCGCGCCGGTTTTCGGCCACCAGTGGAGTGCCGCTTTGCATGAGTGCGCGGGCGCGGCGGCGGACATGCTCGGTATCGAGCGCGGAAGACGATTGCGGAATGGTCCATTCCGCCTCAACGAGATCAGCAAGCCGGTTGGCGTTCCATGTGTCGTTGGCAACAACGGCAAACGCTCCGTCAAGGGGAACCAGCGCGATTGCGCCTTGCGGCTTTGCGGGCGTGCGCATCAGCGTCGCGCCCATCACAGGCGCGTGGCGTATGGCTGCGTGCAGCAGGCCCGGCATTGTCACGTCGATGCCGAACCGGGCACGGCCGGTAACCTTGCCCTGCAAGTCAAGCCTGCGGACGGGCTGGCCAAGCAGGGTCCAGCGGCTTTGTGGTTTCAGCGGCGCATTGGCAACGGAAGGAAGCGCGGCAGCAGCACCCGCGATTGCGCCAAAGCGCACGGAACGCCCGCTTGGCCGGTGACGGATCGTGCCGGAGACGGCTTCGCATTGCGCGCGCGCAACGCCCATGCGCGCCGCGCCCGCCGCGATCAGGCGCTCACGGGCATCGGCGGCAGCCTTGCGCAGCGGCATGAACCAGCCGCGCGTCGAGGTGCTGCCTGCCGTCAATTGCGCGCCGAACAGCGGGTTGTCGAAGCGCGGATCGGCGGGTGCGGGCCGCGCATCCATCATCGCCCAACTGGCGCCCAATTCCTCGGCGACGATCTGCGCAAAACCGGAAAGAACGCCCTGCCCCATCTCGGTCGCGCCGACGACAACCGCGACACGATTGTTGGCATGGACAATGATGAGTGCGCCAAAGGTGCCTGCCGTTCCAGCGGCATCGGCGTTCCCGACGGGAACGACGAAGCTGCCTAAGCCGACGCCAAGCGCCTTCAGCAACGTGCGGCGTGACAGGACGGTACCGCCGGGCGCGTCATCGGCCAAAGTGGCGGTCATGGCGGTCGTCGGCATCATTGGGGCACCACGGTCGCTCTGCGGTTTGCAACCACACGCGCGACGGCCTTGCGGATGCGCGGATAGGTGCCGCAGGCGCAGATGTTGGTCAGCGCGGCTTCAAGCTCGGCGTCCGTCGGATCGGGCGTCTGCTGCAGGAGAGCGCTCACGGCGAGGATGACGCCGGATTGGCAATATCCGCATTGCGGCACCTGATCGGCGAGCCAGGCCTGTTGGACATCGGAAAGCCCGTCCGCGCCCACGCCTTCAATCGTGGTGATGCGTGCGGTCCCGACACCGCCCACTGGAAACACGCAAGCGCGCACAGCCTCGCCATCCAGCAGCACCGTGCATGCGCCGCACTGGGCGATGCCGCAGCCATATTTGGTGCCTGTGAGGCTGAGCAAATCACGCAGGACCCACAGGAGCGGCATGGAAGGGTCAGCATTGGCAATGCGGCGGCGGCCATTGACGGTAAGCGGTATGCGCAATGCGGTCACCCCCTTGTCTGCCTGCGCATCTCCGGCGCGCGCGGCCCTTTGGCTTCAACACCACACCATGTCTCAATGCTTTCCGCGCACGTTACATGCAATTTGTTTCAACTCCAGTGAAAATTGGATGACGTGTCCGGCCACCCCTTGGTTGATGCTGTCCGGCCCGATAATGGATAACCTATACCGCCTCGAAACCTGTTCTGATGGATGTTAGCCATGTCAGATTCTCTGGTCATCCGCGCCGATCACGGCGCTGTCGCAACACTGACAATCAACCGCCCGAAAGCGCTGAACGCGCTCAACGCCGCCGTGCTTGGCGCGCTGCTCGATGCGTTGCGCGCCATTGCGATCGATGACAGCGTTCGCGCGGTCATCATAACCGGCGCGGGCGAACGCGCTTTCGTGGCGGGTGCCGACATTGGCGAATTTGTCGGCGCGTCGCCAGTCGAGGCGCTGGCGATCTCGGACCGGCTGAAGCAGGTGGCAGAGCTGATCGAGGCAATGTCCGTGCCGGTGATCGCATCGGTCAACGGCTTCTGCCTTGGCGGCGGCATGGAACTGGCACTCGCCTGCGACATTCGCATCGCCTCAAGCAATGCCATGCTTGGCCAGCCGGAGATCAAGCTCGGCATCATCCCCGGCGGTGGCGGCACGGTGCGCCTTGTGAAGACAGCAGGCGTTTCGGTCGCGAAGATGCTGTGCCTGACAGGCGAACCGGTCGGTGCCGAACGCGCCTTGGGGCTTGGCTTGGTTGCATCGGTTCACACGCCGGAGGCGCTGGCCGATGCCGCCATGGAACTGGCTGGCAAACTCGCCGCGCTGCCTCCATTCGCGCTTGGTCAGGCGAAAGCCTCCATCCAGCGCGCAGCCGACATCGACACTGCGGCCGCCGTCCAGTTTGAGGCGCAGGCCTTTGCCCTGTGTTTTTCCACGGCCGACCAAAAGGAAGGCGCAACCGCTTTTCTGGAGAAGCGCAAGGCGACCTTCACGGGCGAATAGTCGGCTTTGGCGGTCAGCGCGCCGGCGACCACGCTTGCGGTTCGCCACCCTGAGGCATGATGTAGAAGCCGTTGGCCGCCACGCGCTGCCACGGCCCCGCTTTGCCATGCGGCCACAGCACCCGCACTTCCGCCTCCGCTGCTTCACCCAGCCCCATGTGCCAGAAGCCGTGCTGGCCGCTCGCCTGTCCGCCGCCGATGAAAAGCTCGCGCCGCGTGATCACGTCACCGCGCTTCACTTCGATCCAGCCATTGATGGCATCCCGGTTCGGCCCGTCCATGCGCGGGCGCAGTTGCAGCCAATTGCCCGCATCAGCCGTCGTGTTGCGCCAGACCTGCGCCACTTCTCGCCGGTTGACGACCACCAGATCAAGCAAGCCGTCGAGGTTGAAATCATCCATGACCGCGCCGCGTGAGGTGGAAAAGGAGGCGACGCCCGCCTCAACTGACATTTCAGTGAAAACGCCATCCCGGCCTTGCACAAGCAGATTGTTGGGGTCGCGCGCGGCGAAATCCGGCATACGGTCCACATTGCCCTTGGCGACAAACAGGTCAGCGCGGCCGTCATTGTTCACGTCGTCGAATTGCGCATGCCACGATGTCGATGGTTTCACCTCGCCGCCGGTGTGCGGCCGATGCGCGGTCACGCCCCGCTTGAAGGCGATGTCGTCATAGGATGGCGTTAGAGCCGCACCCTCCGGCTGCGGGGCCAGCGTTTGCAGCTTCGCATCCGCCATCGAGGTCAGGTAGTAATCCGGCAACGTGTCACCGTTGATGTCGGTTGAGGCGATGCCCATGCCCCAGATGCGCAGGCGCTTCCAGCCATCGGCCTCGGTGTAAAGCGACGGCGCTTCGCCGGGCTCGATGCGCCACATCTGTTCCTGCCCGCCGACATAATATTCGCGGTCGTTGGAGACGCGCAGCGACGGCGTGCCCGAGCGGTTCCAATCCGTGAACAGGATCGACAACGGGCAATGCGCAGGTGTCAGCGCCACAGGCGGCGCGAAGCGGCGTGCGCCCGGTTCCGGCCGATGCAGCCAGTTCGGCGTGCAGGACCCCCAAGGCTCGAATTCCTCAAAGCGATCCACATAATTGCCCACGGCCAATGTCGGCCAGTCGGCGCCCTCTTCCCATGTGACTGAAAAGGCGGTCGACCATTCGTCACCGCCGGGAAAACCCCACGCCTCGTTGGCGCGCTCGAA